>NZ_CP086107.1:0-334369 GCF_016765655.2 Skermanella mucosa
ATAAAGTTGGCGCATCTCGGTCCAATCCGGGCTCATACGGTAAAAGACTTCGGAACTGGCTTTCGCCAGAGTCCTGAAGCGTTCTTCGCTCGTGCGCCGGGAAACAACCACCTGGGTGGTCTCCGTGCAGAGGACCAGGACACCGCCGACACCATTGAGTGCGCTGGCGTCGTTGATAGGTCCGTAGCTGTAGGTCCAGTAGACGTCTTCGCGCCGGCCGTTGCGGATGATTGGAACCAGCTGGTTCTCATGCCAGGTCGGCTCGCCGCCCGCCATGACCTGGCTGATCTGCGGTAAGCGATGCGAGTGCACCCTTCTTCCCGGAACCGGGTCTGTGAGCGAGATTACGCGCGGGTTCACGGGGCACGGAGGGGGCGATGGAGGATGGCGTCAGGCTTCATCCCAGGCTTGAAGCCAAGGATGAAGACAGGCCGTATCGGCGGGTCGAGGTGATCACGGGACGGCGTCAACGGCGCGTGTGGACGGCGCAGGAGAAGGCGCGCATCGTGGCGGAGAGCGCGGTACCGGGCGCCAACATCTCCGAGATCGCGCGGCGGAACGGAGTGAACCGCGGCCTGCTCACGGTCTGGCGCCGGGAGGCAGGTGCCGTCCCGGAAGCGATGCCGGCGCAGACGCCGCTGTTCGTCCCGGTCACCGTGGTCGAGGAGCCTGCGCCCGCTCCTCCGCGGGACCGGCGTCAAGCATCCCGGGAGACGGTGCCGGGCCGGATCGAGATGGATCTGCGCAGCGGGCGGCTGGTGTTCCACGGCGCCGTCGATCCCGGCCTCGCCGCGGCGGTCGTCGCGGCCGCCCGAGGGCGGGGATGATCACGCCGCGTCCCGGCCTCAAGGTCGTGCTCGCCACGCAGCCGATCGATTTCCGCAAAGGGGTCCACGGCCTGGTCGCCCTGGTGGCCGAGGCGCTGAAGGCGGATCCCTACTGCGGCGACGTCTTCGTCTTCCGCTCCAAGCGCAAGGACCGGCTCAAGCTCCTGGTTTGGGACGGTAGCGGATTGATCCTCGCAACGAAGTGGCTGGAGGACGGCGGATTCCCCTGGCCGCCGGTCCGGGACGGCGCGGTCCGGCTGAGCGCGGTCCAGTTCGCGCTGCTGCTCGACGGACTGGAGTGGCGCGCGGCCGCGCCGCCACCCGTGAAGACGCCCCGGTGGATGGGCTGAAGGCGTTGATCCGTCTGGGATGCTGCCGGCTTTTGCGGTATGCTCCGGGGCATGGCCGAGCCTCCCGACCCGCTCCCCGCAGACCCCGCCGAACTGGTCCGGATCATCCGTGATCTGGAGGCCAGGAACGCGGATCTGCAGGCGCAGGTGAAGACCCTGAAGGCGATGATCTTCGGGGCGAAGTCGGAGAGGGCCGCGATGATCGACCCGGAGCAGGGCGTCCTCGATCTCGGCGACCTCGCCGTCGAGGCGGCTCCGGCCGCCAACGACAACGCGGACCGCACGTCCGGGAAGCCGCGGCGGCACCCGCGCCGTCCGGCGAACCGGAATGTTGGAGCTCTGCCCCGGCATCTGCCGCGGGTCGAGACGACTATCGAGCCGGAGAGCACCGCGTGCCCGTGCTGCGCCGGGCCGATGCACCGGATCGGCGAGGACGTCGCCGAGGCGCTGGACGTGATCCCGGCCCTTGTGCGCGTCCTGCGCACCATCCGGCCGAAGTATGCCTGCCGATGCTGCCGCGGCACCCTGGTCCAGGCCGCCGCCAGGCCGCGCGTGGTGGACGGCGGCATGGCCACCACCGCGCTGGTCGCCCACGTGGTGGTGGCGAAGTTCGCCTGGCACCTGCCGCTGTACCGGCAGTCCCGGATGTTCGCCGGCCAGGGCATCGCGCTGGACCGGACGACGCTGGTGTTCTGGGTTCGCCGGGCGGCGTGGTGGCTGAAGCCGCTGTACGAGCGGCTGCTGCTCTACATCCGATCCCAGGAGCGGGTGTTCTGCGACGAGACGCCGTTGCCCCGGTTGGATCCCGGACGGGGCCGCACCAGGATCTGCCAGCTGTGGGCCCAGGCGGTGGACGACCGCCCCTGGCAGGGACCGGCCCGACCGGCGGTCGGCTACGTGTTCGCCGAGGGGCGGGACACGGCGGCGATCCAGGACCAGCTGGCGGGCCTCGACGGGCTTCTCCAGGTGGACGGCTACGCGGCCTACAAGGCGCTCGTCCGCCGCCGGAGGCGGGCGACGATCCGGCTCGTCTTCTGCCTGAGCCATGCCCGCCGCAAGTTCGTGGCGGTGTTCAGGACGACCCGGTCGGAGGTGGCGCGGGAAGTGATCGGGCGCCTCGGTGAGGTCTACGCCATCGAGGCACGCATCCGCGGCACGACGGCGGAGACCCGCCTGCGGGTCCGGCAGGACCGGTCCCGGCCGATCCTGGAAGCTCTGAAGGTCCGGCTGATGGCGGTGCGGGCGGAGATCTCCGGCCAGTCGAGCCTGGCCAAGGCGATCGCCTACACCCTGGGTCACTGGGACGGGCTGGTCGCCTTCCTCGAGGACGGCCGCATCGAGGTGGACACCAACACCGTGGAGAGACTGATGCGCCCGATCGGGTTGGGCCGCAAGAACGCCCTGTTCGCCGGCTCCGCGGCGGGCGGCCGGGACTGGGCGATCCTCGCCTCGCTGATCAACAGCGCCAGGCTGAACGGCCTCGACCCGTTCTCCTACCTGGCCGACGTGCTGGAGCGCATCGTGTCGGGTGCCGTGAAGGCCAACGACCTCGACCGCCTGCTGCCGTGGGCATGGAAAGCCGAGCGGGACGCCGATGCCGGGACGGTCCGGGCGGCATGACGGCCGAGCCCGCTGCGCAGACCGGGCCGGCGGCGCCCAGGACGATGCTGGACGCGGAGGAGCTCGAAGCGTACCTGCGGGGCCGGGCGGCGCCGGTGTCGCGCCTGGACGGCCTCGACGGCTACCTGACCGCCGTGCTGATCGGGCCGAAGTTCCTCGATCCGCGGATCTGGCTCGGCGACCTGCTGGGCGACCACGCCCTGCTCGCCGCGGAGAGCACTCGGGAACACCGGGCCGTCCAGGCCGTGGCGGACCACCATAACCGCCTGTCGGAGACGATGGCGCAGTTCCCCGTGTAGCGCGACAATCTGGATGAGAAGCGAGCGACAATCTGGATGAGAAACAGCGGTCGCAGTGGAAGCATGATTGCCGCTGTTTACAGGAAGAGCAAGAGCGTGGTTGAGGTTTTGGCCTGATTGACGCGGCGCGACAATCAAGAGGTGGATTTGGGCGTCGCGTGGGCGGCGGGGCGACCCCGGCCCCGTTTTTGCTCGAGGGCGGTTCGCCGGCGATAGCTTTCGACGTTCATCTCGAGGATCGTCGAGTGATGAACAAGGCGGTCGATGGCGGCGAGCGTCATGGCGGGATCGGGGAAGATCCTGTTCCAGTCGCCGAAGGGCTGATTGGCGGTGATGAGCATGGATCGGCGTTCGTAGCGGGCGCTGATCAGTTCGAACAGGACCGAGGTTTCGGCCTGATCCTTGCTGATGTAGGCGATGTCGTCGAGGATCAGGAGATGGTACTTGTCGAGCTTGTCGATTGCCGCCGCGAGCGCCAGATCGCGGCGCGCGATCTGAAGCTTCTGGACGAGGTCGGTGGTCCGGGTGAACAGGACGCGCCAGCCGTTTTCGACCAGGGCGAGGCCGAGAGCGGCGGACAGATGACTCTTCCCGGTACCAGGCGGCCCAAAAAGAATCAGATTGGCTCCTTTTTCAAGCCAGCTGTCGCCGGCCGCGAGCGCCATGACCTGAGCCTTGCCGACCATGGGCACGGTGTCAAAGTCGAAGCTCTCCAGGGTCTTGCCGACCGGCAGCCGCGCGTCGACGAGGTGCCGCTCGATGCGGCGCCGGTCGCGCTCGGCGATCTCATGTTCGCTCAGGGCCGCCAGGAAGCGGGCCGCCGGCCAGCCTTCCTTGTCGGCCTGGTCGGCGAACCGGGACCACAGGAGCTTGATCGCCGGCAGGCGGAGTTCGGTCAGCATCAGCTCCAGGCGGGCGGCATCGACGGGATCGGTAGTCTTCATGCGGCATCTCCAACGAGTTGGACGGTGCCCAGTTCGTCATAATCGGACAGTGGCGTCAGCGCGACGGTGACGTCCGGAACGCGGGCGGGATCGGGTGCGAAGCGGGCTTCCAGGGTCCTGAGATCGGGCAGCCGGCCGGCCGCGAGATCCTGGTCGAGCGCCTGGGCGAGGCCGGCCTCGCAGCCCCGCTCGTGGGCCAGCGCCAACAGGCCGACCATGATCTGGCAGGCCTTGCGGTCGGGCTGTGCGGCGAGCAGCGCGTCAAAGGCGCCGGCATAGGCGGCGCGTGGGAAGAGCTGGTCGCGGTAGACGAGGTTGAGCAGCGCCATGGGCTTGCGCTTCAGGGCATGGATGACGTGGCGATAGTCCACCACATGACCGTGCTTGCCGCTGGGATGGGAGCGCCCGCGCGGAACGGTCATCACAGGGGTCGCGCCGAGGAAGCACTCGAGCCGGTCGTCGTACAGCCGGACCCGCAGGCGGTGACCGATCAGCCGCGAGGGCACCGTGTAGAACACCTTGCGCAGGGTGAAGCCGCCGCTCGAGGTCACCGTGACGAGGGCGTCCTCGAAGTCGCCGGTCCGGCGCTCCGGCAGGGCCTTGAGGGCGGCGCGCTCCAGGTCGATCCGCTTGCCCTGGCGCGCGTTGCGGCGGCCGACGAGTTCATCGATAAAGCGCCGGTAGCCCGGCAGGTCGGTGAAATCGCGGCTGCCGCGCAGCAGCAGGGCGTCCTCCAGGGCCTTCTTCAGATGGCCGTGCGGACTTTCAATGGCGCCGTTCTCGTGGGCGACGCCGGTGTTGTTGCGCGTCGGGGTCATGCCGTAGTGGACGCATAGGGCATCGTAGCGTCGGGTCAGGTCTTCGCGGGCGTCGCGGTCGAGGTTGCGGAAGGCGGCCGACAGGCTGTCGCTGCGATGCTCGGCTGGAACCCCGCCGAGCGCCCACAGGGCGTTCTGCAAGCCCTCGGCCAGAGCCACGAAGCTCTCCCCGCCCAGCACGACATGGACATGCTCCCAGCCGGAGAACGCCAGACGGAAATGATAGAGCCTGTGTTCGAAGGGCGTGCCGGCGATGTGGACGCCCAGTTCCACCACGTCGGTGAAATCGGACAGGCCCTGCAAGCCCGGGGGATGCTCCTGACGAAAGATCACCTCCCTCTCCGGCCCATGGACCGCCCGCCAGGAGCGTATCCGGCGTTCGAGCGTGCGTCGGATGGCCGGCCCCAGCTCGGGATGCCGGCGCAGGATCTCCTCCAGCACACCGACCGGGCGCAGAGCCGGGGCCGCGCGGAGCATTGGCAGGATCTCGCCGTCCCAGACGGCGGCGAGCGGATCGGGGCGACGACGCCCGCGGGGCTGCTTGGTCCGTGACGGGAGTTGAGGATCGGTCTCGATCCGGTAGGCCGTGGCCGTGCTGAAACCGGCCTTGGCTCCCGCTACGGCCGGATCGTTAGTTTGGCGAAACTTCATGTACAACCTCATCTGGCGATCGGTGACGTGTCGGCCGGGCAACGGCGGGCTCCTCAGCGGCGTGAAGAGACCCATCATTGCTCAGACCATCGCGACCGCCAGACGGCGTGATCCGATCAAGGATCACACCGTCGCCAGCGCCGTGCCTCCGATCGGGCTACGCCCTCACTCCGGCACGGCGCTGGCGACACTTTCTCATCCAGATTGACGCTCCGTTCTCACCTTGATTGTCGCGGGATATCCCCGGCCTGTACCGGCCGCACCTGGCGCCGCACCACGCAGGAGGGCTGGACCCGATCTTCTGGTCGCTTGGGTTCCTGGTGGCCACCCGGCTGGCGCCGCGCGCGTGGAAGAGCGTGACCAACCCGGGCAAACCGGAACACGCTCCGTTCCAGGCCCTGGGCCCCGTGCTGTTCGGCACGGCGGCCATCGCCGAGGCCGACGTCCCGGCCGTAGCCAAGGCCATCCTGGACTTGCGCGAACACTTCAAGGCCCGCCGCAACAGATCCATGCGGTGATCGCGCAGCCAAAGGCCAAGGGTCCGCTCGCATCGCTTACGATCTGCGGCCCGATGACGGGCCAAGCGTCCGGCCAGGCCTGCCGGCCCGGAGCTCCCAGAATGGAGGGATGTTTCTCAGGACCGAGCGAGGCGGCGTAGGCGTCGTTGTAGAGGCAGATGTGCTCAGAACGTAAGCGATGCGAGCGGACCCTTGGCCTTTGGCTGCGTGATCACCGCATGGATCGGTTGCGGCGGGCCTTGAAGTGTTCGCGCAACTCCAGGATGGCCTTGGCTACGGCCGGGACGTCGGCCTCGGCGATAGCCGCCGTGCCGAACAGCACGGGGCCCAGGGCCTGGAACGGAGCATGTTCCGGTTTGCCCGGGTTGGTCACGCTCTTCCAGGCGCGCGGCGCCAGCCGGGTGGCCACCAGGAACCCGAGGGACCAGAAGATCGGGTCCAGCCCTCCTGCGTGGTGCGGCGCCAGATGCGGCCGGTACAGGCCGGGGAACTGCGCCATCGTCTCCGACAGGCGGTTATGGTGGTCCGCCACGGCCTGGACGGCCCGGTGCTCCCGGCTGCTCTCCGCGGCGAGCAGGGCGTGGTCGCCCAGCAGGTCGCCGAGCCAGATCCGCGGATCGAGGAACTTCGGCCCGATCAGCACGGCGGTCAGGTAGCCGTCGAGGCCGTCCAGCCGCGACACCGGCGCCGCCCGGACCGTCCCGGCATCGGCGCCCCGCTCGGCTTTCCATGCCCACGGCAGCAGGCGGTCGAGATCGTTGGCCTTCACGGCACCCGACACGATGCGCTCCAGCACGTCGGCCAGGTAGGAGAACGGGTCGAGGCCGTTCAGCTTGGCGCTGTTGATCAGCGAGGCGAGGATCGCCCAGTCCCGGCCGCCCGCCGCGGAGCCGGCGAACAGGGCGTTCTTGCGGCCCAACCCGATCGGGCGCATCAGTCTCTCCACGGTGTTGGTGTCCACCTCGATGCGGCCGTCCTCGAGGAAGGCGACCAGCCCGTCCCAGTGACCCAGGGTGTAGGCGATCGCCTTGGCCAGGCTCGACTGGCCGGAGATCTCCGCCCGCACCGCCATCAGCCGGACCTTCAGAGCTTCCAGGATCGGCCGGGACCGGTCCTGCCGGACCCGCAGGCGGGTCTCCGCCGTCGTGCCGCGGATGCGTGCCTCGATGGCGTAGACCTCACCGAGGCGCCCGATCACTTCCCGCGCCACCTCCGACCGGGTCGTCCTGAACACCGCCACGAACTTGCGGCGGGCATGGCTCAGGCAGAAGACGAGCCGGATCGTCGCCCGCCTCCGGCGGCGGACGAGCGCCTTGTAGGCCGCGTAGCCGTCCACCTGGAGAAGCCCGTCGAGGCCCGCCAGCTGGTCCTGGATCGCCGCCGTGTCCCGCCCCTCGGCGAACACGTAGCCGACCGCCGGTCGGGCCGGTCCCTGCCAGGGGCGGTCGTCCACCGCCTGGGCCCACAGCTGGCAGATCCTGGTGCGGCCCCGTCCGGGATCCAACCGGGGCAACGGCGTCTCGTCGCAGAACACCCGCTCCTGGGATCGGATGTAGAGCAGCAGCCGCTCGTACAGCGGCTTCAGCCACCACGCCGCCCGGCGAACCCAGAACACCAGCGTCGTCCGGTCCAGCGCGATGCCCTGGCCGGCGAACATCCGGGACTGCCGGTACAGCGGCAGGTGCCAGGCGAACTTCGCCACCACCACGTGGGCGACCAGCGCGGTGGTGGCCATGCCGCCGTCCACCACGCGCGGCCTGGCGGCGGCCTGGACCAGGGTGCCGCGGCAGCATCGGCAGGCATACTTCGGCCGGATGGTGCGCAGGACGCGCACAAGGGCCGGGATCACGTCCAGCGCCTCGGCGACGTCCTCGCCGATCCGGTGCATCGGCCCGGCGCAGCACGGGCACGCGGTGCTCTCCGGCTCGATAGTCGTCTCGACCCGCGGCAGATGCCGGGGCAGAGCTCCAACATTCCGGTTCGCCGGACGGCGCGGGTGCCGCCGCGGCTTCCCGGACGTGCGGTCCGCGTTGTCGTTGGCGGCCGGAGCCGCCTCGACGGCGAGGTCGCCGAGATCGAGGACGCCCTGCTCCGGGTCGATCATCGCGGCCCTCTCCGACTTCGCCCCGAAGATCATCGCCTTCAGGGTCTTCACCTGCGCCTGCAGATCCGCGTTCCTGGCCTCCAGATCACGGATGATCCGGACCAGTTCGGCGGGGTCTGCGGGGAGCGGGTCGGGAGGCTCGGCCATGCCCCGGAGCATACCGCAAAAGCCGGCAGCATCCCAGACGGATCAACGCCTTCAGCCCATCCACCGGGGCGTCTTCACGGGTGGCGGCGCGGCCGCGCGCCACTCCAGTCCGTCGAGCAGCAGCGCGAACTGGACCGCGCTCAGCCGGACCGCGCCGTCCCGGACCGGCGGCCAGGGGAATCCGCCGTCCTCCAGCCACTTCGTTGCGAGGATCAATCCGCTACCGTCCCAAACCAGGAGCTTGAGCCGGTCCTTGCGCTTGGAGCGGAAGACGAAGACGTCACCGCAGTAGGGATCCGCCTTCAGCGCCTCGGCCACCAGGGCGACCAGGCCGTGGACCCCTTTGCGGAAATCGATCGGCTGCGTGGCGAGCACGACCTTGAGGTCGGGACGCGGCGTGATCATCCCCGCCCTCGGGCGGCCGCGACGACCGCCGCGGCGAGGCCGGGATCGACGGCGCCGTGGAACACCAACCGCCCGCTGCGCAGATCCATCTCGATCCGGCCCGGCGCCGTCTCCCGGGATGCTTGACGCCGGTCCCGCGGAGGAGCGGGCGCAGGCTCCTCGACCACCGTGACCGGAACGAACAGCGGCGTCTGCGCCGGGGTCGCTTCCGGGACCGCACCTGCCTCCCGGCGCCAGACCGTGAGCAGGCCGCGGTTCACCCCGTTCCGCCGCGCGACCTCGGAGATGTTGGCGCCCGGCACCGCGCTCTCCGCCACGATGCGCGCCTTCTCCTGTGCCGTCCACACGCGCCGTTGACGCCGTCCCGTGATCACCTCGACCCGCCGATACGGCCCGTCTTCATCCATGGCTTCAAGCCTGGCATGAAGCCTGACGCCATCCTCCATCGCCCCCTCCGTGCTCAGTGAACCCGCGCGTAATCTCGCTCACAGACCCGGTTCCGGGAAGAAGGGTGCATTCGCATCGCTTACCTCAGAACTCCAGAAGATGAAAACCGGGTGCTTGGTGCTGAGCATGATGCCGACCGCTGTCTTCAGGCTCTGCGGCCAAGCCTCGGTGGGACCGAGAGGGGTGCCGGACCAGTTGTGCGCCCGTATCAGCGTCCCCATGGCGCCACCGCCGACCAGCCAGGAGCCATCTGCATGACCGACATCAGGCGTCATGATCACCGACCGGGATGGTGAAGCCGGTGACCGGGCGCGTTCGGTCCGGTGTTCGCTCCTGGAGCAGGCGCAGCCCGTCGCGGATGACTTCGCTAGCGGTCTGGTAACTGCCTGACGCTACCTGGGCCTGGACGAAGCGGTTGAGCTCTGGAGTGAGAGAGATGCTTTGGCTAACGCGTCTAGTCATGAAGCTGCCGCGGGGAATGGGAACCACGTTGTGCGACAACACGGCACGCGCAGTGGTGTTACGGCGGCAGCCTTCTGGTGAGTCACATGGCTGATGGGGAGCGGCGGGTGACTGCCCTCATTGCCCGGACGCACCGCTCTGCTGCTGCGGATGTTCGGTGCGTTTTGCCTCCACGATGGTGGTGAGTTGTTCGACCCTTTGTGCCAGTTCGCTGATCTGGTTTCGCAGGTCGGAGACCTCCTCACATAGCCCGACCAGCGTCTTGGTCTGCTGCTCTTCCATGCGCTCGATGATCGTCCGAACGGTGTTCAGATCAGCCGCCAAGTGGTCCAGGACCGGGCATCCGTCCTCCCGTCGAAACAGCTCGGCAAGAGCTTCGTGGATGACGTCGGTAACGGTCTGGACGGCACCATCCCGCCCTCCGGCCGCAAGGTGTGCCTTCCCAACATGTGGGGAGCGGTATCGGAGTGAGGTGACAGGATAAAAATAAACCCCGGCGATCGGCGCGTGAATGAGGAGGACCAAGGGTTTTTGCCCCCCGGTTAACCCTTCGATCTCCCGGTTCTCCGGGGGCAAATCCCCGGTTTACCTGGGTGGGCATTTCAGGATGGATTGCGGTTCAGAACGGGGGCCAGTGTCATGATAGGTGTCGAGATATCCTTTCTCTGGCAGTTTGGGTTCACTCTGTGGAACTTTTTATCCAAATACTGCAACATTGATATGCGAATGCCATCGATTGAGATCAACCGAGGAGGAGAGGAATAGAAGGGATCTGAGTACAAGATAAAACCCTATTCGCGATCGGTTATGTGGTTCTCACAGAATCCGTTTTCCCGATGGCGATGCATTTTGATCATCGGCTGTCCATCGAGTTTTCGATGGAAGACCATCGACTACCTCCGATGAATCATCGCTGCCCTGAGTCCCTCGTTGTACCCTGTTTGTGCCCGTCGAAAGGCACCCAATGAGCAGGTTCAAACATGCTATCCAGTTTCTGTCCGGTGGCCGCTGTCGCATGTCCAAGTTGGAGGTCTCACCCCTCCAGCCAAAGGACAGCGGGCCGCTTGCTCATTGCGGTTTCGAACCACCGGGCGCTCCAACACTCATGTCATCGTGTCCCGTCGAAAGGAACTGAGCATGCACATCACTTCAAGCCTGTCCCGTCGCGCGTTCTGCTCCGTCGCTGCAGCATCGACTGCGGCCGTCAGCACTGTCGCTGCTGCGGGCTTCGCTCCGCCCACACTCTCCACTGCGGTGCCTGCTGGCGGTGACGAGTTCATCTTCGCTGCGTGCGCGCGTTATCGCGAGATGACCGAGATCATCGCCGCGCATCAGGGCCGGATCGCTGCGGCATACGAACAGGCCATCCCCGTGATCGGGGAATTTCCGGAGAGTGATCTTGCAGCTCGCTCCGCTTGGCAGGAGCGCTATCAGTCGACCGATGCGTGGGCTTTGGAGCTGGAGCTGGACGACATCTGCGAAGAGTATGGCGAGGTTCTTGGCACGATCGTCGACGCGCATCCCGTCACGCTCGCTGGCCTTCTCGCGAAGATGCAGATTTACCAGGAGACGCGCGACGATGTCGGATACGAGGACGAATTCCTCGACATCATCCTGGAGGACCTGTGAACCGCGCCGGGTTTACCGGAGGCCCCATTTCTTGAGAGACTGGGGTCATCATGACGAAACAGGCATCACCCAAGTACGCCCCTGAAGTCCGCGAACGCGCGGTTCGGATGGTGTTCGATCACGAAGGGGAGCACGCGTCGCAGTGGGCGGCGATCAGCTCGATCGCGGCCAAGATCGCTGCACGGCGGAGACGCTGCGGGGCTGGGTCCGGCAGGCCGAGCGCGACCAGGGCAAGCGGCCTGGTCCGACAACGGACGAGCAGGAGCGGATCAAGGCGCTGGAGCGCGAAGTCCGTGAGCTGCGCCAGGCAAACGAGATCCTTCGCAAGGCATCGGCGTATTTCGCCCAGGCGGAGCTCGACCGCCCGTTCCGGAAATGATCGCCTTCATCGACGAGCAGCGCGCCGTCCACGGGGTCGAGCCGATCTGCAAGGTGCTGCCGATCGCCCCGTCGACCTACCGCGCCCATGCCGCCCGGCGGACTGACCCGTCAAAGGCGCCGGCCCGCTGGCGAAGCGATGCCGAGATAAGCGTGGTTATCCGGCGGATCTGGGATGAGAATTTCCAGGTCTACGGGGTCCGGAAGGTCTGGCGGCAGTTGCGGCGGGAAGGCCTTGCCGTGGCGCGTTGCACGGTAGCCCGCCTGATGCGGCGTATGGGGCTGAAGGGGGTGACACGCGGCAAGACGGTACGGACGACGATAAGCGACCTGGCGGCGCCGTGTCCGCTCGACCGGGTGAACCGTCAGTTCCGGGCGCCCCGCCCGAACACCCTGTGGCTGGCGGATTTCACGTATGTGGCGACTTGGCAGGGCTTCGTCTACGTGGCCTTCGTCATCGACGCCTTTGCCCGGCGGATCGTCGGCTGGCGGGTCTCCGGCACCGCCCACGCCGGCTTCGTGCTGGATGCCCTGGAGCAGGCGCTTCACGACCGCCGACCTGCCAAAGGCAGCGGTCTCATTCATCATTCCGATCGCGGGTCGCAATATGTCGCTATCAAGTACACCGAGCGTCTCACCGACGCTGGCGTCGAGCCCTCCGTGGGAAGCGTTGGCGATTCCTATGGAGCTTTAGCTAACGCCGAAGGCGGTACAATGCCTTGGCCGAGACGATCAACGGCCTCTACAAGACCGAGGTGATCCGGCGCCGCGGACCGTGGCGCACCCTGGAAGCCGTCGAGTTCGCCACCCTGGAATGGGTGGACTGGTTCAACCACCAGCGCCTGCTCGAACCCATCGGCAACATTCCACCCGCCGAGGCCGAAGCGCGCTACTATGCTCAAACCGAGCACGTCGCCAGGGCAGCGTGACTCAACCAAATCGGCCTCCGGTAAACCCGGTGCGGTTCACTGAAAGCGTTTACGTAAAGTTGGCAGACTCTGTGCTGGCGTTCTATAACACAGTGGCGAACGCCAGCACAGGGACGGCGGGAATGCCGGTGAAAAGACATGTCCGATGATATCCTTGTTCGAAGAGGGCTGGCCTCGAACGTGCCGTCGATCATTCGCGAGGCGCTTGGCTACTGGGAGAGCAAGCTTGCCGGGCGCAGAATGCCCGCCCGGCGGGATTTCGATCCGGTGTTCGAGATCCCGCACCTTCTGCCCTGGATCATGCTGGTCGATGTTCTGCGCGACCCGCTCGATTTCAGATACCGCGTCATCGGCATGGGCATCGCTGAGAGGTCCACGAAGGATTATACCGGCCGGCATCCACCTCCCGCTATCCAGTGACGGCGAGACGGTCGACATGATCTTCACCTTCGTCGCCTACCGGACGACATGACGAGTATCTGCTCGTTCAGAGAGCTTGTCCGACCGCTTTGGCCAGTGCTTCTGCGAGAGTCGCATCCAGATACGGCTTCTGAAGAACGGTGCTGGAGGGAAAGACGCCGTCGATTCCGTCCGTTCCATACCCGGTCGTGAACACGACCGGCACGCCTCGGGACGTCAGCGCCTCGGCCACGGGAAACACACGTTCACCCGCAATGTTGACGTCGAGCACGGCTGCATCGAGCTCCGCTCCCACGAGCTCCATGGCACGCCGCACCCGCCCGACCGGTCCGACCACGACGCACCCGAAGCGTTCCAATGTTTCCTGGACGGCCATGGCGACCAGTACCTCGTCCTCGACGACAAGGACCCTGAGCGCCTGCAGGCTCTGCACTCCGGTCATCCCGTTGCTTTCCCAACGAAGGGAAAATCGATCACGCACCTGGCACCCGCGGGAGGGAAATCCAGGGTGACGTTGCCGTCCAGCTGGTTGGCCAATCCAGCTCCAATGAGCTGTGATCCGAATCCTCGCCGCGCCGGCGGCGTGACCGGAGGTCCGCCAACCTCCTCCCATCTGACCGAGAGACGGCATTCTCCCGTCACATCGACGATCGACCACCCGAGCCGCACCTGCCCGTCCGGTACGGATAAGGCTCCGTACTTGGCGGCATTGGTCGCCAGTTCATGGAAGGCCATGCCCAGGGCAACCGCATCCTGGGGCGGCAACCACACGGCGGGGCCGTCGATTACGGCATGGCCACGGCCATAGGGCGCCAGTTCGGCCAGGGCGAGTTCGACCAGCGGCGCACCTTCCCAGTTGCCGCGCGTGAGGAGGTTATGGGCATTTGACAGGGCCAGCAATCGCCCTTCGAAGGACTGCACGAACGCTGCTGGCGTGGAGCACGACCGCGAGGTGTGCCGGGCAATCGACTGTACCGCGGCCAGGGTGTTCTTGACCCGGTGATTGAGCTCGTTGATCAGCAGCTTGCGGTGCTCCGCCTGTTTCTGCACGGTGCCGAACAGCCGGGCATTGTCAACCGCCACGGCCGCCTGTGCCGCAAGACCGACAACCAGCCGCTCGACGTAGGCCGTGAAAACGCCGGGCTCGCCGTGTCCGAGGATGATGCTGCCGAGCGTCTCTCCCGACCGGGAAATCACGGGTACCGCCAGGTAACTGCGGACCGGGGGATGGCCGGGGGGCATGCCACGATGCGGTGCATTGTGCCCGTATCGCGGATCCTGGGTGATGTCGTCGGATCGGACGGCCGTCTCGCCCCGGAAGGTCGGGCTGAACAAGGCTGTATTGCGGGGCATGGGGAACCCGGCGAACATGTCGGAACCTGGACCTGACAGGGCGTGCAAGGTGTAGGCCTCACCACGCTCGTCGACCGCGTTGTAGAAGAAGGCTCCGACCTGGGCGCCGGCCAGGCGGGTGGCACCGTCGGTGACGGACTGAACCAGTTGATCCAGATCCAGTTGCGCCGAGACCTCGGTCCCAACGTTGTTGATGGTTTCAAGCTCCTGGGCCCGCAGCCGCTCGGCTGCCGAGGCGCGCTCCGCATCCACGCGTGCCAGCGCCTGGGCCCAGGCGGCGGCGGATACCATGCCGGTCGCGAGAAGGCCGCCGACCGCGACGACCCACACCAGCTCACGTCCCGAGGTACCGTCCAGGCCATCTCCTGCCGCGTAAGCGACGGCCCAGTGCCGGCCCGCGACTTCCAGCGGGCGCTCTGTCCGATACTTCGCCCCGCCATCAACGCTCCAGCCGTTGGAGCGGTGCATTACGACTCCCGCGGCCGGATCGCCGTCGTGGATCTCCAAGGCGACGCTGGGCTGTACCCCGCCAAGGAGTTTGCCGAGCAGGTCGTCGGCCCGAAACGGGGCATAGGCATGCCCGAGGAGAAGGCGCCGGCGCTCCTCGACGGTGTCCGGGACATCGCGCCCCCGGTACACCGGCACATAGATCAGGAAACCTGCCTGGGCATGCTGCCCGATCTCCTGCACCAGCCGGACCTTGCCGGAGGCGGCGGGTTCGCCGGAGTCGCGTGCCAGTTCCATGGCCGCACGGCGCACCGGATCGGTCGCCATGTCAAAGCCGATGGCCGCATTGTTCCGGCTGTCGAGCGGCTCAAGGAACACGATCGAGTGGATCTCGCTCCGCGGAGCGTCAGGCCAGATGCGAAAATCATCAAGCCCCTGCCGATGCATATCCGCTTCCAAGTGTCCGACCTCATCCGGCGACACATGCGCACTGAAGCCGATGCCCTGAATTCCGGGATAGCGCTCAGGAAGGTTCAGCCGCGTCGCGAAAGCGGCGAACTCGGCGCGGGTCACGTCGTCGCTTGCCGTGAACAGGGCAGCCGTGGCCCGAAGGACCGCAACGTAAGTTTCCATGCGGTCCTGGATGGCGACGTGGGTCTGTTCAACCTCCTGGAGAAAGCGATCCTGGCCCTTGAGGTCCATCGCGCGCCAGGATCCAGCTGCCGCGACAGCCGTGGCGAGGCTCCCCACGGCCATGACCATCACCGGCCAGGTATAGCGCCTCCGCATCATTCCTCGCAGTGCTGAAGCGACGACAGAAGCGCTCAGCATTGTTGCCCTGGCTGCAGGACGGAAGCCACGGTTTTCAGGATAGCTCCATCGGAAACAGGCTTGATCAGGATGTCCGCTGCGAACTCCCTGCCGTCAAGGCAGGCCCGCTGGTAATCGCCCGTCAGGAAAATCACGGGCACTGCCCGCGATGCGAGTTCGGCCGCGACCGATATGCCGTCGATCGCCCCCCGAAGACCGATGTCGACGAGCGCCAGATCGGGTGGATGGCGATCCGCTTCCATCAAGGCTTCCGTGCCGGTACAGACAGGCCCGACAACGACATAGCCACTGGTCTCCAAGACTGCCTGGAAGTGCATGGCGATCACCGGGTCATCCTCGCAAAGCAGAATGCGTGAGCTGCCTGCAGTGGACGACATCACCAGGGGATCCTTAGCCAGGTACATCATGCTTCTCGATCACAAAAGAAGCTGCGGAACTTACGATGTATATGGTTAACAAATGGCTAAAGCATACAACCCAAGGTGATAAATAAGGTAGGCATATATTATTTTGCTTCATTGAAACGAAAGGCCCCGCCCAGAGAGAACTGAGCGAGGCCAGTAGGCGGTTGAGCAGAAAGTGATCGAATGCCTGCGAGGGCACAGTTATAGTATCAGCGACACCAGCGTGGCGCTTGGTCTTATGCGGTCATACCTGATAGGGCACAGGCTGCGCAGGGAATGAAACACTCTCGGTATTCGCCTGTTAGGCGATCATGACGAGCTATAGCGGAATTTGGGTGACGAGGTGTTCAGGCGGCGCTGTGTGATGTCGGCACGCTGACCTCGATGCCGTCGCGGAATTTGACGCCTTGGATGATCTTGGGCAACTGGTTTTCGCCCTGAAGTCGCCGCCAAGTTCTGGATGCTGCCGAGATCAGCTTGAAGACCATGAGCTTGGCAGTGTCCTGGGAAAGCGCCCCCTTGGTGCGGACCGTCCGGTGCCGGACTGTGGCGAAGACGCTTTCTATAGGGTTTGTGGTCCGCACGTGATCCCAATGCTCGGCCGGGAAGCTGTAGAAGGCCAGCAGGGCATCACGATCTTTGGTCAGGCATTCGACGGCACCGGAGTACTTGGCGCCGTACTTCTTCTCGAAGGTATCAAGGGCATGCTCCGCCGCCTTGAGGTCGGGCGCCATCCAGATCTCCCGCAGGTCCTGCTTGACCGCGGGCTGGAGCGATTTCGCCACCTTGTTGAGAACATTAGAACTTTTATGAAACCAGCAGCGCTGATGACGCGTGCCGGGGAAGACCTCGTCGAGCGCCTTCCAGAAGCCCAAAGCACCATCGGCGACCGCCAGTTCCGGGGCGATTCCCAGCCCGCGGGCCTTCAGGTCGATCAGCAGTTCGCGCCAGCTCTGGGCGCTTTCGCGGACGCCGACCTGGAAGCCGAGCAGTTCCTTTTTACCCTCCGGCGTGGCGCCGATCATCACCAGCATGCACTCGGCGGCAGGCTCCATGCGGGCCTGGAGGTAGACGCCGTCGGCCCAGACATAGACGTAGCGCCGGGCCGACAGGTCCCGCCGCTGCCAGCGCGCGTAGTCGTCCGCCCAGCTCTCCTTCAGCCGCGCGATGACCGCCGGTGACAGGTTGGGCGCGTCCTTGCCGAGCAGAACGCTCAGCGCCTCCTGGAAATCACCGGCTGAAACGCCGCGCAGATACAGGATTGGCAGCAGGGCGTCGAGACTGGTCGTCCGGCGCGCCCAGCGCGGCAGCAAGGCTGAGCTGAACCGGATGCGCTCGGCTGCCGGACCGGGAGCGCGATCACGGACCTTGATCCGCTGGACCTCGACCGGCCCAATCCCGGTCTGGATCATGCGCTCCGGTCCATGGCCATGCCGGACCAACCGGTCCCGGCCGTCGGCCAGCTTCAGGTCTTTGCTGGCAGCCAGGAAAGCCGCCACCTCGGCTTCGATGGCCTGCTCCAACAACTGGCGGGCTCCCGATCGGAGAAGGGCCGTCAGGGGATCATCGATCTCTTCGGGCTGGCGAAGCCGGACAATGCTGGTATCTTCGTTCATGGCGTAGCGCTCCCTCGTGGAGGTTCTGGCAGGCGTCAAGCACCTACCTCGTTACGCCACCTTCCTCACCTCGTCATCACCCAGTTTCCCCCATAGCTCCCGGTTCACAGGCCTGCGTCCAGAGTCACGCGGGAATTCGTCTCATGCCTTAAAGCTTATCGCAAGGAAGTCCTGAGCCGCGTCTGAGTTCTGTTGCGGCATTGATGGGCATTGACGAGAACCTGTTCGCAGACAGAATGTGCAGACCCATGCTGATCGGGACACTACTTTGAGCTGAAGGAGGGCTGACGCGCGGGAGAGGGGCGGGCTATGTCTGCGACCATCGTCAACCAACGTTGGCGCATAAAACGGCCTGCGCCTGGCGGTTCGGGGCCTTGACGAATATGGAGGCCGGCCCTCTGAAACTGAGAGCCGCATGCCGTACAAGATCAACCAGAGCCGTCGCCATAAGATGCCCGGACGATTTCCCGCCACTCGCCGCGGTGATCGTCCCGCCGCGGTCAACGCGGTGCCGGGCGACAAGGCGCGAACAGCTCCGACCCAGCGCGACCTGCGCATCCTGCTGAACCGGGGGCGCGGCAGCTCGGCTGGCAGAAGGCGGTCGGATATGGCCGCCGCTCCTTCGGAGAGGTCGCCATGCTGCGCTACCAGGTCGTCATCGGCCGAAGTCTCCGGGCCCGGACTTTGCCTAGCCAGCCGGTCGAGGCGAACCCCTCTGTGCCAACGTCGGATGCAAAGTTCTCAACAGCATGACCAAACTCGTGCAAGGTCACCCGAGCAACACATCCCGAGGTCGAAATCCGCCCTACAGACGAATTTCGCACCAGTTGCGACAGGCGCGGCTCGGTCGGTGCCATCCCGGCGCCGGGATAGCGATTCCGGTTCGCACGCGGTTTTACGCTCGCTGCCGGCATCAGTGCCGGCCTGCGCGAGAGCCTAGGCGTTCTAGCGCCGGGCCCGGGTTTTGCGGCAGCAGGACAACGGGCACCCGGCAGCCCGGCTCCCCCAATCCGCCAGCCAGGTGTCCTGGTCGGCGAGGACGGCCAGCCGATCGCGCCACACGGTATCGGGCATGGCCCACTGCGGCCGTGCCGGGGTTCCCGGATCACCGCCGGCAGCGCCGCCGCGAACGGGCGGGCTGACGGTGGGGCTCCGGCCTGCAGGATCGTCCACACGTCTCAGCCGTTCTTCGCGCCTTGTGCAATCCAATCCCGCAATGCTCCACGATCGGCCTTTCCCGTCCGCCCAAGCGGCAGCTCGGCTGAAAAATGGAAAACGTCGGGGATCTTGAAGCGTTCGATCCGTTCGGCGGCCCAGTCGGCCAGCGACCGGGCGTCCACCGCCGAGCCGGCGCGTGGCACCACCATGACATGGAGCCGCTCGCCGAGCAGCGGATCGGGCACGCCCGCCGCAAGCGCCGCGACCACATCGGGATGGCTGCAGAACAGCCTGTCTATCTCCAGCGGCGCGATCTTGTTCCCCCCGCGCGAGACGATGTCCTTCGCCCGGCCCGCCAGCTCGACGGTACCGTCGGGGCGCCGGCGCGCCAGGTCGCCGGTACGGAACCAGCCGTCGGTGAAGGCGGCGGCGGTCAGGTCGGGCCGGTCCAGATAACCCAGCATGCCGTACGGCGTGCGGATCAGCAGTTCCCCGGCGCCGCCCGCACCGGCGTCGGCCGGCTCGGCGATCCGGAACGCCACTCCGGGAGTAGGCATCCCGATCGTGCCGGGAGCCGCTGCCCGCAGTTCCGGCGTGACGCAGAAATCGCAGGATCCGGTCTCGGTGAGCCCGTACAGGTCGTACAGGTCGGCCGCCGGGAAGGACCGGGCAATCCGGGTGCCCAAGCCCTCCCCCAGCGGCTCGCCGCCGGTCAGGATCCGCGTCAGGTCCGGCGCGGCTGGCGGCGGGGCCGCCTCGGAGAACAGGGCGCGCAGCATGGTCGGCACGAACGCGGCCGTGGTCACGCCGGACCCGAGCGCCGCCCGCGCCTCGGCGGGAGTGAACTTCGGCATCATCGTCAGCCGTCCGCCAGCCAGGACGGTGACCAGCGAGACCCAGATGCCGAAGATGAAGGTGACCTGCAAGGGCAGCAGCGTATGCGGGCCGTGCGCGATGCCGAGCACCGACCGGAGCACGTCGAGCTTTCCGGCGAGCCTGCCGTGACCGATCACGACGCCCTTCGGCGCCCCGGTCGAGCCGGAGGTGAAGATCACGAGCGCCGCCCCGTCGAGGAGAGCGCGTCCGGGCGGCGGCCTGTCGGCGACCCGGGCCGCCTCGCCGGTCGCCCCGTCGAGGACCAGCCGGACGCCGGTGGCCTCGCGCAGGGATTCGAGTACCCGGCCCGGCGTCGTCGAGTGCACCGGGACCGCAACCGCCCCGGCCCGCCACGTTCCGAGCAGGGCGGCGAAGTCCGCGGCGCGGTTGCCGACACTGACCAGCACGGGCTCGTCCGGTCCGATCCCGTGCCGTGCGAGTTCCGCCGCGACGGCACCCGCCCGTGCCAGGATCCCGCCGGCATCGAGCCGGCCGCCGGGATCCTCGACGATCGCACCGGACCCCCGCTCCAGCCCCTCGTCCAGCAGGGATGCCAGCCGGCCCGTCATTGGCCGGACCCTCCCGGGAACCGGCCGTCGCGCCAGGCAATCGCTGCCCGCAGGCCCCGGGCGCGGGCGATCTCCATGAACTCCTGCTTGTCGGGCGAGCCTTCCCCCTCGATCTGCAGGTCGATGTCCAGCGCCGCTTCCAGAGCCTCGCCCATCCCCATGATTTCGAAGGCCCGGTTGATCGCCCGCTTGGTCTGGCGGACCAGGTTCGGATCGATCGCCGCGATGTGGCGGGCCGTCCGCTGCGCCTCCTCCAGGAGCCGGTCGGCCGGCACCACGCGGTTGACCATGCCGATCTGCAAGGCACGGTCGGCGGGGATCCGGTCCTCTCCGGTCAGGATGATTTCCTTGGCGATCTTCGGGCCGACGATCCAGGGCAGGATCATCACGACGATGCCGGCGCCGAATTTCAGTTCGGGCTCGCCGAACACGGCTTTCTCGGACGCGACGGTGATGTCGCAGGCGAGCGCCAGCTCGCAAGCTCCCGCCAGGCAATGGCCGTTGACGGCGGCGATGGTCGGCTTGGACAGGCGCCAGAACCGGATCACCGGATCGAAGTCGTTGCGCAGCAGGGCGCGCCACTGCGCCACTCCGGACGGCCGCTTTTCCATCTGTTCCTTGAGATCGAAGCCGGAGGAGAAAGCGGATCCGGCGCCGGTCACCACCACCGCCCGGATGTCGGGATCGGCTTCAACTTCGTCCAGCGCCCAGTCGATCTCCCGCAGCATGGTCTGGTTGATCGCGTTGAGGCGATCCGGCCGGTTGAGCACCAGCGTGGCGACCCCGTCGCCCTTTTCGAGAAGGATCGTCGTGTAAGTCATGGAAGACAGTTCTCCGGGGTGTGACGGGTGGGGATGATCATCGCTTGCCTCCGGCAATCGAGAGGGCGGCGGGGTCGGCGCGGAGGCGCAGCATCGCGACGATGCCGAGGAACGGGCCGATCGCGAGCACCGAGAAGGCGAACGTCCAGCCGACCAAGTCCACGACGTAAGGCAGCAGATGGATGCTCGCCAGCGTCAGCAGGAAACCGATGCAGGTCTGGATCGTCAGCATGGTGCCGACCAGCGACCGATCGGACAGTTCCGCGACGGTCGCCGAGAACTGGCCGCTGTCCGCGATGATGCTGATTCCCCACACCATGCCGACCGCCACCACCAGCGCCGGCGGTCCGTGGAACAGCAGGCCGATCGTCAGCGCGCAGACGCCGCTGATGGCCATCGACGCCGAGGTGACCAGCGTCCGGCCCCAGCGGTCCGCCAGCCATCCCCCGGCCAGCGCACCGACGGCGCCCGCGGCCACCACGGCGAAGGTCGCGAGCTTCGCCGTGGTCGAGGAATCTTCGCCGAGCGTTTGCGCGAAGCTCGCATGGATGAAGACGCCGAACCAGGCCCACATCGCGTAGAGTTCCCACATGTGCCCGAGGTAGCCGAGATTGGCGAGCCGCAACGGCCGGTTCCGCCAAGCTTCCAGGGCGTTGCCAAGCCGCAGCGGCGGCGCCTTGGCGACATTGGGGCCGATCCGCGCGAAGATGATCAGCACGCCGGCCAGCGTCGCGGCGGCCGAAGCCGCCATGTACGGCACGCGCCAGTCCACTCCGCCGAACGCGGCCAGCAGGTGGGGCGAGGCGGAACCCAGCGTCAGCGCCGCGATCAGCAGGCCGATCAGCAGGCCAAGGTCTCGCTCCGCCCAGGTGCTGGCAAGCTTCATGCCGACGGGATAGACGCCCGCCATGCACATGCCGGTCACGAAGCGGAGCAGCGGAACCATGGCATCGATCGGCTCGAAGGCCAGTATCGCGGCGTTCGCCGCCGCCGCGACCAGGGCGGACCCGCAGAACAGCCGGCGCAGGTCCAGCCGGTCGGGCAGGCTGAGCAGGGCGCTGACCAGGGTTCCGGCGACGAACCCGGCCTGGACGCTGCTGGTCAGCAGCGCCTCCTGGAAGGCACCCAGGTGCCATTCCTCCCGGATGCCGGCGAGCGAGGCCGTCGTGGCGAACCAGACCGACATCGCCGCCACCTCGCTCACCAGCAGGAGGGCAAGGGACAGGGTCTTGCCGGCCGGCCATGCGGCCGGGTTTCGGCCCTCCAGGCTAGCCATGCCCGATCACTGCCCCCTCGCCGCCGAACCGACCATCGGGCAGTCGCTGTCCTTCAACGGCCGGAAGGCTTGGTCGCCGGGAATGGTGCTGACCACGTCGTAGTAATCGTAGGGCTGCTTGGATTCCGACGGCGATTTCACCTCGAACAGGTACATGTCGTGGATCTTGCGCCCGTCGATGCGGATGCTGCCCTTGCCGAACAGCGCGTCGTCGGTCGGCATCGACTTCATGACCTCGACCGCGTGGCGGCCAGACCGCGCCGCCGCCTTGTCCGGCATCGCGGCGACCGCCTTCATCCAGTGCAGGACCGAGGCGTAAGTGCCGGCCTGGTTCATCGTCGGGTACCGGTTCGAATTGCGTTGGATGAACCGGTCGGTCCAGGCCCGGGTTCCTTCGTTCATGTCCCAGTAGAAGGCCTCGGTCAGAAGCAGTCCCTGGGCGGTCTGGAGGCCGATCGAATGGACGTCCGTCAGGAACACCAGCATCCCGGCGAGTTTCTGCCCGGCATCGGTCAACCCGAACTCGGCGGCCTGCTTGACCGCGGTGATAGTATCCCCGCCCGAATTGGCCAGCGCCACGATCTGCGCGCCGCTGCCCTGCGCCTGCAGGAGGAACGAGGAGAAGTCGTTGGTCTGGAACGGGGCCCTGACCTGACCCGTGATCTCCCCGCCGTTCGCCTTGATGATCGACATCGCGTCGCGTTCCAGCGCGTGTCCGAAGGCGTAGTCGGCGGTCAGGAAGAACCAGCTCTTGCCGCCGTTGCCAATCACCGCCTTGGCCGTGCCGTTGGCGAGCGCCCAGGTATCATAGGTCCAATGGACGTTGTTCGGCGTGCACCCCTTGCCGGTCAGGTCGGACGTGCCGGCGCTGGCGATCAGGAAGACCTTGTCCTTCTCCCGCGCGATCTCCGACACCGCCAGGGCGATCGACGAGGTCGGCACGTCGGCGACCACGTCGACCTGGTCGCGATCGAACCATTGCCGGACGATGTTCGCGCCGACGTCGGGTTTGTTCTGGTGATCCGCCGACAGGATCTCCACCCGGAACCCCTTCGTCTCGGGCTTGAAGTCCTCGACCGCCATGCGGGCGGCCTCGACGGATCCCAAGCCGGCGATATCCGAATAGAGACCGGATTGGTCGTTGAGCACGCCGACGCGAAACACCGGCAAGGCGTCGTTCTGTGCCTGTGCCGGCGCGGCCGTCGCCAGGAACGCCGCGGTGAGCAGGCCTGCTGTCCTGAAATGCATTTCCTGATTTCCTCCCTGTCGGAGACGCGCGGGCCGTGCTCCCGCGTCCGATCCGCATTGGGCCGGCCCCGCCTGTTCTCGGCGTGTTCCGTGTCGATCCGGCCGGTCGAGTTCAGGCTCGCCCGGCTTGCTGCTATTTGTCAAACAAATAATGACTTACCTTTTCACCCTTTGCGGTCGGCCAACTTGTGATAGGGTGTTTTCGAAACGGGACGGCGGAGACGCGAGAGAGAATGGGCATCGAGTTCAAGGACGTGGTCACCGCCAGCGCCGCGCGTCAGATCGCCGAGAGCATCCGCTCCGCGATCCTGGACGGGCGGCTCAAGGTCGACGAGCGGCTGCCGACGGAGGAGGAACTGGCCCAGCGTTTCGGCGTGTCGCGCCCGACGGTGCGCGAGGCGTTGAAGCGATTGGCCGCGCAGCATCTGATCCGGTCGCGCCGCGGCCCGACCGGCGGCAACTTCGTCGCGAGCCCGGCGCCCGAGGAGGCGGCCCTGACGCTGGCCAACGCCACGACGCTGATGGTGGCGGTCGGCGACTTCGGCCTGGACGACGTAGCGACCGCCCGGCTGGAGTTGGAGTCGGTCTGCTGCCGGCTGGCCGCCCGGAACCGCGCGGACGCCGACCTGGAAGCCATGCGGCGCGAACTGGGGCGGCAGCGCGATGCCACCCTGACGGACGAGGAGTTCTGCGCCTCCGACGTGCGGTTCCACCGGGCCCTGGTGGATGCGACCGGCAACGCGCTGCTGCGCTTCGTCATGCATTCGGTGGTCGAGGCGCTCCAGCCCGTCAGCAACATGATCATCTTCCGCGTGCGCGACCGGCAGACCATCGCGGATTTCCACGAAAGCATTCTGGATGCGGTGGAGCGGCGGGACGGCGAGGCCGGCGTCGCCGCACTTCGCAACCTGATGATCTATATCCGCGACCGCTACCGCGAGGCACTTGAACGCCGGGCCGAGCGCGCCGGCTGAGCCGACCGTCACGAACATCAGCAAGGGGAGAAACCGCCGATGACCGACACGACTTTCCGCGCCCTGGTCGCGGACCAGAAGGACGGTGCGCAGACCGTCGAACTGAAACGCTGGAGCGACGCCGATCTGCCCGACGGCGATGTGACCGTCAGGGTCGCCTGGTCCAGCCTCAACTACAAGGACGGGCTGGCACTGACCGGCAAAGGCCGCATCCTGCGCAGGTTTCCCATGGTGCCGGGCATCGACTTCGCCGGGACGGTGGTCGAGTCGGCCTCGCCCGACTACAGGCCGGGCGACGGCGTGGTCCTGACCGGTTGGGGCGTCGGCGAGAGCTGGTCCGGCGGCTTCGCCGAGCGTGCCCGGGTGAAGTCGGACTGGCTGGTGCCGCTCCCCGACGGGCTGGATGCGCGCCACGCGATGGCCGTCGGCACGGCGGGCTTGACCGCCATGCTGTGCGTCATGTCGCTGGAGCGCCACGGCATCGATCGCGCCCGGGAGGTGTTGGTGACCGGCGCCGCGGGCGGCGTCGGCAGCGTCGCGGTGCGGCTGCTCGCCAACCTGGGCTACAAGGTCGCCGCCTCGACCGGCCGGCCGGAACAGGCTGACTACCTGAAATCGCTCGGCGCGGCCGTGATCGTCGATCGCGCCGAGTTGGCGCAGCCGTCGAAGCCGCTGCTGTCCGAGCGCTGGGGCGGTGCGGTCGACACGGTCGGCAGCACGACGCTCGCGACCGTGCTGGCGGGCACCGTGTACGGCGGCGCGGTCGCAGCCTGCGGGCTCGCGGGCGGTCCGGACCTGCCCGCCACCGTGATGCCCTTCATCCTGCGCAACGTCGCCCTGCTCGGCGTGGATTCCGTCAACTGCCCCAGGGAGCGCCGGATCGAGGCCTGGCAGCGCATCGCGCGGGAACTGCCGCCGGAGACGCTGGACGCGGTCACGACCGATATTTCGCTCGAGGAGCTGGCGGCCAAGGGTGCCGAGATCCTGAAAGGCCAGATCCGTGGCCGTACCGTGGTCCGGGTCGGCGGCTGACGCCGGGGCTGCTCCGGCGCAGGGAGGGATGAGAGCGGAGCGCCATCTCATCAACGTCACGAGGGTGTCCGGATGCGATACGTTATCGGTGCTGTCGACGGTCGACCGGACGACGGCTTTGATTTAGGTGCGGTCGCCTGAACTGGGTGGCTGGCAGCTCTCCAGGTTCCGGTGCCGCAGGTCGAACCGATGTCGGTGCGTGCGACCGTCGAGGTCGCCACCGGGCGACTCCCGAACGCTGGACGTCAACAGCCTTCGTGGGGACCCAAATCCGCTTTCAGGAATTGGGCGGAAGGCTGTTGACGCCCGCGACTATAATATCCTGACGGCTTCCTGGTTTGATTATCAAACCAGGGTGCACTCCCGGCGAGGGACCTTCAAACCTTACTTCCCCATAGCCGGAAACACACAAGCACCTTGATGACGGTGGACTGCCAAACTCCTGACGGGGAAAGCGATGCATGCCCGTCGCCATGGTGGAAAGCCAGGATGCCGTGCTCCGCGTCACCCTGTCAGCCCGGCAGCGTTCATCCCCCGGGACTGTGATTGGAGCAAAGGCAGTGCACTCGCCGGGCCGGCATCTCTTCCGGTTGGCGGTGGCAACTGGAGGAAAGCCAACAGGGTATTCATCAGGTGGGGTCAACAGGGTTTCGCCCACGCGCCGCTTGTGTGCGCGGGGCCCCGCGAACCCTGTTGATCTCGACCCTGGACGGGCTGATCGCCACTCGGTGGCTGCTCGGCTTACGGACGCGTCGGGAAGGCGGACCGCGCCGGCCTCTCCATAGGTGGTGCGCGATCATGGCCGGGGACTGCCAGCCGACTACGACGTGCAGGCTGGCGGTAACCGGGGCACGCCGCAGGGTAATGAGATGAACGGTCTCCGCATCTGGGCACTACGGTGCCGGATGACGAACAAGCTCCCCCTCATCACGCTGACCTGCGCCAGGCTCTACATCTCGGCAGCGATCGTGGAGAGCAGATCCATTCCATACTTCTCGGCAAAGGATTTGCGCAGAGGATCCTCGACGATCTGCCGGAACCGGGTGGTGTCGATTTCCTCGATCATCTCCATGCCCGCCTCCTTCAGCCCGGCAATGATCTCGGCAACCTGCTTCGCGTTGAGATCGCGCTGGTAAGCCGCCGTCTCGCGCGCGGAGTCGATCAGGATCGTCCGGTACTCCGCCGGCAGGCTATCGAACTTACGCTTGTTCATCACGAGGATAAGGGGCGAGTAGGCGTGGTGAGTGAGGGTGAGATACTTCTGGATTTCGTAGTACTTGGCCGCCCACAGCACCGGTAGCGGGGGCATCGTCACGTTAACGGACTGAGGTGGCGTTTGATGTTCGGGTGGGGCACGGTGGCGGAATGAAACGCGTCCTTGATCCTCATCATCGTCACCGCTTCCCAGCCGAAATCATCAGTCACGCCGTTTGGCTGTACCACACGTTCTGTCTCAGCTTCCGGGATGTCGAGCTGATGCTGGCGGAGCGGGGCGTAGTAGTCTCCTACGAAACGATCCGGCGCTGGTGTCGGAAGTTCGCCCAGACTTTCGCCAACCGACTGCGGCGGCGCCGACCAAGGCCGGGCGATCACCGGCATTTGGATGAGCTGTTCATCCGGATCAACGGCGTCCAGCACTAACAGGACGCGGAAAAACGGGCCTTCGCAGCGCCCTTGCCTCCGCTGAGGCTTGATGAGGGCGCTTTGGACGCCCGTTTTGGTCGAGATGTAGCGGTTTGCCTTGATCCAGGGCTCGCGGAGCCGCCGTTCAGGCGGACTCCGGACGTGATTATGCCGCAGCCAGCAGCTTGGGCAGGCGGATCAGGTTGTAGGCCGCGGCGGTCAGCGTGAACATCCAACCGACACGGGCCGTGCCGCGATGACGCGTTTTGCGCAAGCCGGCTCCCTTGATCCAGCCGAACACCTCTTCGATCCGCTTGCGGATACGCTGGCTGACGGCGTAGCCGGGGTGGCGGGTGGTCCGGCCGTCGATCGCCGAGCGGCGGTTGTTCGTGTTCTGGGCGACGTGCGGGGCCGCGCCCAACTCGCGCATGTTCGCCACGAAATCCCTGGTGTCGTAGGCCTTGTCGGCCCCGACCGTGATGCGGTGGCGGCCCGGAATGGCCTCGACCATGGCCACCGCCGCCTCGCGCTCGGCCAAGCCGGTGGCCGCCGTCAGCCGGACATCCACCACCAGGGCGTGGCGGTTCTCCATCAGCGCATGACCCATGAAGGCCAGCTTCGCCGGCTGCCCGTTGCCCTTGCGGTACAGCCGCGCCTCGGGATCGGTAGTCGAGGCGTGGGTCTCGTTGGAGCGCTTCTCGCCATGGAAGTCGCGTTCGCCGTTGCGTCCCGGCCCCGGCGGCTCGCCGCTGCCGTCCTTGGGCCGGAAGCTCTTCACCGAGGCCCACGCTTCAATCAGCGTGCCGTCCACCGAGAAATGCTCGTCCGACAGCAGCGTTTTGACCCGCGGCTGATCCAGCACGGTGGCCAGGAACTTGGCCGCCACATCGCCGGCCAGCAGCCGTTCACGGTTCTTGGTGAACACCGTCACGTCCCACACCGGCGCGTCCATCGACAGGCCGACGAACCAGCGGAACAGCAGATTGTAATCGAGCTGTTCCATCAGCTGACGCTCCGAGCGCACCGAGTAGAAGGCCTGCAGCAGCAGCGCCCGCAGCAGCTTCTCCGGCGGGATCGATGGTCGCCCAATCCTGGAGTACAGCCCCTCGAAGGCCGGCGACATCACCTCCAGCGCCTCGTCCACGATGGCCCGGATCGGCCGCAACGGATGGCTCGCCGGAACCCGCGCTTCACAGCTCACGTAGCTGAACAGACCCTCGCTGCGTTCGTCCAATCCCCGCATCGTCCCCTCGCCGGCCGCAGTCTCCACCACCGAAGAGAATCACGACCGCCCGCCCGTGCACAGCCCTTCTTCCGCAGCCTGCTAGACGCCATCACGGCCGGGAAAGTGCGACCGCGGCGGTTCTGCTGCATTCTCTCGAAGCGGTCGAGGCGCTTGCGTCCCGATCAGTCAGATTGTCGCTGGGCATCCCGTTCCCCGAAAAGTGACCCGTGTATTCCAATTCCAGCGGTGAGCCGACCGGCCGCTCAAGGCCTAGTGCACTGACGCCGACAAGGGATTCACACGAGGGCGGCATTGTGCGAGTCTGGGGTCATGGCCCAGACAGTCAGCGTCATCGTCAGCCCTGAGGACCGCGCGCGGTTGGCCGCCGTTATCGGGGACCGCAGCCGCCCGCTCAAACACACGCAGCGGGCCCGTATCGTGCTTCTGTCGGCGGATCGGCTGCCGGTCCTGGAAATCGCCCGGCAGACCGGGGTAATACCAAATTCAGGAAGTTCTGACTGGTAGGGCCCAGGGGTAACCGCATGTGGACTGGATCCGTCCGGGCTGGCTGATCAGAGTATTCCAAGTTGTGCAGCAGACCTCGATGATGTGGTTGAGATCGGTGAAGAGGCGGTGTGAGAGCAAGGTGTCGCGCATGACTTGCCACAGACGCTCGATGGCATTGAGTTCCGGGCTGTAGGGCGGCAGCGGGACCAAGGTGATGTTGGCCGGCACCTCGAGATCGTTTGCGACGTGCCAGCCGGCGCCGTCGATCAGCACGGCGGCGTGTGCGGCCTTGCCGACGGCCTGGCTGATCTCGGCGAGCATGAGGTTCATCGCCTCGGTGCTGACCCGGCTGACCACCAGCGCCACCCCGGTGTCGCGCTCCGGACAAACCGCGCCGAAGATGTAGGCGGATTTGAAGCGATGGTCGCGCACCGCTCGAGGCCGCGTGCCGGTCGGTGCCCACAGGTGGGTCAGCGAGCCTTTCTGGCCGACCCTGGCTTCGTCCTGGAACCAGACCTCCACCCGCTCGACTTCGGGATGCTGATCACGGATGCATGCCAGCGTCTGGCCGAAGTTTTTTTAAATGTCTCCTGGGCCGCAAGGTCGGTCTTGGGGTGGATCGGCCGGGGCTTCAGCCAGGAAAAGCCCATCCGGCGCAGCACGGCGTGCATGCCGCCCTGGCTGTAGTCGGCGCCGAAGTGCCGCAGCGACAACGCGTGGATATGGGACAGCCGGAACTCGACCACACCGTCGCGCTCGACCTGCGGACCGTCCGCGATCAGGGCGGCCAGTTCCGGGAGCAGTTCCTCGGCCAGCAGGCAGGGCCGTCCAGGCCGGGCACGGTCGCGCAGGCCCGCAACACCCGCTTCGTTGAAGCGGTGAACCCAGTCGCGCAGGGTCTGCCGATCCATTCCCCCGATGCGAGCGGCCTGTTCGCGGCTGACACCATCGAGCACCGCCGCCAGCGCCAGAAGCCGGCTGGATACCCGACCATCCCGCTCCAGACGGGCAAGGCGCCGCAACTCGCTGGCCTCGATGTCTCGTCGGATCGCAACAGCCACCATCATGTCCCTCCGCAGATTAATGCGGTGAAACCGCATCACAAACTGCCCGATCCCACAAGCCCCGGTAGAAGCCTCTCGCCAAGACGGTGCGCCCTCTTCAAGAGTCAGCATTTACTGAATGCGGTATGAGAGGGTGTTTAGGTGAACGCGAGCTAAATTAGAGCCGAAAGTCACGTTGTCGGCTTCAGGTATTTTTCCAGCCGTATGATCAGGATGCGGCTCATGGCCATGTAGAGGAACATCTCGCCGGTTTCCGGTAGTCGTTCATAGTCCTTGGCCAGGCGGCGGTTGCGGCAGAACCAAGCCAGCGACCTTTCAACCACCCACCGGCGCGGTAAGACATGGAAGCCGGCAGGAATGGTCGGGGGCTCCTGACCGGGAGCACACCAGAACCCCCGGGCGCCGGTCCACCAATGCCTGGCGATCGTCAGCGTCCATCCAAGGTTTTCCTGGATCCAGCTTCTCAGGCCTTGATAGCTGCTGTCGGCCCAGACCAGCACGATGGTGGGGAACAGGATGTGCAGGCAGGTGAGCAGGAGCATGCCGCCCGACTTGTCATGGATGTCGGCCGGGTGGATCTTGGCTTTCAGCAAGGTGCCCTCGGTATCGACCAGCACCTGACGCTTCCGGCCGGTCACCTTCTTGCCGCCGTCATAGCCGCGCGGACCACCGGCCTCGGTGGTCTTGACCGACTGGCTGTCGATTACCGCCGCGGTGGGTTGGGGCTTGCGTCCCTTGGCGACCCGATGACGCTCGCGCAGGACCTGGTTGACCCGCTCCCAGGTCCCCTTCCGGCGCCAGGTGCACAGATGATAATAGACATCCTCCCACGGCGGCAGATCGTGAGGCATCATACGCCAGGGGATACCGCCCCGCAGAACATAGAAGCAGCCATCGACGATCCGCCGCAGACTGTAGTGCCGCTGGCCACGCCGTCCATGGCTGTGCTCAAGCAACGGCCGGATCAATTCCCATTGCTGATCCGTCAGATCTGTTGGGTAGGGTTTGTCCGCCATCGCGTCCTCCTGGATCCCGCTGCGCCCCTTACCAGATCAACAATCGATCAGTCCCAAGCCTCACGCTTCCCATAGCTCAAATTTAGCTCGCGTTCACCTCAACACCCTCTGATCCGGCACCGGCAGATCCAGCCCCATCAGCTCGAGCAGTGAGCCGACCAGCCCTTCGGTTTGCCGCAGCGGCTGGTGAAACACTGTCCTCAAGATCAGCGATGTCTCGATCGCGAGATCCGAGTAGTGTGCCTGTCCGCCCGGCGTGGTCCGCGGCGCCGCCTGCCCGGCTGCGATCGCCTCGTCCGTGAACCAGATCGTCAGCGAGCCGCGCTTTCGCAGCCCAGCCTCATAGTCTCGCCAGTTCGTCACCTTGTAGCGGGTCTTCGGAATCCGATGGCGGCGGTCGGCATGGTACTTGTGCGGCATGGTCAGAAAGGGCGATCAGAAAGGGGCTTGCCTTCTATCCAGCCTCATCCGCCTGGGCAACTGCGATATCCCTGCACCATCTATGGACGGCCCCCCGCCTTGCAAGAGTTTCTTACAGCGTTCAGACGTAGTGAGTCGGTTGCTGCCATCTATCCGGCCTGTTGTGCAGCTTTCAGGCTGCTGGCCCTGATGAAGATCCGCGGATCGACGCCCAATCAAACCAGCGAGCTCGGTGGCTCATTGGTGCAGGCGGGTTTGGCCGATCCCGGTCCGACCTGTCGTGTCATCACGCCGTCAGTCACCCTCGCAAACCGAAGGAGAGCCTCATGTGCCGCCCTCGGCGCCGTGACGGCTGCCGAGCCTGCGGCGCTGTCTCATCCTGTTCTTTCTCCTAATCCCAACCTCTTTGTTCGATCGGCGGAACCACCTCTCCGTCCCGACCTGTCTTTATCAGGAGCGCCGCGCGCAGCGGACGGCAAGGCTGGCCCGCCAGGGCCACCGCCGAAGGCGGCTTGGCCTTGCCGGAGCGAGCACGGTGCTATTCTGCCGCAGGTCGGGATCCCCAGTGCGAATGGCGCCTTCATCGCTGCCTCACGCCGTCGCCGGTTCAGCCGTCACGGCAGGCTTGCGGTAATCCTCACCGCGCGCCATCACCGCCCAGGCAATCCGGGCCAGCTTGTTGGCCAGCGCCACCGCCGCGACGTTGAAGGGCCGCCGTTTCAGCAATCCGGCAAGCCAGGGCGACTTCGTGCCATGCCAGCGTATCACCGCCCGCGCGCCATTCACCAGCATCCGGCGCAGATAACCGTCGCCCGCCTTGGAGATGCCGCCCAGGCGTTCCTTGCCGCCGCTCGAGTTCTGGCGCGGCACCAGGCCGAGCCAGGCCGCCAGGTGACGACCTGACTCGAAGACCGTGGCGTCGCCGACCGTCGCCGTCAGTGCTGTCGCGGTGATCGGACCAATGCCGGGAACCGTCATCAGCCGCTGACACACCTTGTCCGCCTGAGCCTGCTCGGCCAACCAGGCGTCGATGTCCTCGACCCGCCGTTCGGTGTCGCGCAGCTGGTCGACAAGACTTTGGAGAACGCTTCGCGCCAGAGCGGGAACCCGGGTATCCTCCAGGTCGGCCACTACGGCGGTCAGCTGCGCGATCCTGCCGGCGCCCTGGGGTGCGATGATGCCGAACTCGGCGAGGTGAGCGCGCAGCGCGTTAATCAGCTGCGTCTTCTGGGCGACCAGCGTCTCGCGCACCCGGTGGATCGCCAGGGTGCTCTGCTGCTCCTCGCTCTTGACCGCGACGAACCGCATGCTCGGTCGCTGCACCGCCTCGCAGATCGCCTCGGCGTCGGCCCGGTCATTCTTCTGCCGCTTCACGTAAGGCTTGACGTACTGCGGCGCCATCAGGCGCACCGTATGACCGAGCCGGGCGAGCTCTCTTGCCCAGAAATGCGACCCGGCACACGCCTCCATCCCAACCACGCACACGGGCAGGTTGGCGAAGAACGCCAGCACCGCGTCCCGCCGCAGACGCTTCGTCACAACAACCTTGCCCTGGGCATCAACGCCGTGAACCTGAAATACCGACTTCGCCAGATCGAGACCGATGAACGCCGTAGACATCGCACACTCTCCGGGATGAAGGGGACCTATCCGTCATATGGCACTGAACGAGCGTCGATGCGGGGGACCGTCCATCTCATCAAACCACCTCGCTGCAACTCCTGTAGCCGTAGATCGGGCGCCGGATGACCCTGACACGCAGGCGCAGGGGGACGGCATCCAGGCGCTCGGTTTCCTCGACGTCGATCTGGTGCATCGCCCCGCCGCAGCACGGGCAGCTTCGGCTCTCCGGCTCGATCACCACCTCATAGCGCTCGAGATGGGCCGGCAGGTGACCGAGGTTGCGCCGTGCCGGGGTTCGCCGGGAACGCCGGCTTGCATCACTGTCCCCGGCATCCTGCCGGGTGGCCTTGGTCGCCGCGATCTCCTGCTCGACGTTTTCCAAGGTCAGTTGGAACTGGTCGGGATCCAGGCGCTCGGACTTGCGACCGAACTGCGCCCGGACCAACTGCCTGACCACAAGCTCCAGCCGCTGGCGCTCGGCATCGGCCTCCTCGAAGGCGCCCTTGAAGTGATCGCGCTCGATCTCCAGAGCGTTGAGCGCTTCTCGCTGCCGCTCAACAAGGACTTCCATCTCGATCAGCCTGGCCTTCAGCTGATCTGAATTGGGCATGTCTTCGAAGCCGATGGTTGACATGGCGCAATTATACTTGAACCATTCGAGATGATCTACGCCTTTGTCTCAGCACGCGGCCAACGGGCGGGTAACCGGCGGCACCTGCAAGCGTTCCCAGGGCAAGCCGGACAACAGGGCGGACATCTGCAACGCCGACAGCCGGACCACGCCGTCAGTCACGGGCGGCCACTTGAATCGGCCGGCTTCCAGTCTCTTCGTTATAAGAACCAGACCGGTGCCGTCATAGAGGATCAGCTTCACCCGGTCCGGACGCCGCGAGCGGAACACAAAGACATCGCCGGCGAAGGGATCAAGACGCAGGGTGACCTGCACCAGGGCCGCCAGGCTGTCCATACCGCGGCGGAAATCGACCGGCACCGGCCAGACCAGCACTCGGATACCGGGCGGCAACGTGATCATGCCAGCTCCGGACCACCTCGAGAACCTGGCGCAGGGCCGCGGCATCGACGGTGCCGGTGAGACGGACCGAAACGGACCCGATGACGATCTCGATAAGTCCGTTGGCAACGGACGCTTCGGGCGCCTCCGACACGACCGTGACCGGAACGAAGCCAAGCGCCTCGCCTGCTTGCCCGGCCTTCGCCGGTCGAGCTCCGAAGGCGGTTCGCCAGCCGTAGAGTTGATTGCGGTGAATGCCATGTCGCCGGGCGACCGCCGCCATGATCACGCCGGGTTCCAGGCTCTCCGCGACAATCCTGGCCTTGTCCTCCTCCGACCAGCGGCGTCGGCGCTCAAGCCCCGTGATCACCTCGATGCGCCGGAGCGGTTCGTCCCTGATGGCGTCTGTATGGGGCAAATTATGCTGCAAACGATCCATGCCGGAAGTCCCCTGAAAACGGAACTTCCAATCCTGGAGCGACTGTCAGATCACGCAAGGTGCCCGCCAGACGACGCTTACAGTCTTAGGCACGGGCGGCTCTCGCCGGCAAGAGCATCCAGAAGCACGATGGTCTGCCCATTTCAGCCTTGCCCGAGGAAAATCCCTTCACCCTCGCTCAGATCGAGCAGGATGACTGGTATCCCGATCCGCCCGCTTGAACTCGTTGCTACATCTGCTGGCGCTGGGCGACCTCAAGTGCGGCATGTGCGGCAGAGGGCGGCGGCAGGTGCGGCAGAGCGCGACACAGGGCGGCAAGGGGGCGGCAGAAGGCGGCAAGCGGGGCGGCATGGGGCGCGGCAATAGGCGGCAGCGGAGCGGCACGGGCGGCGGCGTCGGATGCGAAAAAGGGCATGCTGCTTCTCCGGGTTCCTTTGCTCAAAGGCCGGAGCCCCTGGCGCGTCCGGTGGCCAACACGGGAGCCAACATGGCCAACAAAACATGCAACATGAGGCCAACAGAAGGCGGCAAGGGCCAACACTGAATCCAACACAGGGCCAACGCCGTTGCGAAAATATACTATATTAGGTTGTAGAAAATCACCAAAAACAACTTGATCTGACCGAAAAGAGCGTCGTTAGAGTATATTTTCGCAGCGGCGCTAGTTGTGCCGCATGAAACTAGTCGGTCATAGATAAGGCACTGATACAAAAAGATAAAATCCTTTCACCAGCATAAAACCGGCAAAAACCCGGGCATATTGATGCACAGGTGTGACACCCATTGTACAACAATGCCGCGACACAACCACGACCCCCGCCAGGCCCCGCCAGGCCCCGCCAGCGCCGTCCTGACGACCCGACCCATCGCTGTCAAGGTGCACGCAATTTTTGCGTCAAGTACCCATCAATCTGGATTGATGCTCTCCAACACCTGTTCGGCCGCAACGGCACAGCGCTTTGCTTTGCACACATTACCGAATGAGCCTATAACCTGTTATAGGTATGGAGGTCGAGATGGCAACGCCCAACAACATTCGCAGGAACGTTCATAACTACCGCAATCGCCTGCGCGCGATTGGCCTGCGCCCCAAGACGATCTGGGTTCCGGACACCCGATCCTCCTCATTCGCCGAGCAGCTCCGTCAAGACTCGCTGGCCGTTCGTGATCTCCCCTCCGAGGCCGAGGCGCTCGACTGGATAGAGGACATTATGACGGAAGATGAACACGACTCCGACAACGATGCCTGAGATCAAGCGCGGAGACATCGTTCTCGCTGCGGCCAAGGGAGATTATGGCAAAGTCAGGCCCAACGTCGTTGTCCAGTCCAACCTGCTGAATCCAACTCACGCAAGTGTCCTTGTCTGCCTGCTTGAATCGAGTTACCTGACCGGCGGCAATGCATTCCGGATTCCAGTTTCTCCCGCTGCCGGAAACGGACTGGATAGACCATCCGAAATCATGGTGGACAAAGTCGCCGCCCTCAGAGCCGATCGCATCCGCTCCGTGATCGGCCTTTTGGATGATGAGACGATGACGGCAATTGACCGGGCTCTCCTCGTGGTTCTTGGTCTCGCCTAACAAAAGCCTTCCCTCCGACGTTGATGAAATGGACGTCCCCCATTCCCGCCCAGAGGCGGATACACTGCGGCTGGCCGCAATCTTCACAGTCCCGCCGTAAGCGAGTGAGCGGATCATGAAGAAAGGGACGGGAGCATCCGTCATCATCATCGTCGGCGGCGTGATGAAGCGTTGGTGAATCGAGGTAGGAATGGCTGGGCTGGCAAGATAGTGAGGTGGTCCTGTAGAACGGGCTCCCCTCACAGGAGGGGCTCGCTGTGACGCCGATCACCCCCGAAACTGGCCTACTGTTCCATGCCGATGCACACCGGGACGGCGGGGAAGAAGCCGGCGATCCTGCCCAACCTGGGCGGTTCCCTGCCGAACGACACCTTTTCCGAGATCCTCAGAATGCGGACCGTCTGGGTCCCACACTCTCCTATCCTGCCTGCTCGCAGCACGCGCCCAACGAGCACCTACCGGTGGCGATCGCCCGGGAAGGTCTGGCGATGATGGCCGGACTGCACTGGGACCTGGGGGAAGCCGAGGTGCCGGCCCGCTGGCGTCGGCGGTGGTGTCCTGAGCCAACTCACCGAGGGTTCTCACCCGACGAAGCGGCCGGGATCGGTCGGTCGGAGCAGTTCGAAAACCTCGCTGACGACGGCATAGTCGCGATAGCCGCACCGGGCGATGGTCTGGGCCCGCACGATGTCGAAACGGCCGTCCCGGATGAAGTGGTCGTCGATGTGGACGCCGACCACTTGGCCGACCGCCAGATAGCGGTCGGTCGGCTGACCGGCGATGTCGTGGAATTCCGTGAAGTGGACGAGGCGGCACTCCAGCGCCGCCGGACTAGCGGCGACGCGGGGAGGCTTGACCAGCGTCGAGGGCGCCATCTCCAGTCCGGCGAACTCGAACTCGCTTTCGCCGTCCGGCACCTCGCTGGAGGTCTTGTTCATGGCGTCCACGAGCGGCAGGGTCACGAGATTGAAGACGAACTCGCGGGTGTCGCGCGCATTGCGCATGCTGTGTTTCAAACCCTCGCTGGTGAATCCCACCATGTTTGGCCGGCTCGCCATGGCGTTGAAGAAGCTGTAGGGCGCGACGTTCGGCCGTCCCTCACGGTCCGTCGTCGAGATCCAGCCGATCGGCCGGGGCGCCACGATCGCCTTGAAGGGATCGTAGGGCAGCCCAGGTCCGTCCTTTGACTGGTAGAACATCCGTTTATCCTTTTCGGGTGCCAGAGGGGCGGGGAGATGACCGCCTCCTCCGCTGGTCGTCAGGCGAACTGGCGGTCGGCGCCGACCGCCTTGGCCCGAGGCGAGTCGAAGATCCAGTCCGCCATGACCTGGCAGCGCTTGATCAGCCGGTGCTCGTCGGGGCGGTAGTCCGAGACCGCGTTGTGCAAGGTTCCGATATTCTCCCACATCAGCACGTCGCCCTCGTTCCAGAGATGCTTGTACCGGTACTTGGGATCGAGCTGATGGGCGAACAGGAATTCCAGCAGTTCGTCGCTCTCGCTTTGCGGGATATCGTTGATCCTGACGGTGTAGCCGGGATTGGCGTAGAGCACCCTACGGCCGGTGATGGGGTGGGTGAGGAAGACGGGGTGGGAGACCGGCGGCTTCCGCCGGCGCTGCTCCTCGGTCAGCGGTGGCCGCGTGCTGCCCTTCTCTCGCCGCATCATCTCCCAGAACTTGTTGAAGTCGTGCAGGGCGGTGGCGCCGTCCAGCCGGGTCCTGATCTCGTCGGGAAGATCGTCGTAGGCGGCGTGCATGTTGGCGAACTCGGTGCAGCCGAGCGGCCGCCCGTCCCGGCGCGGGATCTTGATGCCGTACAGCACGTTCGCGAAGGCGATCGTGTCGCTGTAGGACATGTCGGTGTGCCAGTCCTGTCCGGCGTCGGCGATCCCGATCGGCTTGCCGTCCTCCACGATGTTGGACAGGATCATTACCTCGGGGTGCCCCGGCTCCTGGAACGAGTTGGCGACGTTGACCTCAAGGCTGCCGAACCGGGCGCTGAACTGCTTCAAGCTGACGGCGTCGAGGTTCTGTCCCGGAAAGCAGACGACGCCGTGCTTTCCCAGCGCGTCCAGGACGAGGTCGAAGTCCCCCGAGCCGATCGGCTGGGACAGATCGATGCCTTCGATGGACGCGCCGAGCGTCTGGCCGCTTGGGATGATCTTGGTCATTCTCAACTCCTCGGAATTCTCGCTTGGCCCTAGTGGGTTGGTGTGGTCTGGGCTGATTGGGGTCGCGCCATCGTCAGGAGACGGAGGCCTTTGCCGGGTCCAGGTGGAAGGGGACGCCCAGGGAACCGGCCACCTCCTCGAGTTGCCGGATCAGGGTCGATGCCAGGGGAATGCCGCCCTTCAGCCGCTCGGCCCGGACCCGCTCCTCGATGTCGCCCGGCAGCAGGACGGGCCGTTCCGGATCGATCGGCGGGGTGTCGTGGAGGCTGTCGGCGACGTCCTCGACATCGCCCAGGAAGGCGGACATGTCGCGGAAGACGCCGGGATCGATGGCGAGGAAGAAGTGGCCGATATTGTCGTCGTTGCCGGTCTTGACGGTGCCGCGCCGGGAGCCGGCGAAGGTTCCACCGGGGAGGGCCCCGCCCAGGAAATGGACGAGCAGCGCCAGCCCGTATCCCTTGTGGCTTCCCAGCTCTGGCGTCGCGCCCAGGGGGGTCAGGCCGCCGCCGCCGCGCTGGTAGACCAGCTGGTTGGCCTCGTGCGGGTCGGTCACCGGCCGGCCCTCGGCATCGACCACCCATCCCGCCGGGAGGGGCGCCGACCTCAGGTGGTGCATCCGGATCTTGTTGCCGGCGGCGGTGGAGGTCGCCATGTCGAAGACGATCGGCTCGCCCGAAGCGCGCGGCACGCCATAGGCCAGCGGGTTGGTGCCGAGGACGGCTTCCGACGCCCCCGGCGGAACCACGCAGACGACCTTGGTCGAGGTCGCGACCAGGCTGAGCATCCCGGACCGGGCGGCGAGCCTGGCGTAGTAGCCGGCGGCGCCGAAGTGGCGCGAGTTGCGCACGGTCACCGCCGCGAGGCCGGTTTCCCGCGCCTTCGCCACCGCCATTTCGGTCGCTTGGACCGACACCGCGAAGCCCAGGCCGCCGCGCGCGTCAATCAGGGCGTGGCCGGCGCCTTCGCGCTCGACGCGGGGCTTGGCGGTCAGGTCGAACTTGCCGTCCTTCATCCAGACGGAATAGAGCGCCAGCAGCGAGATGCCATGGGTGTCGATGCCGCGCAGGTCGCAGTCCAGCAGGACCTCCGACGTCACGGCGGCGTCGGCCTCGTCCATGCCCCAGCCACGCAGGATGGCGATGGTCTGGGAACGGACAGCCTCGCTCCGGATCAGGTGGGTCTTCACTGGCGCGTCCATCGGTGTCTCTCCTTGAAATTCCGGTTCCATGCGGTGGAGGCGGGCGAGCCTCCGGCTTCCGGCGCCTCGGAGGGGCGCCGGCTCGATGTCTCGACTTTTCGGGATGGCTGGGTTTGGACCGATCAGGTCCGGTCGGAACCGGTCACCGGATTCTCCAGGACGCCGATGCCGGGGATCTCCATGCGGACGAGGTCGCCCGGCTTGAGGTAGACCGGCGGCGTCCGGAAATGTCCCACCCCGGCCGGCGTGCCCGTCGCCACCACGTCGCCCGGTTCCAGCGTGACGTAGCGGGTGATGAAGGACAGGATGTAGGGCACCGGGAAGATCAGGTCGTGGGTCGATCCCTCCTGCATCAGGTCGCCGTTGACCCAGCAGCGGAGTTCGAGGTCGCCGGGATCGGTCAGCTCGTCCCGCGTGACCAGCACCGGCCCCATGGGTGTGAAGCCGTCCATGCTCTTGGCGAAGGTCGTCTGGGGTGGCGAGACGTCGAACTGGAATTCGCGCGCCGAGACGTCGTTCAGGATCGTGTAGCCGGCGACATGGTCCAGCGCCTCTGCCTCCGAGACGTCCTTCATCGTACGGCCGATCACCACCGCCAGTTCGACCTCCCAGTCGAGCTTGGTGACGCGGGCCGGGCGGGGGATCGGCGCTCCGGGGCCGATCACCGAGGAGGGCACCTTGGCGAGCATCCGTGGCTCCTCCTGCCGCGCCAAGCCGCCCTCCGCCGCGTGGGCGCCGTAGTTGCGCCCGACGGCGAGGATCTTGCCGGGCCGGGGCACGGGGGACAGCATCCTGACGGCCGAGGCATCCAGTCCGGCTTCCCGACCGGCTTCGGAGACCGCCCGCGTCGCCATGCCCAGGTCGCCCCCGGAGCGCGCCAGGAAGGCGGTCATGTCGGAGGGGACGTGGTATTCCGCCTCAACCGCGGGATCCGGCCGTCCCTGGCGGGTCAGCCACGCGGCCACGGCGCTCCGGACGTCGACGACGCGCCCCTCTTGGAGCGCCCCTATCCGGGGACCCATTCCGGGATCGTAAGTCACGAGTTTCATGGCGATTGCCTCATTGCATGCTTTTTGGGACCCGACAGTCCGGTTGGGGTGGGGGCGGGCCGCCGCCTCAGCCCAGCAGGTCGGGCAGGAACAGGGTGATCTCGGGGAAGGCGACCAGCAGCGCCAGGATGATGAGTTCGGTCACCACGAAGGGTGTCACGCCGGCGAAGCCCTCCCGGGTCGTGACGCCGGTGGCGGCCGACGAGATGAAGATGTTCAGGCCCATCGGCGGCGTGACCAAGCCGATCTCGGCCGTCTTGACGATCAGCACGCCGAACCAGATGCCGTCGAAGCCGAGCCCCGTCATCAGGGCGTAGGTGATCGGGACGGTCAGGACGATGATGGCGAACTGGTCCATCAGCATGCCCAGGACCAGGTAGACCGCCAGGATGAGCAGCAGGACGGCGTGCGGCGACAGGCCGGAGTCCCGGATCCAGACCAGCAGCGTCGTGGTGGTCTGGGTGTAGGAGATGAAGTATCCGAACAGCAGCGCTCCGAAAATGATCGTCACGATCATCGCCGTCGTCCGCACGGTGTTGCCGACGGCCTGGACGAGGCTGGGGCCGGTCAGCCGCCGCATCATGACGCTGAGCAGCAGGGCTCCCAACGCCCCGATCGCCCCGACCTCGGTCGGCGTCGCGACGCCGGCGTAGAGCGCGCCGAGGATCAGGATCACGAGGCCGACGATCGGCCACACGTTGCCGGACTGGCGCAACTCTTCCGTGACGGCTCCCGCGCCGCTGTTCGGCCTGCCCACGCCGGGGGCGAGTTCCGGCTTGCGCCAGACCATGAAGGCGATGGTGATGATGTAGCCGGCGGCGGTCAGCAGTCCGGGGACCAGTCCCGCCATGAACAGGCGGCCGATCGACTCCTCGGTGATGATCCCGTAGACGACGAAGGCGATCGAGGGCGGGATCATGATCGCCAGCGTCCCGGCGATCGAGATCGTGCCGATCGCGAAGCCGCGGTCGTAGCCAAGCGCCTTCATGGTCGGGAAGGCGGCGCTCGATATGGTCGCCACCGACGCGGTGCTGCTGCCGGACGCCGCCGCCAGGATCGCGCCCGCCATGACGCAGGCCATGGCGAGGCCGCCCCTGATACGCCGGAGCAGGCGGTTGCAGGCGATCATGAGATCCTGCGCCAGACCGCCCGCTCCCAGCAGTTCGGACATCAGGACGAACATGGGGATGGTCAGCAGGACGTAGTTGGCGGCGGTCTCGTGGACGACCTGGCCGAGCAGGCCGTTGACCGTGTCGACATTACTGACCATGAGCAGGCTGAACGTGCCGGCGAGGCCGAGCGCGAACCCGATCGGGATGCCGATGACGATCAGGGACAGGAGTATGCCCACGCCATATGTGATGATCATTGCGGATCTCCCCGTCCGTGTCAGTCGTGCGCGTTTCCGATCGGGCGCAGGGTGGGCGCCGCCGCGTCGACGACGAGCCGAAGCGCCAGCAGCCCGCAGCCGATCGGCACCCAGATCCAGGACCACGCCACCGGCCAGTCGATGACGCCCATGATCACCTCGTCGTTGGCCAGCGCCTCGCTGAAGGTCAGCCATCCCCGCCACGTCACGGCGAGAAGATAGCCGGCCGAGACCATCAGCCCGATCCGCGTGATGGTGTCGGACAGGGGAGCGGGCAGGGCGGCCAGGAGCAGGCGGATCTGGATCGCGCCGCCGGTCCGGTAGCCCCACGGCAGCGCCAGCATGACCATGGCGACCAGCAGGTAATACTGGGTCAGGTACATCTGGAAGGTGAGGGGGCTGGCGAAGGCGTAGCGCATGATCACGTCGAGCGAGACCAGGACCATCGCCGTCACCGCCGCGGCGCCGGCGCCGACCGCCGCGACGTTCTCGACGCGCGCCAGCACCTGGTCGACGCGGCCGTGGAACGCGGGGAAAGCCGAGCGCGCGCCCTCGTCACGGGATGCCAGCGTCATTGGGCGCCCATCAGGTCGGCGTAGGACTTCAGGACCTCCTCGGCGGGCAGGCCGCGGTCCGACAGCCGCTTGACCCAGTCGTCGTTGGTAGCGGAGATGCGCTGGTTGATCGACTTCAGCTCATCCGGCGCGAACTGGTAGACCGTCACTCCCTCGGCGGCGAACTCCTCCTCCAAATCCTTGGTTTCGGCGTCCATGAACCTGGCGATCGACATCTCGATCCCCTGGCCGCAGTCCATCATCACCTTCTGGACGTCCTGCGGCAGGGTCTTCCATTTTCTCGCCTGGATCGAGAAGACGTTGGAGAAGGTGCCGAACTCGCCGTTGGTGCTGACCGCCTTCATGAGTTCGTCGACGTTGAACGGCTTCAGGCTCGACAGGGCGGAGATGGTGCCGTCGGCGGTGCCGCGCTCCAGGGCTATGTACATGTCGGCGACCGGGATCTCGGCCGGGGAGGCGCCCAGGGAGGAGATCGCGAGATTCATGCTGCCACCGGCCGACCGGATCACCTTGCCGCTGAAATCCCCGACGGTCTGGATGGTGCCCTTCGTGGATACCATCTGGTACGGCGGAAAGGCCATGACCCAGATCGGCACCGCCTTGTTGGCGGCGAACTCCTTGGCCAGCGGTCCGGTCTTGATGGCCTTGGAATAGGCGCCGATGATCCGTTCGGCCGAATTTCCCAGGCCCGGGAGCATGGAGACGCCGTTGAGGGGCATCTTGTCGCTGACATAGCCGATCGGAATGGGCGCGAGGTCGGCGATCCCGCTGTTGATGGATTTCAACAGGTCCGGGGTCCGCGACAGCTGTCCGCCGGGAAAATACTTGAAGTCCACCCGGTCGCCTGTGCCCTCCTTGACGCAGGCCATCCAGGGCTCGACGCCCTGAGCGGAGAGCACGTGGCTGGTCGGGGTACCGTGGATGACGGTGAGTTCGATCTTGTCCTGGGCCAGCGCGCCAGTAGCCATAGTGATGGCCATGGTGGCGGCGGCGCCGAAAGCCAGTGGGGCGGACATGAGGGCAGCGGTCGTCAGAAGCGCTTTTCTGAGCGTCGTCATCTCGGTTTCCTCCTGCTGTGCCGTCGCGGGACGTGGACGCTCTCGACGGCGCCTTTCCCAATCCGCCTCGCGCGGTCGATTGCGTCTGGATCGGTGATTAAAGAGGTTGTCCGGGAGCCGTGTCGCGCATCGACGGGCGGCTGGAAAAGTCCTCGTGCCAGCGCGCCAGTCCTGGGCGGGACCCTAGCCAATCGTGTTCGGGATGACGGAACAGGATCCAGGCGACGCAGCATCCGGCCGCGATCGAGGCCAGATCGGCCGGCTTTTCCGGGGATTTGCCCCGGAAAAGCGGAGATGCCTCCTGGAGCGCGTCGAGTCCGCGCGCCACCGTCGCCAGGTTCTTCTCGATCCAGGCCGGTGACCTTTCGGTCTCGGGGCGGAGGTTCTCCAATCGGACCGCCATGCCCGCGTCCATGACGCCATCGGCCAGCGCCGTCAGCGTGCGGACGCGCCAGCGCTCGCCGTCGCCGGCGGGCAGCAGGCTTCCGTCGCCGATCGCTTCGTTCAGGTACTCGCAAATGATCGGGGAGTCGTAGATGGCCTCGCCGGCATCCGTCGTCAGCGCCGGAATCTTCGCAAGGGGATTGAGAGCCCACAGGCCAGTATTGGGATCGCGGGCATTGGTATCGATCACCTCGATCCGAGAAATGATCCCCAATTCGATGGCGGCGACCCTGACCTTGCGAGCGTATGGCGAATTCGCCGAACAGTATAACTTCATATCCTCCCCTCAGCCCGTCTTCGCGGACTTCTTTGCTGGTGTTCCGGGATGAGTTTCCGGATTGCCTATCCCTCATTAATGCCGAGGAATTGATGAGGGACAATACGGAAGTTTTGATGGGCCGATCAGTAAAACTGATCAATAGCCGGTATGGCGCCGGCTCGCTTCAGGCCAGGCCGAGCTGGTGGCCCTCCTGCTCGGCGATCAGGAGGAGAGTCTTGACGAAGGCGTCGGCGGCAGGCGCCAGCGCCTCGTCCCGCCGGACGATCATCCCGATCGGTCTTGCCAGCCGGGCGCCGCGAAACGGCACCGCCTTGAGCCCGAAGGCTTCCAGCATGTCGGGATCGACCGTCGGCATGACGATGGCGCCGAACCCGGCAGAGGCCAGGGCGAACAGCGTCGGATAGGTCAGCGTCTCGTATTTGGGCCGGATGACGATGCCTTCGGCGCGTGCCGCGTCCTCCAGGACCTCGCGCGCGGTCGTGCCGGTGGCGGAGCACAGGATGCTGAGGTCCGCCAAGTCGCGCACTCTGGCGTGCCCCTTGAGCGCCAGCGGGTGCCCGGTCGGCAGGATGAGGAAGAACTCCTGTTCGAAGATCGCCTGAAAGACCAGCTGGTCCGGCACCCGGGCATAGGGGCCGATGCCGAAATCGACGCCGCCGGTCTGGACGGCGGCGAACATCTCCGGTCCCAGATCCTCGCGCAGCAGGACGTGGATGCCGGGATGCTCGTGCTCGAACGCCCGGAGGACGCGGGGGACCAAGCTGACCGCGATGGTGGGGGAGAAGGAGGCGACCACCTGGCCGCTGACGAGTCCCGCCTGGGATTGCAGGTCACTGACCAGGCGGTGCGTCTCCGACAGGAGCTTTCGGGCGCGGCTGAGCAGTTCGGCACCGGCCGACGTCAGGCGCACCTGCCGGGTGGTGCGGACGAGCAGCCTGACCCCGAGCAGTTCCTCCAGCTGGTTGATTTGGGCCGTGACCGCCGGCTGGGATCGTCCGACCACCTCAGCGGCGCGGCGGAAGTTCAGGGTTTCCGCGACGGCGACGAAGGTCGTCAGGTGGCCGAAGATCTGCCGCGATATCAGTTCCGGATTGAGGGGCATGGGAGTCCTGGGCGGGCGGAGAGCCGTTGTCGCGCGAAGCGCCGGCCCTGATCGGAAGCGGGCTCGCCGCGCGAGGCCAGTGGATATAGGCTGGGCCCGTCCCGCTTCGTCAGAATTTCGTCGAAGGTCTAATAGACGCGAGCCCGTCGCAAATCAATCGCGTCATCAGGAAGCTGACCGGACCGCGCCGTGTGTGACGCCGGAGACGATCGCGACACGCGGCGATGATGACATCCTCATGCCGCCCATCACAGGCCCATGATCCGGCCGGGTTTGGCCATTTGTCCCCGCGGCGGGAAGTGAAGGCTTCTTCGCTTTCTCCGTGCGGCACGCCGACCGGATCCGCCGCATACATCCGCACGCTCTGACATCCGCGCTCCCTGATGAAAAAATGCCTTGCATAAAAATCCTATTCGGAAAAAAATTGTTTCATCATCCGGACTCATGGTGCGATGGAAAGCCGAAGTTCCCTCATCTCCCTCATTTTGGACCATCGCGGCGCGATGTCGGCGTCCCATGGCCGGCTGGCGGATCATATCCTGGCGAACCCGCTGCAGTCGGCCACCATGGGGATCGAGCAGCTCGCCGGCGCCGCGGGGGTTTCGGTGGCGACCGTCAACCGCTTCGTCCGCGCGCTCGGGCTGGCGGGCTACGCGGAGTTCCGGGCGCGCTCGGTCGAGGCGTTCCAGCAGACCATCGGCCCGATCGAGAAGCTTCGCGATCAGGAGGGCGCCCCGCGCGAACCCGCGGCGATCTTCGCGGCCGCCCTCCGCGCCGCCGCCGCCAACGTCGAGGAAAGCGAGCGCCTGCTGAACGGCGACGCCTGCGGGCGGGCCGCCGACATGATCCTGTCGGCCGGCACGGTCGTTCTCGTCGGGGCCGGCATCGGCGCCGCGCTGGCGGATTTCACGGCCGAGATCATGGCGCCCTTCTGCAAGGGCCAGCTCCTGCTGACCGGCTGGGGCGGGCCGGAGCGGATGATGCGGCACGCCATGCGGATCGGCGGCGGCGACGTGGTGATCGGGCTGACCGTGCCCCGCTATTCCCGATCGACCATCGACCTGGTCCGGTCGCTGCGTGGGCAGGGTGCCGGCGTGATCGGCCTGACCGACGCGCCGACCTCGCCGATCGTCCCCCACTGCGACGTGGCGCTGTTCGGCAGCGCCCAGCATCCGGTCCTGCACGCCTCCGTGACCGGGATCGTCGCGATGGCGGAGGGGCTGGCCGCCGTGCTGACCCGCCGGCGCCAGACGGTCGCCGAGGCCACCGAACTGACCGAACGCATCTACCCCTATCTCGTCGACGACGATGCCGGACCGACGGAGGATTTCATTTGACGCTCGCTTACTGGAACGGACACTACATGCCGCTGGACGCGGTGAAGGTCTCGCCGCTGGACCGGGGTTTCGTCTTCGGCGACGGCGTGTACGAGGTCGTGGCCTTCTACGGAACCGAGGCCTTCGAGCTCGACGCCCATCTCGCCCGGCTGGCGCGCAGCCTCGCCGAGATCGGGATCGCCCTCGATCCGATCGCCGGCGGCTTCGCCGAGATCTTCCGGCGCCTCCGCGCGGACTGCGGCGCGCCCGACGCCACCGTGTATCTCCAGGTGACGCGGGGCGCGCCCGGTACCCGGGGCCATGCCTTTCCCGCCGACGCGACCCCCACCGTGTTCGGCTTCGCCACGCCGCTCGCCCGTCTGCAACCGGATGCCCTGGCGACGGGCTTCCCGGCGGTGACCGCTCCGGATATCCGCTGGCTGCGCTGCGACATCAAGGCGATCTCCCTGCTTCCCGCCGTCCTGTCGGCCCAGGCCGCCAAGGAGCGGAACGCGCTGGAGACGATCCTGCACCGCGACGGGCTGGTGACCGAGTGTTCGTCCAGCAACGTGCTGATCGTCAAGGACGGCAGGATCGCCACCCCCGTCGCCGATCACCGCATCCTCGACGGCATCGACCGGCAGGTCGTCGTCAGGCTCGCCCGCCAGCACGGCATCCCGGTGCAGGAGCGGAACGTCCTGCTGGAGGAGCTTCGGACCGCCGACGAGATCTGGATCACCAGCACCACCAAGGAAGTGGCGCCGGTCGTGACCCTCGACGGCGCCGCGGTCGGGCTCGGGAAACCGGGTCCCGTCTGGCGCGAGATGCGCGCCGCCTTCGACGTTCTGATCGGCCGCCCGGCCAGCCGAGGATGACCCGGATACCCATGACAGCCAGCATCGACACCACGACCGGACCCGCATCCAGGACGCAGGGCGGCCCGCTGATCGACGTCCGGGGCCTGACCGTGGAGTTCCCGACCGAGGACGGCGCCTTCCGCGCCGTCGACGACCTGAGCTTCACCATTGACCGCGGCGAGACGCTGGCCATCGTCGGGGAATCCGGTTCGGGCAAGTCGGTGACCTCGCTCAGCCTGATGCGCCTGGTCGAGTTCGGCGGCGGCCGCATCGCTTCGGGCTCCCTGTGGCTGGAGGGGCGCGACGGCGCGCGCCGCGACCTGGCGCGGCAGACCCTGCCGGCCATGAACGCGATCCGCGGCGACGAGATCGCCATGATCTTCCAGGAACCGATGACCTCGCTCAACCCGGTGTTCACCGTCGGCGACCAGATCGCCGAGGCGGTCATGCTGCACCAGGGGCTGAGCCGGCGCGAGGCCCGCGCCGAGGCGCTGGCGATGCTGGAGAAGGTGCGCATCCCGGAGGCCCGCCGCCTGCTCGACCGCCATCCCCACCAGCTGTCCGGCGGGATGCGCCAGCGGGTGATGATCGCGATGGCCCTGTCGTGCCGGCCGACCCTGCTGATCGCCGACGAGCCGACGACCGCGCTCGACGTCACCATCCAGGCCCAGATCCTGCGTTTGATCCGCACGCTCCAGGAGGAGATGGGCATGGCCGTCATGTTCATCACCCACGACATGGGCGTTGTGGCCGAGGTCGCCGACCGGGTGCTCGTCATGTATGGCGGCCGGAAGGTCGAGGAGGGCTCCGTCGAGGAGGTCTTCGCCCGTCCCCGGCAGGCTTACACAAGGGCGCTGCTGGCCGCCGTCCCGAAGCTCGGCAGCCTCTCGGGGGAACCGCTGCCGCGCCGCTTCCCGGTGCCGTCCGGCAGGGTGGAGGGCGCTCCCGCCGCCGTGGCGGATACCGGGCAGGTCCAGGACACCGTCAGGCGGGACGAGAAGCCGCTGCTCGAAGTCAGCGACCTCGTCACGCGGTTCGAGGTCCGCCGCGGGCTGTTCGGCCGTCTGGTCGGCTGCGTCCACGCGGTCGAACGGGTCAGCTTCGACGTCCGGCCGGGCGAAACGCTCGCCATCGTCGGCGAGTCCGGCTGCGGCAAGTCCACCGCCGGCCGCACGATCATGCAGTTGCAGCAGGCGGAGTCCGGGTCGATCCGGTTCCGGGGCGAGGACATCTTCGCCATGCAGGCGGAGGAGCGCCGCCGCATGCGCCGCAAGATCCAGTACATCTTCCAGGACCCCTACGCCTCGCTGAACCCGCGGCTGACGGTCGGCTTCAGCATCGCGGAACCGCTCGTCACCCACGGACTGGCGGCCGGGCGGGAGGTGGAAGAGCGCGTCGCCCGTCTCCTGACCGATGTCGGCCTTTCTCCCGACCATGCCAAGCGTTACCCGCACGAGTTCTCCGGCGGACAGCGCCAGCGCATCTGCATCGCGCGGGCGCTCGCCCCCGAGCCGGAACTGATCATCGCCGACGAGGCGGTGGCGGCGCTGGACGTGTCGGTCCAGGCGCAGATCGTCAACCTGTTCATGGACCTCCAGGAGAAGCGGCGGCTCAGCTACCTGTTCATCTCCCACGACATGGCCGTGGTGGAGCGGGTCAGTCATCGCGTCGCCGTCATGTACCTGGGGCAGATCGTCGAGCTGGGGCCGCGCCAGGCTGTCTTCGAGAACCCGCGGCATCCCTATACCCGCCGCCTCATGGCGGCCGTCCCGATCGCCGATCCGGCCCGGCGCGACCGCAACCGCCCGCTCCTGGAAGGCGAGATCCCGAGCCCGATGCGCTTGGTCGGCGACGAGCCGGCCTGGAACCCGCTGGTCGAAGTCGGTCCGGGACACTGGGTCGCCCGGCATCCGGTGGGCGACTTCCGCTGATAACACGACAACGAAGGGATAGAGCACAGTGGCATTCAAGGAACTGATGACGGCCTGCGCGCTCGCGGCCCTGGCCGCGATACCGGCCACGGCGTCCGCCAGGACGCTGGTGGTCGGCGTGCAGGACAATCTCACCGGCCTCGACCCCACCAACATCAACGACACGCTGTCGCAGACCTCGCTGCGCACCGTCTACCAGGGCCTGTTCGGCTTCGACCGCGACATGAAGCTGGTTCCGCTGCTGGCCGAACGGTTCGAGGCCAGCGACGATGCGACCGAGTACACGTTCCATCTCCGCCGGGGAGTCAAGTTCCACGACGGCACCGACTTCGACGCGGAGGCCGTGAAGGTCAACATCGAGCGGCTCGCCAACCCCGAGAACCGCCTGTCCCGCCGCAGCCTGGTGTCGATGGTGGATCGGGTCGAGGTGGTGGACCCCGCCACGGTCAAGGTCGTGCTGAAGGAGCCGTTCGGCGCCTTCCCCAACAATCTCGCCCATCCCGGCGCGATGATGATCAGCCCGGCGGCGATCGCGAAGCACGGCAAGGACATCGGCCGCAACCCGGTCGGCACCGGCGCCTTCAAGTTCAAGCGTTGGGCCGCCGACACCTTCGAGGTCGTGCGCAACGAGGATTACTGGAAGCCGGACCTGCCGAAGGTGGACGGCGTCACGATCCGCTCGGTGCCGGAGAACGGCAGCCGCGTCGCGATGCTCCAGGCCGGGGAGGCGCAGTTCATCACCCCGCTGCCGCCCGAGATGGTGACGGTCGCGGAGCGCAACGCCGACCTCGAGGTCGTCAAGCGCCCGTCCATCGTCGGCTGGTACGTGGCGATGAACACCTTGAAGAAGCCGTTCGACGACGTCCGCGTCCGGCGGGCGCTGAACTACGCCGTCAACAAGCAGGCCTATTGCAAGGTCGTCGAGAACGGCTTCTGCGACCCGCTCGACTCGCCGTTGCCGTCGCTGCTCCGGTTCCACCAGGCGCAGGAGCCCTATGCCTTCGACCTGGCGAAGGCCAAGGCGCTGCTGGCGGAGGCCGGCTATCCGAACGGGTTCGAGACCGAGATGTTCGGCAAGAACAACACCACGGCCATGCGGGCCATGCAGTTCCTCCAGCAGCAGTTCGCCCAGGTCGGGGTCAAGGTCGCGGTGACCCCGCTGGAGGCGGGCGTCGAGGCCCAGCGCATCTGGAGCGTCGCGAAGCCGGAGGACGCCACGGTCAAGATGCAGTTCGCCGGCTGGTCGTCCTCGACCGGCGACGCCGACTGGGCGCTGCGTCCGCTCCTGGCGAGCACCAGCTTCCCGCCGGCCATGTTCAACGTCGCCTACTACCGCAACGAGGCCGTCGACAAGGCCATCCAGTCGGCGATCGGGACGGCCGACGCCGACAAGCGGGCGGGGTTCTACGCCGAGGCCCAGAAGCTGATCTGGCAGGACGCGCCCTGGGTGTTCCTGGGCACCAACCAGCTCCTGACCGCCCAGAGCAAGAACCTCAACGGCGTCTACATGCTTCCCGACCGCGGCTTCTCGCTCGAGGAAGCGGCCTTCACGAACTGAGCGCCGTACCCCCGCGCGGCACCGGTGCCGCGCGGGGGCTTCGCCAGCAGGACGTTGGGATCCATCTATGTCCAGTTATCTGATCAGGCGGCTGATCGGCACGGTGCCGGTCATCCTGGTGATCTCGCTGCTCGTCTTCGCCTTCGTCCACCTCCTGCCGGGCGATCCGGCCCGGCTGGTGGCGGGACCCGACGCCACGCCCCAGGACGTCGCCAACGTCCGGCAGTCGCTCGGCCTCGACCGGCCGCTGTGGGAGCAGTACGCGGTCTTCCTCGGCAATGCGGTCCAGGGCGATTTCGGCATCTCCCTGAAGACCCGCCGCCCGGTCATCGAGGAGATCGGCGAGCGGCTGATGCCGACGTTCTGGCTGACGGTCGTGAGCATGGTCTGGGCCACCGTCGCGGGCCTGCTGATCGGCGTGCTCTCCGCCGTCAGGCGCGGCCGGTGGCAGGACTATACCGGCATGCTGGTGGCGGTTTCCGGCATATCGTTCCCGTCGTTCTGGCTGGGCCTGCTGCTGATCGACGCCTTCTCGGTCCAGCTCGGCTGGCTGCCGACCGGCGGATACGGAACCTGGCAGCATTTCGTCATGCCGGCCTTCACGCTGGGGCTGGGGGTCGCCGCCGTGATGGCGCGCTTCACCCGGTCGGCCTTCGCGGACATCGCGCGCGAGGACTATGTCCGCACCGCCCGGGCCAAGGGCGTGCCGGAGCGGCTCGTCGTCTGGAAGCACACGCTCAGGAACGCCCTGGTTCCGGTGATCACGATGGTCGGCCTCCAGTTCGGCTTCCTGCTCGGCGGCTCGATCGTGGTCGAGACCGTGTTCTCCTGGCCGGGGCTCGGGCGGCTTCTCGTCGATTCCGTGTCGTACCGGGACTACCCGGTGATCCAGGCCGAGATCCTGCTCTTCTCGATCGAGTTCATCCTCATCAACCTCGCCGTCGACGTGCTCTACGCGCTGGCGAACCCGGAGATCCGCTACAAATGACAGCCGTAGCAAACCCGGCGACCCTGGCGGCGCGGCCGGTCCGCAGCCCCTGGCGCGAGTTCATCCGCCGGTTCCGCCGCGAGAAGCTGGCCATCGCCGCCGGAATCTTCCTGCTCCTCCTGCTGATCGTGGCGGTCGGCGCTCCCTATCTTGCGCCGTACGATCCGGCCGAGCCCGACTACATGCGGATACTGGAAGGTCCCTCGGCCGTCCACTGGGCGGGGACCGACGCCTATGGGCGGGACATCCTCAGCCGGATCATCCACGGGGCCCGCATCTCGCTCGCGGTCGGTTTCCTGTCGGTGACGCTCGGCGGCCTGATCGGGGTGGTCCTGGGGCTGGTCAGCGGCTTCCACGGCCGCTGGGTGGACTCCGCGATCATGCGGGTCTGCGACGTTCTGCTGGCGTTTCCCGGCATCCTGCTGGCGATCGCCGTCATCGCGATCCTGGGGCCGGGCATCGACAACGTCATCTATGCGGTCGCGGTCTTCAGCGTGCCGGTGTTCGCCCGGCTGGTCCGGGGCTCGACGCTGGCGCTCAAGCAGGCCGTCTACGTGGACGCGGCGCGCGCCATCGGCGTGCGCGACAGCGTGCTCATGCTGCGCCACCTGCTGCCGGGGACCTTGCCGAGCGTGATCGTCTATTTCTCGATGCGGATCGGGACCGCGATCCTGACGGCGGCCAGCCTCAGCTTCATCGGCCTCGGCGCGCAGCCGCCCAGCCCCGAATGGGGCGCCATGCTGGCCGACGGGCGCAGCTATATCGGCGTCGCCAGCCACGTCACGGTCTTTCCGGGACTGGCGATCTTCATCACCGTGCTGGCCTTCAACATGTTGGGCGACGGCCTGCGCGACGCGCTCGACCCGAAGCTGAGGACGCCGTGACCGGCACCGTCCGGCTTGCCCGGGACTACGGCCTGGCTTGCGGCACCCTGCCGGCCGGGGCGCTCGACGCGATCACCGACGTGCCCGGCGTGCGGGTGGGGCACCTGACCCGCACGGACGGCGCCCTGCGCACCGGCGTCACGGCCGTGCTGCCCCACGGCGGCAACCTGTATCGCGACAAGGTCCCGGCCGCGGCCGACGTCATCAACGGGTTCGGCAAGAGCGCCGGCCTGATCCAGGTCGAAGAGCTGGGTTCGATCGAGACGCCGATCCTGCTGACCAACACCTTCGCGGTCGGCGCCGGCTTCAACGCGCTGGTCCGCCACGCGATCCGGGGGAACCCCGACATCGGCCGCGAGACGGCGACCGTCAATCCGGTCGTCTGCGAATGCAACGACGGCTATCTCAGCGACATCCAGGCGATGGCCCTGACCGAGGCAGATGCCCTGGAGGCGGTCGCCGCCGCGGTGGAAGGGCCGGTTGCCCAGGGCTCGGTCGGCGCCGGGACCGGCATGAGCGCCTTCGGCTTCAAGAGCGGGATCGGCACCGCGTCGCGCCGCCTTGTCCTGGACGGGGCAAGCTTCCATCTCGGCGTCCTGGCGCTTGCCAATTTCGGCAGGGCAGGGGATCTCGTGCTGCCCGACGGCCGCCGGCCGGTGCCGCCCGATGTCCGGGGGCCGCGCGGCGAGCGCGGCTCCGTGATCCTGCTGATGGCCACGGACATCCCGCTGGAGAGCCGGCAACTCCGGCGCGTGGCAAGGCGCGGCGGCGCCGGCCTCGCCCGCCTGGGCGCCTGGTGGGGCCACGGCAGCGGCGACATCGCGCTGGCCTTCACCACCGCGCGCCGCATCTGCCACGACCAGGCGCGCGACATCGTGGAAAGGGCCTGCCTGAACGAGAACCGGATCGACCGCCTGTTCCGGGCGGCCGTCGAGGCCACCCAGGAAGCCGTCCTCAACGCGCTGTGCGCCTCCCCCGCCATGACGGGTCGCGACGGGCACCGGAGGCCATCGCTGGCCGACTGGCTGTCGGAAAGGGAACCCTCGTGAACGTCTATATCTGCGCCGACATCGAGGGCGTCGCCGGCGTCGTCTCGCCCGAGCAGTGCCGGCCCGGCAATCCCGAGTACGAGCGCGCCCGCCGCCTGATGACCGGGGAGGTCAACGCCGCGGTCGAAGGAGCGCTGGAGGCCGGCGCCTCCGCCGTCCTGGTCAATGACGCGCACGGCCCGATGACCAATCTCCTGCCGGAAGTCCTGCACCCGGCGGCCGGGCTGATCCTGGGCAAGCCGAAGCCGCTCAACATGTTTGCGGGTCTCGACGGCGGCTTCGACGCCGTCTTCTGCGTCGGGCACCATGCCCGGGCCGGCGGCTTCGGTGTGCTGGCTCACACCACCAACGGCTTCGCGTTCCGCGCCGTCCGCGTCAACGGCGAGGACCTGGGCGAGCCGGGCCTATACGGTGCCTATGCGGGGAGCCTGGGCGTGCCGGTGGCGATGGTCACCGGCGACGACCGCTGCGCCGCCGAGAACCGGGGTTTCTTCCCGGACGCCGAACTGGTCGAGGTCAAGCGGTCGCTGGGCAACCGCGCCGCCCGGAACCTTCCGGTCGAGGCCGCGCGGCGGGCGATCCGCGACGGCGCCGGGCGGGCGCTGGCCCGGCTGGGGGAAATCAAACCCTTCGTCATCGAACCGCCCCTGACGCTGGAATTCGAGATGACCCACCCGTCGCTCGGCGATCTGGTGGCGGTCCTGCCGCCCGCCGAACGCCTCGACGCCCTCCGCATCCGGCTTCCGGCCGCGTCGATCGCCGACGCGATCGGCTGGATGAATTCCATTTCGGCCATGGCCGCCTTTCTACGTTGAGGTTCCACAGTGACCAGACCTGAACCCGTGCTGGCGATCCACGGCGGTGCCGGTACGATCCGGCGCCAATCCATGACGCCGGGGGCGGAAGCCCGCTACCATGCCGGGCTGCGCGACGCGCTGTCCGCCGGCTATGCCGTCCTGGCCCGCGGCGGCGCCGCACTCGACGCGGTGGTCGAAGCCGTCAAGTCGCTGGAGGACAATTCCCTGTTCAATGCGGGCCGGGGCGCCGTCTTCAATGCCGACGGGGTCCAGGAGATGGACGCGGCGCTGATGGATGGGCGGGACCGGCGCGCCGGGGCGGTCGCCGGGATCTGCGGGCCGCGCCACCCGATCCTGGCGGCCCGCGCCGTGATGGAGCGCTCCGAGCATGTCCTGCTCTCCGGCGAGGGGGCCAGGCGGTTCTGCGCCGAGGCCGGGCTGGAGCACCGCGACCCCGCCTGGTTCCGCACGGAGCAGAGGTGGCAGGCGTTGCAGGAGGAGCTGGAGCGCCGCCGCGCCGGGGCCGCCGACGACGGCGACGAGGCGCGCAAGCATGGCACCGTGGGGGCCGTGGCCCTCGACGGCGACGGGCACTTGGCCGCCGCCACCTCGACCGGCGGCATGACGGCCAAGGCGGCGGGCCGGGTCGGCGACAGCCCGGTGTTCGGCGCTGGCACCTGGGCCGACGACCGGACCTGCGCCGTGTCAGCCACCGGCCACGGCGAGCTGTTCATCCGCCATGCGGTCGCGCACGAGATTGATGCGCGCATGCGCTGGGGCGGCCAGCCGCTGGCCACGGCGGCGGAATCCATCATCGCTGAGATAGCGCCCCTCGGCGGTTCCGGCGGGCTCATCGCGGTCGATGCCCGGGGGAACGTGGCGCTTCCCTTCAACAGTTCCGGGATGTACCGCGGCGTGGCATCCGGCGCCGGCGTGCTGACCGGCATCTATGGCGACCCGCTGGTCGGAAGCTGAGTTCGGGTTCCGGCCCGCGCACGGGAACGGTCAGGTGAAGACCAGCACGATGGAGCCGGCGTAGAGGGCGAGCACCAGCGCGCTCTCGAAGCCGATGTTGGCGATCCCCTGCTGCTGGCGCCGCAGCATGCCGAGCAGCAGGATGCCGGTCATCAGGATGGCCAGGACCGTGGTGAAGACGTTCTCCTCCGTGAACCGGTGGTAGATCGAGCCGGAGCGGCAGCGTGTTTCATAGAGGTGAACACTCCGCCGCCTGAAGGCGGACGGCTTCTGAAGCAAGCTATGCGGCAACCCGCTGGCTTGACGCTTCAAGGCTCGCTCCTAGCCCCTTTGACCACGGGAATGCCCGATGCTTGATGACTTTTGCCGCGTGAATGTCGCGATCTTCAACCGTCCCGCAACCGGGACAGTCGTGGATGCGCTCACTCAGCGTCTTCGGTGTCACCCGTCCGCAGCAGTCGCATTCCTGGGAAGTTCCGCGCGGGTTGACCTTCGCGACCAGACCACCAGCGTATGCTGCTTTGTAGTCGGTGAACGAGATCAACTGGCCCCACGCGGCATTGAGTACGGACTTGGCAAGCATGCCGCTCGCGAGCCCGGTGATGTTCAAGTCCTCGAAGGCGATGTGAGAGTAGCGGTTGACCAGATCGCGGGAGACTTTGTGGGCAAAGTCCCGCCGCTGGCTGGCCGTCCGGGCGGCGTGCCGAGCCAACCGCATCTTCGCCCGCAGTCTGCTCTTGCTGCCCCGCTTGCACCGGGCGAGGGCACGCTGGAGGCGTCGCTGTTTCTTCGATGCCTTGCCGATCCACTTCGGCGTCGGCACCCTGCAGCCGTCCGACGTGGCGACCAGACTGGTCAAGCCGACATCGACGCCAACCGCCTCCCGGAACGGGTGCGGGCCGTAGGCGTCCGGTGTCTCGACCGAGAAGCGGATGTACCATTTACCGCAGGACCGCATCACGACGGCGGTACTGATCTTGGCTCCAGCCGGAAGATCGCGGTGCCACCGCACCTTGATCTCGCCGGGGATGCCGACGACGGTGATTTTTCGGTTCCTGCAGATTGTCAGTCCGTCACCGACCCGGAAGCCGGCACTGTCGAACATGCTTTTCGCCCGGAAACGGGGAAAGCCGCCCTTGCCTCTCCTGACCCTGCCGAAGAACGCCTTGAATGCTTTGTCCAGGCGGCGGACGACTTGCTGTTCGGCCGAGTAACTGTAACCGGCCAGCCGTTCGTCCGCCAGCCGAACCGCTTTCAGTTCGTTGGCCTGATCGATGTAGCCGAGCGATTTGCCCCGCCGCTGGTATGCCTCGATACGCTGCTGGAGACAGGCGTTGTAGAGGTCGCAGAAGCTTCCAAGCATGTCGGTCAGCCCGGCGGCCTGCGTCGGGTTCGGAAAGAGGCGGTATTTGAACGAACGGAGCATGAACATAGGATACCGGACATCCGTCTCGTCACAACTGCTCAAGGGTATTCGCCCTTTGCGCGACCGGCTTTCCTCCGCCGCCTGAAGGCGGCGGTCCCCAGCCGGAGGCTCTGATGGGATGGACGGTCTCCGCATCTGGCAAGGTAGTGCCACATGCTGGATGGACTGCGTCATGACGGCTTAGGTGCATCGAGGCAGGGCTGAACGAGTTGGCAGGTGGGGATTGACCCTTTAGAAAGTCTTCCTCTTCCTTCCCGCGGATTGATCAGCGCCCGATATGCCAAACAAACACAATGACGCCCGACGCCATCATATCCCGGAGATGAAGTTCAGGGTGACGAACTGGTCGATCTATGAAGCTGGTCTGCGACGGCGCGGAAGCTTGACGTTGTGGGTCAACGATGAGGCAATCGCCCCCTGGAGGGCGCCACCGCGAAAGACGCCCGGTGGCCAGGCGCACTACTCGAAGACAGCGATCGAAACAGCCCTCATGGTCAGGTTAGTTTTCCACCAACCGCGGCGCCAGACCGAGGGGCTGCTCGGATCGCTGCTGGACCTGATCGCCGTTGATCTGCCGGTTCCGGATTATACGACAATCAGCCGGCGGGCGGCATGCCTGACGCCGGTGCTGCGCACCGCCCTGCCGGATGGCCCGGTCACCCTGGTAATCGACGGCACCGGCCTGAAGGTCTACGGGGCTGGTGAATGGCGCCGTGACAAGCACGGCGTGCGCGGGCGGCGAACCGGGAGGAAGCTTCACCTGGCGCTCGACGCGTCGACCGGCACCATCGTCGCCGCAACCCTGACGACCAGCGGCGAGGGCGATGCCGGCCAGGTCTGTCCGCTGCTGGAACAGACTGAGGGACCCATCGACACCGTCATGGCGGACGGCGCCTATGACGGTGAACCAACCTATCAGACTGTGGCTGAGCGCGATCCCGCCGCCGCGGTCGTCATCCCGCCGCCGAGCACCGCAGTGCTGGGATTAGGCGCCGACCCGACGCAGCGCGATCGTCATTCCAGTTTCTTACCGACAAGTGAGGTGGCTCCGCTTGTCTGAACAGATTTTTCGGCTGATAAGTGGAGCGCCTGCCGGGTTCAGGCTGCCGCGATCTGCGGAAGCGGGGTTAAGTAGGCCTGATCGGGTGTTTGCCGGTCAAGGCTGGAATGTGGCCTGCGGGAGATGTGCAAGCCGAAGTAACGGGCGAGCGGTTTCCGCGCCTCGGCCACGGTATTTTAGGCTTTCAGGTAAACCTCCGTACTTGACGGAGCGCCAGAGCCGCTCCACGAACACGTTGTCGCGCCATGCGCCCCTGGCGTCCATGCTGATGGCAATGGCGTTGTCGGTCAGCAGGCCGGTGAACGCGGCGCTGGTAAACTGGCTGATGAATGTCGAACTGCTGCGCCAACTCGGCCAGCGTCTTCTCGCCCTTGACGGCGGCCAAGGCCACCTTCGCCTTGAAGGCCGGTGTGTGGTTCCGACGTGGTCGTCTTGTCATTGCTTCTCCTGTCCGGCACGCATACTGGCCGCTTTCAGGCAGAAACTCCGCTTATCCCGATGTTCAGATTTCCTGAACCAGCTCTCCACCAGCCTGTCAACTGTTCGATCGGACTCAATCGAGTTGCCGGTGCCGATCCCGCATATCTCTGCAACGCGCCGGCGCACGGTCAAGGTGGTGGTGCGAACAGCCGAGCATCCCACAGCACAGGCCGTGGCCGTGCCGGGCGTATGTCGGCAAAGTCAGGATGCAGTTGGTTGATGAGCAGATTGCGTTCGAAGCCCATCGCCGGATGCGATGGCACGACCAGGACCGCGGAACGCCGGCCGTCGTACCATGCGTCGCCGTAGGTGCGGCTGGCCGCATAGCCGGGATCATTCCACCCGGGGACGTCGCTGGGGCCAATCTCTTCGACGGTGATGTGGCCAGGAATGAAGATCTCAGCGAACTGCTGCCCGATCGGAACCTTGCCGATCCGGGTGTGCGCCAGCTTTTCCAGCATGGCGGTGGCGAAGCCGATCCCGGCATACACGACGTAGCGTCCCTTGCTGTTCCAGCGTCCGCCGGTCTTGAAAGCGCCGCCACCATCCAGCAGAGGAAAGCGATCATCGGCAATGCGGAACGCCGTGAACGGTCCGGTTGGGTGCGACGGCATGATCAGGCGGGAAGCCCATGCAGGATCGCGTCGAGGATGTCCTCGACGTGTCGGGCGCCGAATTCATCGACGGCCACGTCGATGGGGAGGCGGTCACCGAGTTCCGGGTGCGGCGTGGTCAACCATTGCCGCGCATCATCCTCGTTGCGCCAGACGTATTCGGCGTGCGTGATGATGTTGGCCAAGCGTGCCGTTCGCTCGCTTTCCGCCGGAGTGAGCCGCCCTTCGCGCTGGCGCCGCTTCAGCGTGCCTTCGGGAACGACGCGATTCATCAGCGCGCGCCGGGCCGTCGGGTCGGCGTAGACGTGCCCGACGACGCGGTCGAGAGCGCCGACGTTCACCCCCTCGCCGAGGCCCCGTTGCAAATCCAACGGGGTGGCCACGGCGCGTCCAAACATCGCACGGCCACCCATAACGTTGACGATGTCCTGAATCTGCATCACCACCTCCGATCAAATGATGGGATCATATAGCATCATTTGATCCGGCCGCAAGGTGTCCCTGAGCCAGTGAACACTCCGCCGCCTGAAAGCGGACGGCTTCTGAAGCAAGCTATGCGGCAACCCGCTGGCTTGACGCTTCAAGGCTCGCTCCTAGCCCCTTTGACCACGGGAATGCCCGATGCTTGATGACTTTTGCCGCGTGAATGTCGCGATCTTCAACCGTCCCGCAACCGGGACAGTCGTGGATGCGCTCACTCAGCGTCTTCGGTGTCACCCGTCCGCAGCAGTCGCATTCCTGGGAAGTTCCGCGCGGGTTGACCTTCGCGACCAGACCACCAGCGTATGCTGCTTTGTAGTCGGTGAACGAGATCAGCTGGCCCCACGCGGCATTGAGTACGGACTTGGCAAGCATGCCGCTCGCGAGCCCGGTGATGTTCAAGTCCTCGAAGGCGATGTGAGAGTAGCGGTTGACCAGATCGCGGGAGACTTTGTGGGCAAAGTCCCGCCGCTGGCTGGCCGTCCGGGCGGCGTGCCGAGCCAACCGCATCTTCGCCCGCAGTCTGCTCTTGCTGCCCCGCTTGCACCGGGCGAGGGCACGCTGGAGGCGTCGCTGTTTCTTCGATGCCTTGCCGATCCACTTCGGCGTCGGCACCCTGCAGCCGTCCGACGTGGCGACCAGACTGGTCAAGCCGACATCGACGCCAACCGCCTCCCGGAACGGGTGCGGGCCGTAGGCGTCCGGTGTCTCGACCGAGAAGCGGATGTACCATTTACCGCAGGACCGCATCACGACGGCGGTACTGATCTTGGCTCCAGCCGGAAGATCGCGGTGCCACCGCACCTTGATCTCGCCGGGGATGCCGACGACGGTGATTTTTCGGTTCCTGCAGATTGTCAGTCCGTCACCGACCCGGAAGCCGGCACTGTCGAACATGCTTTTCGCCCGGAAACGGGGAAAGCCGCCCTTGCCTCTCCTGACCCTGCCGAAGAACGCCTTGAATGCTTTGTCCAGGCGGCGGACGACTTGCTGTTCGGCCGAGTAACTGTAACCGGCCAGCCGTTCGTCCGCCAGCCGAACCGCTTTCAGTTCGTTGGCCTGATCGATGTAGCCGAGCGATTTGCCCCGCCGCTGGTATGCCTCGATACGCTGCTGGAGACAGGCGTTGTAGAGGTCGCAGAAGCTTCCAAGCATGTCGGTCAGCCCGGCGGCCTGCGTCGGGTTCGGAAAGAGGCGGTATTTGAACGAACGGAGCATGAACATAGGATACCGGACATCCGTCTCGTCACAACTGCTCAAGGGTATTCGCCCTTTGGGCGACCGGCTTTCCTCCGCCGCCTGAAGGCGGCGGTCCCCAGCCGGAGGCTCTGATGGATGAACCTGACCAAAGCCGCGGCGTTCCTCGGCATCAGCACCAAAACACTGCGCCTGGCCGCCGAGGGCGGCGAGATAGAGGCCGAGCATCCCCTCGCCGATGGACCATGGCTGTTCCGCAGAGTCATACTTGAGGGGAAAACCGGGCAGCGGATTACAGATCAGGCCCGCCAGCGCCACAGGCACCCCGCGGGACCATCGGATGAGCAGCAAATGCTATTCTGATCAATGACATAGCCGGGTGGGGTAGTATGAAACAGCATTGTAAACTCCGGCTGATCGTTGCGGTAAAAACGGCGGGCGTAAAACTCAGGGCCGTTTGAGGCGGCGGGTCCGGTGGGCCAGGGTGATCACCCGACCGCCGTCGCCGAGCACGGCGTAGACGTCGAGCCGGCGACCGCCCAGACGGCGCAGGGTGGGGGCATCGACGCCGCTTTCCAGCCGCCGGCGCGACGCCTTGTCGAAGCACAGGACATCAGCGCCGCGGTGGCGCATCTCGGTGCCGAAGGTCAGCAGCAGGTCGAGGATCTTCGCCGGGATCGCGCGCTGCTGGGCGCGGGTCTGGGCGTGCCGGGTCATCTCCATAGCGGCTCAGCCCAGGCCCAGGTCGCGGGCCGGTTTGCGCAGCCAGGTCGGCATGCCGGCGACGATGCCCCAGTTGCCGGCGCTGTTCGGCCGGCGCCAGTACGGCACCGGCATGCGGGCGAGTTGGCGTAGCGCCTCCAGGTAGTTCTCGACCGTCCGCTCGTCGCCCTTGGGGCCGATCGTGTAGCCGCCGGCGCGGCGACACGTGCGGGGATCGAACCAGGAGCCGTCGCGGGCCTCCGGCACGAACACCACCTCGCCCAGGTCCTGAGCTTCCGGCGACGCTTCCTCGTCGCTGTCGTCACTAAGTTCCTCGCGCCACACCGAACTGCGGAACCCGCCGCGCCCGGTCAGCCACGCCAGAGCCGCCGGAGCCGGGATCTTGCCGTCGGCGTCGAGGCTGACGCCGCTGCCCGAAGACGGGGCGAGCAGGTTCTTGACGCTCTTCAGGCTGACCCGGGCGAGGGCGGCCAGCTGCTCCGGCATGATCGCCTCGTCATGGTCGAGGCGGAAGCGGGCCTCGGCGGCGGCGACGGTGACCTCAGCGGCGGCGAGGTCGGCCCAACCGGACGGAGCGGCCTCGAGTAGGGCCCGCATCGCGGAGATCGTCCGGGCGATCTCGGCCTCACGCTCGGCGATCGATCCCTGGGGGGCCATGGGCAGCCCCCAGAACGCGAAAGCGTTGAGGCCGGTCAGGTGCTGGGCCGCGTCGAGCTGCGCCAGATCGCTGAGATCGATATCGTCGCGCCACAGGGTCCGCCAGCCGGTCTGCACCACAACCTGGTCATCGGCGCTTCCACGGGTTCGGGCGAGCAGCTGCTGGTGCAGGGCGGTCATGGCACCGTCGGCCAGTTCGGGACCGGTCAGCGTCTCCAGCCACTCGCCGGTCGCGACGATGAGGTCGCCGAGGACGCCCGGCTCGAGATCCTCATAGGCCTGACCAAACTGCTGCAGGCGTTCTTTGATGATGGTGACCAACTTTATCTCCTAGGATGAGGGATGTCCTTGTTCCTGATTCCATATATACCCCTTTCTAATCTTCCAGCAAGGGAAAAGTGACGTCCCGTCTCCCGAGTCTGCGCATTTCGGCACAGACTCGTGATAATCCGGGCTTATCACGAACGATCGGGTTGACCTGGGCACCACACGCAATGGTAACTATCAGAAAAGGAGTTCTTGCTAAGATGGTGGCTTGACCGATGGGAAAACGGCTGGCCGACAAACTCAACCGGACCCGAGCGATCGGGCGGGCCGCGTACGACGCCCTCATGATGGCGCGGTCGCGGGGCGCGACCCCGGACGACGAGGTCGCGATCGCCGCCGAGCTGCTGTGCCGCCAGTCCCCCACGCGTCTAACCCGACAGGATGCTCGTCGGCACATCGGCCGCGTTCTCGCCAAGCTCCAGCCCTACGAACCGCCCCAGTTCGCGGATGATGGAATCACGGTCCGCCGCTGGCCCACGTGGATCGACGCCATGGCCCGGTCGAAGAATCCGGCGGGAGATCCTGGCCTGGTGTCCCGCGAGGACATCTGGCGAATGTTCCGCGACCAGGGCGGTCGTTGCCTGCTCAGCGGCATCGCGTTCTCCCCGGAGCCGTTCTTCAACGACTCCCTGGTCACCCGTCCCTTCGCCCCGAGCCTGGATCGCCTGGACGGGACCCGGGGCTACCAGCGGGACAATGTCCGGCTTGTCTGCACGATCGCCAACTTCGCGATGAACCGCTGGGGCGAGACCGTGCTGTTCCAGCTGGCGCAGGGCATCGTCGCGCATCAGGGGTTTGAACTGGCCGTTGTCCCGGACGATACCGACGGGACGACTCCAGCATGACCCCGGCTTAGGGGTTCGAGGCGGAGATTCGCTGGGGAGAAGCCGCAGGACGGACAGGTTCATACGCTGAGCCGGTCTGCATCCCTGTCCCTCAACCGCTGGCAGCACCAGAGCTTGTGTCAAGGGGGCCGGAGCCGGCCTTCAGCGACGCCTATAACCTCGCGCGGTGCGGGAGCGGCTTGGAATCACACGCCGATCCGGCGCCGGCTGGATCGCGGAACAAACAATATGGAAAACAGCCCGAGCAACTACGACCATATGATCAGCAAGCCGACCATGCCCTCGCAATCGTCCGCCAGCATGGGAGCTATCAATCCGCCGGCGAGGCGAAGGTTCTCATGTGGCACGGCCAAGCTTTGTCGATCATGCATCGGACGCCGTCGCCGCCATCCAGGCGCTCGCGGCGAAACATGAGCTTACAGAGGGACTTTCTTGCACTGGCTACCATCTGCCGTTCATACTACCGGTGGATCGTTTCTAGTGAGCAACTCGCCTGCACCTCCTGAACAATTTTTAGCCGCATGCAGGAGAACCATGAACACCCCATGGAGTGATTGGCAAAAGTGGTGGATGGACATTGCCAAGACGGTGGTTGGAGCGTTCCTTGGATTTGCCATTGCATTCACTGTCTTCGATTGGTTTGAGCAGGATCGGGCTGAAAGGCGCGCACTCTGTGTACAGAAGGTCGACCGCATGTATCGCACTTTGGCCGGACTTCAAACAGCGGGTTCAAATTACCGGACGGCAGCCCACAACACCCTGATTGAGCTCTACAGGTGGCGCGATGAGCAGCCGACCGAGCCCATGCGCCGCTGGTGGGGGCCAGCATATGCGGAGCTTGAAGCTGCCCTCCGCGGCTTTGATGTAGCATTTCCCGAAGCTGGCCAAGCAACCAGTTCAATACGCAAGAGCATGGATCGGTTATACAAGATCCTGGATCAGGAGCTTATCGATCCGCGGCTTGATGATATCGCTGACCTCTACCATAGAGAAAATCCTCCGACCGAGGAGGAGCGGCGGCAGGCTGCCTCCCCCTTGCCGCGCGAGAAGATAGACCGTCGCCGACCAGACGTAGAAAAGGAGTTGGCAACCATCAAAGAAGCGCAAGACCGCCTTGGTAACATCGCCTCAACTATAATCATGCAACCAGCTAGCGCTGTGTGCAAATCACGGGAAATTGGCGTCGACGGTGCAGCATAATCCCATTTACGGGAAACAAGCTCCGGCCTGCCTTTCTTGCCTTGCGTATAATCCAGCCCGTTCTATGGCGTCTCCCCAGGACGTGCAGGGCATGAATTCCCAAGCCAAGGCATTCGACGCCACCTGGGGACCGGGCGCCTGGGGCCGGTGTCGTGACGCCGAGATGGCCTTGATCAAACTGGGCATCACCGCCGATCGCCTGGGCATCTCCCACCTGTCCGGCATGGGGATCAAGAAGATGCAGGCCGACGACTACCTCCGCGCCACCGGCCGCACCCCGAAGGGCATTAACATGGTGACCCAGGCATCGGCGTCCGGCGGTATCGAGACCCCGGCCCGCCGGCAGCCCCGCTGGAGCCATGCGAAGCGCAGGGCAACCGGCTGACGACCCTACAGGGGGCGGCTGAGTCGCTACCGCAGCCCTGTAGGGTCGAGGCCGTTACGCCATCACAGGCTCAGGATCGGTTTGATCCGTCGGCTGGTCAGGCATCCGATGGAGCCATTCGTCGCCGAAAATCAGCACGATGGCCCACCAGAGCCACCGACCCGCATTGACCAGTGCAAGCATTTTGTACCATATTAAGAGCAGGCGTTTCAGGGTCATATCATCCTCACACGTCAGGGGCGGGTCGGAGATGCATTCTCCCCAGAAGCACAGTCTCCGACCCCACCGCCCCCTATGGGCGGCTTGGTGAGAGTATGAAGCCTTCGACACTGCTCGACAAGGAACTCACCGGAGCCCCAGCCCCAGATCAGGGCTTTCTACCCATTCAGATGTTCCCGAAGCACAACTTTTCTACCTACCCGCCCGATCCAGTACCCGGTACACGCTCGCTCGCCCGATGCCGAGCTGCCGGCTGATCTCCCTGGCCGACATCCCGGACGCCCGCGTGCCCTGCACCTGTACCGAGTCGATGGCCGGGCGTCGCCCCTTGTAGATGCCGGCGGCCTTCGCCTTGGCGATGCCTTCGGCCTGGCGCTCCTTCCGCAGGTTCGTCTCGAACTCCGCAAAAACTCCCAACATGTCCAGGAACGCCTTGCCGGCCGCGGTGCCGGTGTTGATCGGCTGCTCGGTCGCCTTCAGGCTGACGTCCTTGGCACGAAGCGTCCGCACGATGTCCTGCAGGTCGCCGATCGACCGGGCCAGGCGGTCGACGCGGGTCACCATCAGGGTGTCACCCGACCGCAGGAACGCCAGCAACCGCTCCAGTTCCTCGCGTCCGGCCCGGCTGGTCCCGCTGACCTTCTCGGCGACCACGACATCGCAGCCGGCGGCCTTCAGGTGCTCCTTCTGGATCGTCACGTCCTGGTCGGCCGTGGAAACGCGCGCATATCCGTAAACTGCCATCTGCCGCACCCGTTTTGTCTCGTATGACTCTAGACCTTCAATTTTCCTGTCTCGAAATTCTCAAGTCAACCCATACGAGACCGATGGAACCTGGAGCCGCGTGTCTCACGGAGCGGCCTTGGTTGGGTATACTCTATGAGGTCAAGCCAGATTTACCTCCGTAGGGTTCATTGGTCAGCGGATCCAAAATTTAGAATGCTTTTACGGACAATGTGCATAGTCAATGCTATCAGGCAATACTGTAGAGACTTACAATGTCATCAGATCCGGACGATCACAAAGAAGAACTGAACCGAATTAGGAACAAAAAATATGAAGCTTATCGCGAGCTTGATCGCGTCAATAAAAAGAAGAGAGAAATGATGGAGGAAATGAATATTGTTCGAGATGAGAGAGACAGAGCCGTTGCAGGGCGGAAGGTGTTGGAGAACATCGTCAGAACTTTTGGACGACTACTAACCCGTCAAAATATGCCGGATTGATGCTCTGGTGCATGGATGCCGACGAGCACGGATTTCTCCCTGGTTCGTTGACCATCAGGCAGCGTGGACGGAGTTCGGGCGTCCGAGGTCGAACATGCGGTTAAGAACGTTGATGGCGATCCTGGTTTCGACCTCCTGGGCCGGCCGGGTATGGGAGCGCAAGGTGTCGCCGATGATGCGCTTGTATCGACTCATCGTTCCCTCCACCCCAGCCCTCGCATTGTAGCCCGAGGTTTTTTGCCAGCCCATCCGGCCCTGCTCGGCAACGGCCTGGATATGGCGGTCGCGCTGGGTCGGGTCGGTTTCGGCCGAGGCGCTGGGAACGGCCGTCGCCCGTGGCGGCACGACGACCAGGGCTTCGGCAGAATGCCCGGCGACGGTGTCGTAGACATTGTCCTGGTCGTAGGCGCCATCCGCAACGACGGTGGCGAGCGGCTCGTCAATCTGGTCGAGCAGGGGGCCGAGTTGGGCGGCATCGTCAACCTCCTTGCCGGTCAGGGTCGAGGCGACGATCGTGCCGGTCTTCGCATCCACAGCAAGGTGCAGCTTCCTCCAAGCACGGCGGCGCTGGGTGCCATGCTTCTCGACCAGCCACTCGCCCGGCCCGCTGAGCTTCACCCCGGTGCTGTCGACCAGCAGGTGCACCGGTCCGCTCGCTGACCGGACCTGGAGATCCACCGCCAGCGTCCTGGCCCGCCGGCTCAACGTCGAGTGATCCGGCACCGGCAGGTCCAGCCCCATCAGCCCGAGCAGCGAGCCGACCAGCCTCTCGGTCTGCCGCAGCGGCTGGCGGAACACCGTCCGCAGGATCAGCGACGTCTCGATCGCCAAGTCCGAGTAGCGCGCCTGACCACCCGGCGTGATCCGAGGGGCTGCTCGCCAGGCCGCCACTGCCTCATCGGTGAACCAGATCGTCAGCGATCCTCGCTGCCGCAGCCCGGCTTCGTAGGCCGGCCAGTTCGCCACCTTGTAGCGTCGCTTCGGGATCCGGTGGCGACGATCGGCATTGTACTTGTGCGGCATGCTCAGGCTGGGCGATCACGAAGGGGCTCGCCTTCTATCTGCCATCATCTCCGAGGGCAACCGCGGCATCCCTGCACCAGAGCAACATAAGCGGACAAATCCGGAACGGTCCCGCCGAAGGTTGCCGGAAAATCAGCGGCTTGGCCTGTAGCACCCTCAGCAGCGACGCCGTGTCGGGAATCATTTGTTTTCCGTGGGCCTCAGGCCGGCCCGCCCGGATGCCCTTCCGGGGCCGAAAACCCATGCGGCAAACCCTGTCGGAATGGCCTACCATACGGGAACCATTCCCAAGGGGTTTTCCGCACATGCTGGTCGGCTACATGCGCGTGTCCAGCGACGGCGACCGGCAGGCGGTGGACCTCCAGCGCGACGCGCTGCTCGCCGCCGGCGTCGATGAACGCCACCTCTACGAGGACCACGCCAGCGGCAGCCGCGACGATCGCCCCGGGTTGGCCGAGGCGCTCGCATTCCTGCGATCGGGCGACTGCTTGGTCGTCTGGAAGCTCGATCGCCTGGGCCGCTCCCTGCCGCACCTCCTCGACACCGTCAACGACTTCAAGACGCGCGGGGTGGCGTTTCGCTCGCTCACTGAGCGGATCGACACCACCACGCCCCAGGGCGAGTTCCTGTTCCACATCTTCGGCGCGCTCGCCCAGTTCGAGCGCTCCCTGACCCGGGAGCGGGTCATGGCCGGCTTGGCCGCCGCCCGCCGGCGCGGTCGCCGGGGCGGCCGTCCGCCCGCCATCGATGCCGAGAAGCTCGCTGCCGTGGTCGCCGCCCTCGACGGCGGCGCCAGCAAGGCCGCGGTCTGCCGCACCTTCGGCATCAAGCGCAGCACCTTGATCGACGCGTTGACCCGGATCGGCTGGGCACCCGGCGTCCAACCACCGGGAGACGCGAGTGCCCCGCCGCCCACAGCTGACCGAAGCCCAAACCGCCGCGCTGTTCGATCCGCCGACCGATCGTCGTGACCTGGTGCGCCATTACACGCTGTCCGCCGGCGACCTTGCCCTGGTCCGCGCCTGCCGGGGCGACCACAACCGTCTCGGCTTCGCGCTGATGCTCGGCTACCTGCGCCATCCGGGGCGGCCCTTGAGGATCGGTGAGTGCCCGCCGGCTGCCCTCGTCGCGTTCCTCGCCGAGCAGGTCGACGTCCTTCCGGGCTGCATCGAGGAATACTTGGCCGCGCCGCGGACGTGCCGGCGCCATGCCGCCGAGGCGCAGGAACGGCTCGGGCTGCGCCCGTTCGGTCCCCGCCCCGCGGCCGCGTTGGCGACGTGGCTGCTGCCGCTGGCGATTGAGGACGACCGGCTCGCCCATCTCGCCGGGCTGGTGCTGGAGGAATGCCGGCGGCGCCGGATCGCCATCCCGTCGCCAAGCGCCCTCGAACGGCTGTGCGCCGAGGTCCGCCACCGAGCGCGGCGGGAGGTGCACCGCCGGCTGGCCGAGGGGCTGTCGGCCGAGCAGCGGCAGGGGCTGGACGCGCTGACGGACCGCCGGCCCGACTCCGGCCAGAGCTGGCTGACCTGGCTGCGCCAGATGCCGGAAGCGGCTAGGCCGACCGCCATGCTCGGCCTCATCGAGCGCCTCGCCCATGTCCGGAAGATCGGCGTCGACGCGGCGCGCGGCCATCGCGTTCACCAGGCGCGCTTGGCCCAGCTGGCCCGCGAGGCCGGCCGGACCACGGTGCAGCACCTCGCCGGCCTGGAGCGGCAGCGCCGCCACGCCACCCTGGTCGCCGTCGCGCTGGATCTCGGCGCCGGCCTGACCGACCAGGCCATCGACCTGTTCGACCGGCTGGTCGGGACGATGTTCCGCAAGGCCGAGGGCCGGCATGCCCGGGCCTTCCAGGCCGACGGCCGCGCCATCAACGACAAGGTGCGCCTCTACGCCAAGGTGGGGCCGCCCTGATCGACGCCCACGACGGCCAGCGGGACGCCTTCGCGGCGATCGCCGCGGTGATCCCGTTGGAGCGGTTCCGCGCGAGCGTCGCGGAGGCCGAGGCGTTGGCGCGCGGCGAGGAGTTCGACGCCTTCCAGATGCTGGGCGAGCATTACGCGGGGGTGCGCCGCTGGGCGCCGGCGTTTCTGGAGGCGTTTGTCTTCCAGCGTGTTGCCGCCGCCGCCCCGCTATTGCGCGCCGTCGAGGTCTTGCGCGCGGTCAACCGGACGGGGGCCACGACCTTGCCGGACTCGGCGCCGACGGCCTTCGTCCGGCCACGCTGGGCGCGCTACGTCCTGCCTGGCGGCGCCATCGACCGGCGCCACTACGAGCTGTGCGTGCTGTCGGAACTGCGCGACCGGCTGCGCGCCGGCGACGTGTGGGTGACGGGCAGCCGGCAGTACCGTTCCTTCGAGGACCGCCTCGTCTCCCCGTCCACCCTGGCGGAGATGCGCCGCGACGGCACCGTGCCGGTCGCGGTCGAGGCGGACTTTGACCGCTTCATCGCAGCGCACCGTGTACCGCCACCAATAGATTGGACACCGGCGAAGGGTTACGGGGTGGTTGGTCGGGGTTGTGGGCTTCCGACCTGAAGGAAGGATGCCACCGTGCTCGGCCCGGTCAAGCACAAGCCGCTGTGGCGGGGGCCGATGGCCCTGCTTGACCGGGCCTGCGCGCGGCGGCCTGCCGGGTGGCAGGTCGGGACGGCGGGATGGTCAGCCCTCGATCGAACATCGGGATGGATCATGCGGCAAGGCTTTCCGGCTGGCGGTGGCGGTTCCGGTAGTCGCGCGGGCTGAGGTAGCCCAGCCGCTCCAGTCGCCAAGCGGCGTTGTAGCGGGCCACGAAATCGCTGACCGCCGCCCTGACTTCGGCGGCGGTGCGGAAGCTCCGGCCCCAGATCGCCTGTTCCTTGAGGGTCCGGAAGAACCGCTCGATGACGCCGTTGCCTTGCGGCTGGTGCGCAAAGGCGTAGCTCAGCGCCATGCCCCAGTGGCCGATCTGCTGGGAGAAGTGGTGGGACGTGTACTGCGGCCCGTTGTCCAAGCGCAGCGCCACGCCGCGGGCGGCATCGGCCGCGATCCCGCCGAACCGGGATGTCACCGCCTGGCTGATTGGCTCGAGTGCCGCGAAGCGCGAGCCATCGGTCGAGACATGATGCCCGACGACCTCGGAGTTGAAGTGGTCGATGGCGGCGAATACCCAGACCCGGCCCTCTTGGGATGTCTGCACCAGGGTAGCGTCGGTGCCCCACAGGACGTCCGGGGCCTCGGTCAGGATGGTGCCGTCATGGTCGTTGGCCGGGCGCGGCGGCCGCCGGAACGGCGAGAGCAGCTGATTGTCGCGCATCAGGCGCAGCACGCGGTTGCGACCGACCGGCAGGCCCAGGCCGTAGTGCAGGCGCGCCCAGACCTTGCGGTGGCCCTCGCCGGAGAACGGCGAGGCGGCGAGGTCGGCCCGGATGGCGGCGAGCAGGCTGGCGTCATCGACCGGCGGCCTGGGGCCGCGTGGCCTGGCAGGAGCGGCGTTGGCCGGGCGACGCGCCTGGTAGAAGGTCGAGCGCGGCAGGGCCCAGATGCGGCAGACCCGCTGCACGCCGTAGGGCCGCTGGGTTGAAGGCGAGATCGCCGCGCTCATCTTCGCGACCTCGCCCGGGGAAAAGGGGTTCCAGCCTCCAGGCGCCCGATCTTGGCGCGCAGCAACTCGACTTCCATGCTCAGCTCGCCGACCCGCTTGTGGGCGGCGTCGAGACCAGCCTGGACGGGATCGTCGTCGGCGCGCTCCTTCAGGCCGGCATCCATCGCCGTCAGCGCCTTGTCGCGCCAACGCTCCAGCCGATAAGTCTCGATGCCGATCTCCCGGGAAATCAGGTCGAGCGATTCACCGCGCAGCAGACGGAGGACCACCTCGCGTTTGCGGGCGGCGCTCCAGCGCTGAATGACCTTCGGCCCGGCTTTCTCACCAGAGTCCGTCGGCAGCTTGGGTGTGTTCTTCGGATCTTCCATCGCTTCTTCCATATGGACAATCCGGTGTCCAACTTCATCGACGGCAGATCAATCGCAGCGCACCGGGCCGTGCCGCGGGTGCGGATCACCGACCTGCTGGCCGAGGTGGACGGCTGGACGCGGTTCACCGACGCCTTCACCCACCTGCGGACCGGCGAGCCCGCGGCCGACCGGCGGGTTCTGATGACCGACCTGCTCGCCGACGGCCTCAACCTCGGCCTGACGCGCATGGCCGAGGCCTGCTCGGTCGCCAGCCTCGGCCAGCTCGCCTGGACCGCGGACTGGCACATCCGGGAGGAAACCTACGCCCTGGCGCTGCAGCGCTTGGCCGACCGGCAGCACCGGGAACCGCTGGCGGCGGTCTTCGGGGGCGGGACGGCGTCGTCCTCGGACGGCCAGTTCTTCCGGGCCGCCGGAAGCGGGCGCCCCGCCGCCCGTCTCAACGCCCATTACGGCCATGAGCCGGGGGTGAAGTTCTACACCCACCTGTCCGACCGCTACGCGCCGTTCTCCACCAAGGTCATCCCGGCGACCGCCAGCGAGGCCCTCCACGTCCTCGACGCGCTGTTCGACCATCGGGCGGACATGACCCACCACCGCCATCACACCGATGGGGGTGGGGTCTCGGACCATGTGTTTGCGATCTGCCATCTGTTCGGCATCCGCTTCGCGCCCCGCATCCCCGACCTGAAGGACCGGCGCCTGTACAGCTTCGACAAGCCGTCGACCTATTCGTCGCTGGAGCCGCTGATCGCCGGGCGGATCAGCGTCGGGCTCATCCGGGTCCACTGGGACGACATCCTGCGGATCGCCGCGTCCATCCGCAACGGCCTGGTACCGGCCTCGGTGATCCTGCGCCAGCTGGCCGCCTTTCCGCGCCAGAACGGCGTCGCCGCGGCGTTGCGGGAGCTGGGCCGGCTGGCCAGGACCCTCTTCATCTATGTTACTTGGAATCAGGCAGCGACAACCAAGCCGAAGATCGGAGGGCTACAATGTCATCCGGCTCGATCGAGGAACGTTTCCCTGCGCTGGCCACAAGCCCGCCGGCACTCGCGTGGCTGCGCATGCGCGCAGACCTCGGACTGGCGCCGCGGACGCTTGACGCCTACGCCCGCGGTCTGTCCGAATATCTCACCTTCTGCACCGAGTGCGCTGTCGAGCCGGTAGAAGCCGGGCGGGATCACATTGCCCGGTTCGTGCGCCATCTGACCGAGCGCCCGTCGCAGCGCCCGACCCCCGGCGATCCCGTCCCCTCACCGGCGCGTCTGGCGAACGCGACGGTGCAGCAGCGCCTGACCGCCGTCCGGCTCTTCTACGAATACCTCGTCGAGGAAGGGCTGCGGATGGTCAGTCCGGTTGGCCGAGGCCGCCGTGCGACGGTCGGCCGTCCCGGTGGTGGCAAGCGCGGCCTCGTGCCCCGGCAGTCACGGCTGCCCTGGATCCCTGACGACCAGGACTGGTCCGCGGTCCTGGCGGCTGCGGCGCGCGAACCGATCCGCAACCGGACCATGCTGGCCTTCGCCTACGACGCCGGCCTGCGGCGTGAGGAGCTCTGTTCGTTGCGGACCGACGACATCGACCCGGCACGGCGACTGCTGCGCGTGCGGGCCGAGACCACCAAGTCACGCCGCGAGCGGGTCGTGCCCTACTCGGCGCCGTCGGGCGAGTTGCTGCGCGCCTACCTGGCGCATCGCGGCGAGCTCAGCCACGCCCGCGGCCCGTTGTTCCTGTCGGAGTCGCGGCGCAACCCGGCCGCGCCGCTCACGCCTTGGACGTGGTCGAAGGTCGTCCGCCGCATCGCGCTCGCGGCCGGCGTCCCGCGGTTCGCCACGCACACCCTGCGCCACCTGTGCCTCACGGACCTCGCCCGAGCCGGCTGGGAAATCCACGCCATCGCGACCTTCGCCGGGCACCGCTCGCCCGAGACGACGATGCTCTACATCCATCTCTCGGGTCGCGACCTCGCGGCCAAGCTCGCGAGCGGCATGGCCCACATCCACGACCGGCGCGTCGCGCTCCTCGCCGCGGCCGGATTGATGGCAACGCCATGAGCACTTCGGTCATGCTGCTTGACACCTCCGGATTCGATCGGTCGCCCGCATTGTCGGTGGACGAACATCGAGCGCTCCTCGCGCTCGGCTGGGACTTGCGCCGACGACGCGGCCACGACCCCCATCGGTCCGAATGGGCGTTGGTCGCGCGCCTTGTCGTGCCGCTCGACGCCGCGCGGCGGGCCTTGCGCGACCTGCCCGACACCAGGCACCACCGCCGCACCTCGCTGGACGCGGTCGGGCTGGTCCTCCACCGGTGCGCGGAGAGCGGCTCAGCCTTCTGGGGGTGGTCCGCGGAGGACTGGACGGGATTGATCGGAAGGGATCGTGCCGCCTTCGAGAATCCCTGGCCCGGCTGGCTCGACGCCTCGGTCCGCTCCTGCGTTGCCGCCTACGCCTACCTTCTTGGCAACTTCGACTCCTTCCACCACCTCGGGCCGTTCAATCGTTTGGCGCTGGCTTGGCGCGTGTTCGGCCGTGCGGCCTTGGAGCGGGCCATTGACGACGTCGCGGGCACGCTGACGCGCCTGGGCTATCGCTCGGGATCGGGCGATCCCCAGATCCGCACGATCGTCTGCGAACTCCTGCTCCGAAACCGCAGTCCCCACCTCCAGGACCTCACCGACGACGCTCTCGCACGCCTGCGTGCCGATGCAGCGTTCGCCGCCTGGGCCGGCGGGCCGCTGGATGGCGCGCGAGCAGCCCGGCGTCGAAGCTCCGGGCGACTGGACGCGCGCGACCTGCGCTGCGTTCGTCGCCCGTGTCGACCGCATGAGGGTGGGCGACTTTGCCCAAAGGCGCGCCGGCCTTGAGCGACGCGCGGGGCAGCCGCTCGCGGCCACCAGCAAGGCGGCCTACCTTTCCGTAGTGCGTTCGTTCTTCCGCGACTGCCACGAATGGGGTTGGTGTCCGCCCCGCTTCAATCCCTCGACCGCGCTTGCCACGCCGCGCGCCATCAGGGCTCTCATGTTCCCCAAGCCGCGGGTCATCGCCGACGACCTCTGGGCGAAACTGCTCTGGGCGGGGCTCAATCTTACGGCCGAGGATGTCGCCGCACGCGGCATCGTCGCCTACCCGGTCGAACTCGTGCGCGCGATCGCGATCACCTGGCTCTTCGCCGCCCAGCGCAGCGACGAGATCGTCCGCCTGCGCGTCGGCTGCGTGCGCTGGCAGACCGACGCAGCCAACCCGGCGGTCCCTCCGGTGTGCCTGCTCGACGTGCCGGTCCATAAGACCGGCGCGGCGTTCACCAAGCCGGTCGATCCGCTGGTTGGCCGCGCGATCGAGGCCTGGGAGGCGGTCCGACCGGCGCAGCCGCCGATCCCCGATCGCAAGATCGGGGAGCCGGTCGACCTGCTCTTCGCCTGCCGCGGGATTACCGTCGCTAAGACCTACATCAACAACTCCATCATCCCGCTCCTGTGCGCCAAGGGCGGGGTCCCGCCGGCGGACGTGCGCGGGCGGATCACCAGCCATCGGGCGCGCGCGACGATCGCCAGCCAGCTCTACAACGCCAAGGAGCCGATGACGCTCTTCGAACTCCAGGCCTGGCTCGGTCATCGCTCGCCCGAGACGACGCAGCACTACGCCGCGATCACACCCAACACGCTCACGCGCGCCTATGCCGACGCCGGTTACTTCGCCCGCAACGTCCGGACCATCGAGGTGCTGATCGACCGCCAAGCCGTCGAGACCGGAGCCGCGGCGGCCGGCGCGCCCTGGCAGCACTACGACCTGGGACACGGCTACTGCAGCTACACCTTCTTCGAGCAGTGCCCGCACCGCATGGCCTGCGCCCGCTGCGACTTCTACCTGCCCAAGTCGAGTTCCAAGGCGCAGCTTCTCGAGGCCAGGGAGAGCATACAGCGCCGCTTGGCAACGATTCCGCTGACCGAGGACGAGCAGGCCGCCGTGGAGAACGACCGTGACGCGCTCGACCGCTTGCTGGGGCGGCTGGCCGACACCCCGACACCGGCCGGCCCGACCCCCCGCGAACTGGCCAAGGCCCCCGCACCGACAGCCGGGGTCACGCTTGACAGTGCAGCGACCCGCCCCCCTGCATCCGATGGTGGAGCAAAACCGCCTGGAGACAGGCCCTTGTCAAGCCCAGCGCCGCCGTAGGCGGTGGCCCGTCAGGGCCAGGCTTGACTAGGGCCTGACGAAGGCGGACTATCCGGCCCGGATGTCGGGGGCGCTGTGCGACACCGTCGGATCAAAATCATTTTGCTGGACAGATAGATTCCACATAATGCCCGTTCTATGGCGTGACCCCTACTGGGGAAACTGCTGCTCGATCCAGGCGTCAAACCCGTCGCCTCCCGAACCGGGGATCATCACCGGCGGGCCCGGCAATGCCGCGGCGGGCAGGCTGTTCAGGATTGCGTCCGCCGTTTCCCTCATGCGTCCGACCTCTCTCCGCTCTATACGGACGTCCTCAAGAGCACTGTCCCGGAGGCGATTCATCTTCCGCTCGACCCGCGCAGTGAGAGAATCCCCGCCGAAAGCGCCTTTCGAAGGCCGGGCTGCCGGTGGAGCGTTATCTCCTGCGGAGGGAACCTCGGCCTCGCTTCCAAGGCCCCACGAGCGCACGCCATGGATGACCTCAAGCACCTCGAGGTCGTGCAGATTCTGCCGGTGCTCGGCTTCGCGTGCTTCTATCGCTCGCTCGTACTCGTCGAGGCGGTGGTCGTACTCCGCAGCGAGCGTTGTGACCTTTGGCGCCACAAGCGTCGATATGTCGAACCAAAGGTAAGCGAGATCGCGGATATAGCCGTTCACTATCGGATCCTCGAGGATCCTCTCAATAGTCTTTTGCATGGCGAGTAGCTCATCGCGGGACGACCTCCAGCGGTCGCGCTCCGCGCGAAGCCGCGACCACTTTTCCTTATAGATATCGATCTCGGCCTGATCGGCCTTGAGAAAGTCGCGGTACTCGCGCCGAACCTTTTCACGCACCGCGAGATCGGGCGAGAAGGCGCGCGCCGTTTTGATCGGAAAGGGCGGCACGCGACGCTGCACTCGGTGACGAGAGACCAACTCGAGCTTCTTGTGGAGCGCCTCAACCACATCGTCGTCGACAGCCATAGGGCCGGCGGCGGCGGCGGCGGCGCCATCAGCCAGCGTCGATCCCGCGTCGTAGAATTCTTGCAGCATCTCCAGCGCTTGCAGGAAGTCGGGCGAGATGCGTGCATGCGCCGCCTGCAGAGAGCCAAGGGCGGCGACCAAGATCATCGCCAAGATGTGGCGTAACATGTTTGCTAGACCTCCTCTTTGGGCTGCGCGAGGCCGCCACCGAGCGCCTGCTCGAGAGCGGCCTCCTCGGCTTGGTGCAGACGTTCGAGAACACCCGCGATCTGCCTTTCAATCGTCTTGAGGTGCCTGCGGAGCATCGCGATCTGGCCGTCGATGTAGGCCTTGGGCCCGTTCGCCTCGGAGGCCTTGGCGCCGGCCGCCCTAATCTCCCGGTCAATCCGGCGCTTGGCGGTCTCGGCCTCATCGATGGCCGTCATAAACGGCTGCTTGGCCTCGCGGTCAACCGCCTCGATCTCCGCGCGCGCCTGCTTGAAGCGCTCCTTAATCGCTCCGGCGGCCTCCTTGGTGAAGCGCCGCACCTCCGCATCGTGGATCGTCGCGAGTTCTCGGTCCAGTTGCTCCTCGGCCTTGGAGAGTTCGTCCTCAGCGTCGTTGAGCTGCTCCGGGTAGTCGCGAATGGTGAACTGCGGGAGGTGGAAGCTGGCCTCGACTGTTTCCCACTCGACGGCCACCTGTGGCAGCCGGATGGTGGTGTGGCCGGCCTTGAACTCAGGTACCTTGGTTTTGATCTCGCCCGTCTTTAGGCACGGCGCCCTGATCTCGGTCGTGTCCCACCACCCTGAGACGACCGGAACCTTAGTCTTGATGCCGAGACCGATGTGCTTGTTCTTCCACTCAACCCTGGTCTTCAGTACCTTAGTCTTCCCGACGACGCAAGTGGAGGGGTACGGGTACTTGAACAAGCGCATCTTCATCGTGACGTGGACGGTCGGGATCCGCGTCTCGTCATGGCTCACGATGATGTTCGGGCGATCGTATTTGAAGCCCGTGCGCTCCATGCCGGTCTCAAGAGGATAGTTGTTGCCCCTCTCGATGTTCTCCTTCGCCTCCTTGGCCTTATTGCGCGCCGCCTCGATCCTCCGGCCCGCCCTGGCCTCCGGCTGTACTGAACGCTCGCGGTAGCGTTCGATGGCCTCGTCAGCGAGGTGGCTCGATTCCGCAGCGGCGTCCCGGGAGGCACGCTCTACGGCTTCGACAGCCTGCTTCGGTGGCGGCGTGACGTCGGCGAACACGCCGGGGGCGATGAGGAGCATGACGCTGACCGGGATGACAGCGATCCCCCTGCGAATGATGACGAGCATGAAATCCCCCAAAGTCCGTCGCCAGCGCCCGCACGGCCGGCGCTGGCGAGTTTCGATGCCTAGGGGCCGCGGCCCCGTGCCGCCGCGGTGTGCTGCCCCTCGACAGGGAAAGGGGCGAGGCGCCAGCGCCGATCAGGAAGGGCAGAGGAATCAGTCGAAGAACCATGTTATTTCAACAATTTGGTCTGAAGTTGCCTACTTTCTCCTAAAACCAGAGCACGCCCGCGCGTTAACAGGCAGACCGAGAGAGGTACGCGATCATGCCAATTAGATTCGACGACCTGGAGGACGCGCTGGAGGAGGAACTCGGCAGGGAGTTCTGGCCCAGGTACTCCCCCACGCAGCCATCCCCCGCGGACAGGCCGGTCGACAGCACGGCGCTGCTCGCCGCGCTCGAGGCGGTAGAGCGCCGACCCGACCCGGAGCCCGAGACGGCAGTGAGGACCCTTGAGGCCGACCCTCACTTGGAGCGCGACCCTCATGCCTTGGTCGCGATAGGCGTGGCCTACATGCAACTCTACGAGGACGACCTGGCTCGGCCACGCCTCCTCAAGGCGTTGGACCTGACCAAGCACCGGGAGGCGAGGATCTGTGTCAACCTGAGCACGATAGCCCTCAATTGGGGCGATCTGAACGAGGCGCGGGAGTGGGCGCGGAAGGCGATCAAGGCGTCCCCCCGATACCCAGGGGGCCACATCCAGCTTCTCTGCGCCGACTGCCAGGACCGGGATGACGACGTTATTTCGGCCGATCTGGATGCGCTGGAGAGAGCGATCCCCGGCTGGCGCTGCGACCCGCTGATTATGGAGCGCGCGCGGAACGATCCCCTGCTGGCACGGCTGCGTGCCGATCCCGGGATCCGGCGAAAGGTGTTCCGGCATAACCCATGGATGGAGGAAGGTGAGTGATGTCCAAGCGAATCCCGCTCGTCCTGGCTGCGTTTCTGTTTGTGGCTGCCGCCAGCGGCCCGAGGGGCTCAGTGGATGATACGCCGCCGCCGACGGTGGTGGCCAGCAAGACCATGCCGATTACCACGACGTGAGCCGCGGCCACCTACGACGGGGATGAGGAGGGGTACAACCTGCCTGGGGGTCGGGATGGAAAGGAACTCTTACCAGTTCACCGAGGTCGAGGAGCGAATCTTCGCCATCGTCGAGGGTAGGGCGCCGCTCTCCGAGGCGCCGCGGGCGACGTCGAACCTCATCCACGAGACGTGGCCGCTCCTGGAGAAGGTGCTGGAGGCCTACCGGAGGCCGAGCGCGGTTGCCACCGTTCTCGACGAGGAGCGCCTCTATAGAAACCTGGCGAGGAAGGCCCTGGGCCTCGTTGTGAGGGGGCGGGAGGGTCGTCTCTGTGACACCAAGGTCCGCTTTGATCGCTCCGACGGGGTGACGCTCAGTGTGCCCCTCCGGGCGATCCTGCGGGGGCTCGTGCGTGATCAACTCAGGACCGAGAGAGGAAGGGGAGACAAGCACGAAAGGGCGCACAAGGAGATGGAGGTGCTCCGGGAGCCGGAGCCCTTGGCCCCTCGGATCGCCTATCAGAAGGAGCTGCGCAAGCTGCTGCCTACTGCTCTGGCCGACCTGAGGCCACCGCGCTCGCTGTTCGTGGTCCTAGCAACGACCGACTACGCCGAGGACCAGTGGAACCCGCGGACCGTCGATGGTCTTCGTGCCCTTGCGGGTTACGCCGGCTTCACGGGCCGCATGGTCGAGAGGATCATCGCACGGGCGCGGAGAGGGGGCATCATCGCGGATACTTGCAGGGCCGAGGGCCAGCGACTCAGTCTGACGGAGGTTGGCGCCCTCTTGGATATCGGCACGGCCCGCGTGTCACAGATCAGGTCGGCCGCCTTCGTGCTCCTGCGGGAGCGGCTCAAGGAGGCCTGCTGAAGAAAGCGCCGACCGATCCGAGGGCTGACCGTCGAAGGTCGCTTAAAACCGGGCGCAGGGCAGGGCGCTCGGAAGGAGGCCTTCGAGACGCATGAGGCGCGACCTCCTCAACGGCTCGCACCGCTGCCCCAAGGGCCTGCGCCACGGCTACGGCGTGCACGCCATCGGCTCGGGCGTGCCGCTGAACATGTTGAGCAAGTGAATGGGCCACGCCAGCATGGAGGTGACGGCGCTCTGTGCCAACGCCCTCGGGACCAAGGAGCAAGGGATTGACCTTCCCCCGGCAAAGTGGACACCGGGTTATGCGCGTTGAAACTCGGCCTGTTCTGGGGTGGTATAGCCCAAGGTCGAATGCAGGCGCGCTCGATTGTAATAGGCTTCGATGTTGGCACAGAGGGCCTGGTCGAGCCGCTCGGTCAGGCGGTTGATCTCCTCGGCCGCGTGTCAATCGACTTCGAATAACCAGCCAGCATCGGCGTCCAATATCCAACCATTCTTTTGGTTGCAGAACCTCTTGTCCAGGGAGTCCACTGGAGGGACCCGCGCGCGCCGCGGAGTGCCCGCCATGACCGACGTAGCGGCGCGCGTGGGAAGGAACTTGTGGGCCCCCCTGGGCAAGGCACGGGCGGAAGGAACGTCAGGAGCGGTTCTTGAACCGCCAGCTTTCGTTCCCGGTTTCCAGGATGTCGCAGTGGTGCGTCAGCCGGTCGAGCAGGGCGGCCGTCATCTTGGTGTCGCCCCCGAAGACGGACGGCCACTCGGCGAAGCTCAGGTTCGTCGTGATGAACACCGACGTCCGGGAATAGAGCTTGCTCAGCGTATGGAACAGCAGCTGGCCGCCATTCTGGGAGAACGGCAGGTAACCGAGCTCGTCCAGCACCACCAGATCGACGCGGGTCAGCTGGTCGGCGAGCTTGCCGGCCTGTCCGGCCCGGGTCTCGGCCTCCAGCCGGTTCACCAGGTCGATGACGTTGTAGAACCGGGCGCGGGCGCCGCGGCGTACGCAGTTGGCGGTGATGGCGATGCAGATGTGCGTCTTGCCGGAACCCGTTCCGCCGACGAACACGGCGTTGCGCTGGGTCTCCAGGAAGCCGCCGTCGTGCAGGTCGCGCACCAGCGCTTCGTTCACCGGGCTGGCCGCGAAGTTGAACTCGGCAAGTGTCCTGGCCAGCGGCAGCCTGGCCGCGCCGAGCTGGTAGCGGATCGAGCGCGCTTTCTTCTCGGCGCGCTCCGCGGCCAGCAGGTCGCCCAGGATCTGCTGGACGGTGCGTTGCCGCTTCAGGCCGTCGGCCATCACCTCGTCGTAGACTGCGCGCATTCCCGCCAGGCTGAGCTCGGCCATCATCGCCATCAGCTCATGCCGCTCCATGACAGCCCTCCCGTGCCGCGCGCAGGCCGTCATAGCGCGCGCAGTCGGCGGCCGGTTCGATCGTCAGCGTCAGCGCCGCCGGCACTGCCACGGGCGCCGTCGGGGTGACGTCGTGGCGCCGGGCGAGGATGTTCAGGACGACGTCCCGGCTGTGCGTCCCGCTCGCCAGCGCCTCGCGGCAGGCGGCCTCCACCGCGTCCAGGCCGTCGGTCAGGATGGCGGCGAGAATGCCGACGAACTGCCGGTCGGCTTCGTCGGAGCGGCCTAGCCGGGCCTTCACCTTGGCCAGGGCCGCAGGCAGCTCCCACTGCCGGAACGGCGCCCCGTTGCGCAGCGCGCCGGGCTTGCGGGCGAGAACCGGCAGGTAGTGCAGCGGATCGTAGATCGTGTGGCCGTGCCCGAAGGCCCGCCGGTGCTCGGCCACAACCGTGCCGTCGCACCACGCCACGAGCCGGTCGGCGTAGGCGCGCACCTGCACCGGCTTGCCGGCGGCCACCGCCGCCACGCTGTAGCGGTTGCGCTCGAAGCGGATCAGGCAGGTCTTCGACGCGCTGGCCGTGATCTCGTGGAAGCCGTCGAAGGCATTAGCCACGGCGACCAGCGCCGGCCGTTCCGCCTCGAACGCCGCCCACACCGTCCGGTCGGGGAACTCGGGATGCGGTGCGCGCCCACGCCTCCACGGCGTGGCGCAGCCGCTCGTTTACTTCCTCCAGCGTCGCCGCCCGCAGGCGTGGGGTGAACAGGCGCTGGCGCAACGTGCCGACCTGGTTCTCGACCTGCCCCTTCTCCCAGCCCGAGGCCGGCGTGCAGGCCACCGGCTCGACCAGGTAGTGCGAGCACATCTGGGCGAAGCGGCGGTTGAAGCGCCGCTCCTTGCCGACGAACACGGCGTCAACCGCCGTCTTCATGTTGTCGTAGATGCCGCGCTCGCACAGGCCGCCGTAGAACGCCGCGGCGCGGGCGTGGGCGTCGAACACCATCTCCTGGGTCTGGCGCGGATAGACCGCCACGAACGGCATCCGGCTGTGGCACAGGCGCACGTGGGCCACCTGCACCTTTGTCGTCACCCCGTCCAGGACGATCCACTCCTCCGCCCAGTCGAACTGGTAAGCCTCGCCCGGTGCGAAGGTCAGCGGCACGAATGCCTCGGCCGCGCTCGCCGGCTGGCGCCGCTTCCACCGCGTGATGTAGCGCCGTACGGCGTCGTAACCGCCCTCGAACCCGGCCGCTGTCAACTGGTCGAAGAGCCCCCGGTAGTCGAGCCGGTCGCACGCCGGCCGGTGGTCGTTCTCCGCGATCAGCCGTTCCAGCTCCGCCTGGAACTGCCCCAGCTTCGGATAGGGCTGCCGCGTCCGCTCGTACCGCGGCGCCGTCTCACCAGACCGCAGGTACTTCGCCACCGTCTCGCGGTTGATCTTCAACGCCCGGGCGATGGCCCGAACGCTCCGCCCCTTCGCGTGCTCCCGCCGTATCCGCGCGATCGTCTCCACTGTCAGCATCCCCGCGTGCCACCCCCTCGTCCAACCAAGGGTGGTATTGTGCCAGATCCGAGGCGGCCGGTTATTGGACGCCGATCACCTCCGAAACTGGCCTACTGTTCCACGCCGATGCACAATGCTGCGCGTCGCGCTGTCCATCAAGGCTGGCCGCATCCGTCCCTCGGTGATCCTGCGCCGGCTCAACACCTACAGCCGCAAGAACCGGCTATACTTCGCCTTCCGAGAGTTGGGGCGCGTGGTCCGAACGATCTTTCTGCTGAATTATCTCTCCTCGCTCGAACTGCGCCACCTGATCCAGGCGGCGACCAACAAGAGCGAGCTGTTCAACAAGTACGCCCAGTGGGTCGCCTTCGGTGAGAGCGGGCTGGTGAGCGAGGGTGTGCGGGACGAGCAGCGCAAGCTGATCAAGTACAATCATTTGGTCGCCAACCTGCTGATCTTCCACACCATCGTCAGCATGACACGAGCGCTGGAGCAGATGGCGGCCGAGGGGCTTCCGGTCGATGAGGCGGCATTGGCCAGCCTCAGTCCGTATCAGACCGAGCATATCAACCGTTTCGGCAACTATATTCTCGACTTCGCCCGTGTTCCGATGCCGTTGCCCACCGAGGTCCGTTCCGCATCAGCGTTGAAATCGGAACCCGACACCATTCCAGAACCTGAAGCTGATCGGAGCTCGGCCGATGTGTGAACTCGTGGAAGCAATCGTTACCGTCCCCCGAAAACGTGTCAAGACACTCAATACCCACATGTTCAACTTTCTCAGCGGCAATGCGTCTCGATCAACATCAATTTGGGTAAAGGTTATGAATATGATGAGCTGGCTCCGAGAGTTCAGGCGAAAAATGGTTCTATGGGTTCTCACGATCTGGAGATGGCTAGGCAGAGCAAAGCTCCTATGGTTGGCTGTGGGGATCATTGTTCTTGGATCGACAATCATTGCCATCTGGCCATCTGAATTTTCGCTTAAGTTGATCGGCATGCTGTTTCAGCTTATCGGCATTGTTGTTGTCGTGGTCGATGTTCGAGTGCTCGCGAAGGAATGGCTCAGAAGCCTGCCGCTCTACGGCAAGCAGGATCGGACCGCCTACGCGACAGCCGTGGTTGGCATGGCAAAGTTTGGCAGCATCGCAGTTACCACCGATCCGGCCGCGCCTCTGGAAACCCGCGTTGCCGCATTGGAGAGCTTGTCGACCAAGCTCCGTGAGCAACTGGCGAGTGTCGAGGAGAAGCTTAAAGCCAGATCCGATGAAATCGCCCAGGAGGCAACCCATCGGAAGAATGCAGACAAGGAGATCCTCGATCGCATGAAATATGACACCGAGAAGGTTCTGAGGCTTGGAGCCGCAGGCGCCCTTCTGCTCTTCGCCGGCGTCATCCTGACGACCTTTCCGGTCGAGCTTGCCGACTTCATTTCAAGGCTGAAAGCAGCGTGAGAAAGACGATGACCGAAATTCCCATCGATCAGCTCCTTACCGCACCGGACGACGGCTCCTTGATGCGCATCGTTTACGCCTACGGCCTCGATGCCGTCCTCAATGGCCTGTTCGATGAAGGGGTCAGGGTCCAGTACACCGATCCCGACCGCGCCGTGGCATGCGCCGACGTGTTCGGGCGGATCCAGCAAAGGACAATGTCGCATCGGTGAGAAGAGGAAGGCTCATCGCGCCTCCCGGCGCAGCTCTCTAAGGAGACGCGCAGGAATAATTAAGACATATTAGTGTGATGTTTCCGGTGTAGGCTATGATCTTCGCTGGTGATTGCCATATCGGGCGGCATGATTGATGAGCGTGCGATACGAGAGCGGTACGAGGCGATCCGGGACCAGTTGGACGAGCGCGGACGACGCCTGTTTGCGGCGGCTGAGGCAAGGTCTGCGGGACGCGGTGGGGTGGTGGCCGTGTCGCGGGCAACCGGTCTGGCGCGCGGCACCGTCGAGCGAGGGCTGAAGGATCTTGATCAGCCAGCGCCGCCCGGCGGGCGTGTCCGCCGGGCCGGGAGCGGGCGGCGGCGCCTGCCAGCCAAGGATCCAACGCTGCTCGGTACATGTCAACGCGTATGAGACAGCTGCTCGTTTTGTCGTAGCTCAGGGTTGGGGCTGACTGCCGGCGGGGTGGTTTTCCCACGGCCGTTCGTCCGCTTCCAGGATGCCGGCGCTCTCGGGCCGCGCAAGGCCCTTCCGTCCCGCCCCGTGGGCGGGTCCCTCGAGAAGGACCTTGCCCGTTCCCTCGTGCGCCGGCGGTGAGGTCGGCAGGCCGGGACGGCGGGATGGCCGCTGTTCAGCCGAACATCGGGATGAGGGATGTGCGCCGCCGCCTTCCTCCGGCGCGGCCGGCGGGTTGATCCAGACCGCCGCGGGCGGTGCGGGAGCTTCGGGCCGCTTGCTCACGAAGCGTTCGGGATGCCGGCGGTGGACGTCATCGAGCACTGCCTGCCGTGCCGACCGGATCGCGCCGGTGTCGCCATAGTGGACCTGGTGCGGCGTCATCAGCGCCAGCCCGGAGTGCCGGTGCACGGTGTTGTACCAGGCGAAGAAGGTGCGGCAGAACACCCGGGCGTCCTGGATCGAGCCGAAGCGCTCGGGGAAGTCGCGATGGTACTTCAGCGTCTTGAACTGCGCCTCGGAGAACGGATTGTCGTTGGACTGCTGCGGCCGGCTGTGGCTGCGCGTCACGCCGAGGTCGGCCAGCAACTCGACCACCGCCCTGGCCTTCATGGCGCCGCCGCGGTCGGCATGCAGCGTCAGCCGGTCACGGGCGACACCCTGTTTGCGCACGGTCTGCCGGATCAGCCGCTCGGCAAGCGCGGCGCTTTCCCGGTAGGCTACCGTCCACCCCACCACGGCGCGGCTGAAGATGTCGAGAATGACGTACAGGCACAGCCACGTGCCCTTGACCGGCCCCTTCAGCTTGGTGATGTCCCAGCTCCACACCTGGTTGGGGCCGGTGGCCAGCAGTTCGGGCTTGGTATAGACCGGATGCCGGCGCTGCTGCCGGCGCTCCCGAACCTCGTCATTGGCGGCCAGCAGGCGGTACATGGTGCGCACCGAGCACAGGTATCGCCCCTCGTCGAGCAGCGTGGCGTAGACCTGGGCCGGGGCGGCATCGACGAAGCGCTCGCTGTGCAGCAGGTCGAGAACCTGACGGCACTCGGTCCTGCTCAGCGCGCGCGGAGGAGAGGGCCGGCGCACCGGCGGGAGGGGCGGCCCGACCTGGCGCAGCCTGTCGCGATGGCGGTAGAAGCTGGCGCGGGGGACGCCGAGCGCCCGGCAGGCGGTGGCGACGTCCACGGCCGGGACCGCCTGCTCGATGGCGGTCATCACCTGCGCTCGCCCGGATCGGTCGAGCCGAGTGAGGTCTCCAGCAGCTGAGCGACTTTTTTTTGGAGCTCGATGATCGCCTCGGCGCGGGTGAGCTGGTCGCGCAGGCGAGCGTTCTCCCGCTCCAGGCGCACCACGTCGTTCTTGTGAGGATTGGCCGGCGCGCTCTTCGGCCCCGATCTGGCCGGCGCCGGTCCGTGCAGCGTGCCGGCGTCGCGCTGTCGGCGCCACCGTCCGACATTGGACGAGTACAGACCTTCACGACGCAGGATGGCGCCGACATCACCGGGACGGGCGCGGTCGATCTCGTCCAGGATGCGCAGCTTGTCGGCCACGCTGAACGTCCGGCGCTGGGGCCGGTCACTCACCTCCGGGTCCGGTGGTGAAAGCGGGGTTCCGGTTTGGGGTAGGGAAGTCATGCTCATCAGGTCCTCAACAGCGCCCTCTACTGATCAGTTCAGCAGGCAACTGTCTCATCCGACGTTGGCACAGAGGGGCTGGAGGACCTGCGTCGCCTGGTCGAGCCGGTCACGCTCGGAGACCCGATGAGACCGCTGCTGTGGGTCTCCAAGAGCCACGTCAAGCTGGCCAAAGCACTGCAGAAGATGGGTCATGCGGTCAGCCCGAATACGGTGCGCAAGCTGTTGCACCAGCTCGGCTATGGCCGCCGGGCCAATCGCAAGGCCAATGATGGACGCCAGCATGCCGACCGTGACGCTCAGTTCGAGCACATCAATGCCCGGGTCCTGGCCTTTCAGGCCGAGGATCAGCCGGTAATCTCGGTCGACACTAAGAAGAAGGAGCTGGTTGGCAACTACACCAGCAAGGGCACCGAGTACCGCCCCGAAGGCCAGCCACGGCGGACCGAAGTTCATGACTTCGAGAACAAGGACCTCGGCAAGGTCGTGCCCTACGGCGTCTACGATCTGGCCGACAACAGCGGCTGGGTCAGCCTCGGCGTGACCAGCGACACCGCCGAGTTCGCGGTCAACGCCATCCGCTCCTGGTTCGACAACAAAGGTCGCGACCTCTATCCCGCGGCCTCCCGGCTGATGATCACGGCCGACTGCGGCGGCTCCAATGGAGCTCGCGTGCGGCTGTGGAAGCGTGAGCTTCAGGACCTGGCCGACCAGACCGGGCTGACGATCTCGGTGTGCCACTTCCCGCCCGGAACCTCGAAGTGGAACAGGATCGAGCATCGCCTTTTCTGTCATATCACGCAAAATTGGCGTGGCTATCCCTTGACCAGCCGCCTGGCCGTGATCGAACTGATCGCCGCTACCACCACAACGACCGGCCTGACGGTCGAGTGCGAACTGGACACCAACACTTACCAGAAGGGTGTCAAGGTCACCGCCGCTGAAATGGCCACCCTCAACATTGAGCGCGATGGCTTTCATCCGGAATGGAACTACACCATCGCGCCGCGCCACATACCTCACAACTGATCCAGTTATTTATGCGTGTCTCCTAAGGGCTTCGCCCTCGCGCCTACAAGCGGAATCGACCGGGCCGTGTCCTCGCTTCGCTGCGGGCCGCACCACCCCGGTCGATTCCGCTTTCCGTTGCTACCCTGCCTCATTGGCGGCGGCCGAGTCAGCCGCATTCGCGGCTGGTTCCTATTTTAAGAGACGAGAAACTGATGCACCTGACCAGTACGACGGCGGCCGACACAGGGGCACTCCTGGCCCTGGTACAATCCCGTGATCTGACACAGGACGATGCCGCCGAAATTGCAGAGGCCGCCCAGGACCGCCCCGAGATCCTTCGCGAACTGATCCACAACGCCCACTTCTGGCGCGACCATTCTCGCAACGAGCAGACCAGGCGCATCGCTGCTGGCATCTTTGAAGCTCTTCGCCGCGATGAGACACAGAAGCGCGAGGCCGTCGGCATGGATCTAGCCCAAGCAAGGGGACAGACGATCAGACTTTCTACCTTTGACCTGCTTTACCCCTCCGATTCGGAGCCAACAACATCAACCCTAACGTAACCGGCCGATCCAGGCCGCCTTACGAGGATTTTGCTATCGAGATAGCTTACGTCGTTAACGACGTCGTTATGGACGTCAACAGCGAGGTGAGATATGCGGGTGGAGGTGCTGAGCAGGGGAGAGCGCCGGCGTCGCTGGTCATTGGACGAGAAGATGCGGATTGTCGCCGAGGCTGCCGCTCCCGGGTCCAGCGTCTCGGAGGTGGCCCGCCGGCATGACATCTCCCGGCAGAACATCTATCAGTGGCGCTGCGAGTTGAAGCACAAGGCTGTCCATCCAACGGGTAAGGCCGTATTCCTCCCGGTCGAAGTGACGGAGGACGAGCCGAGCCCGGGCGCTGGATGCGGCGGGGATGTGCCAGGCCACCCTGTCGAGATCGGGCTGCGCAGTGGCCGCACCCTCCGCTTTGCCGCCGACATTCCGGATCGCGTTCTGATGCGGCTGATCCGGGCCGCGGAGGCGGCATGATCGGCCCGGGCACCGGCGTTCGGGTTTATCTCGCCTGCGGGGTCACGGACGTGCGCAAGGGGATCACCGGGCTGGCGGCGGTCGCGCAGGAGCATCTCCGGCAGGCCCCCGGCTCGGGTGCCGTCTTCGCCTTCCGGGGGCGTCGGGGCGACAGGATCAAGCTGCTCCACTGGGACGGCCAGGGGTTTTGCTTGTATTACAAGGTTCTCGAGCAGGGCCGCTTCCCCTGGCCGGCACCTTCGGACGGATCGGTACGGCTGACGGCGGCACAACTCGCAATGCTGTGGGAGGGAATTGATTGGAGACGTCCCGCCTGGACTTCCCGGCCGACGCGGGTCGGGTGACATTCTCTGGTCATGACTGAGGGATTACTGTTACCCGCCATGAAGTTCTGCTAAACTTGATCCATGCAGCCGCAGCCCGATGTTCTGCCCGACGACCCAGCCGCCCTGAAGGCGATCATCCTCGCCCAGCGTGAGGAGATGGCTCGCGCCAGGGCGTCGGCGCTGGCCTTCGAGGCCCTGGTCCAGGCGCTTCGGATCCAGATCGCCAGGCTGCGGCGGCAGCGGTTCGGACCGAGTTCGGAGCGGATCAACCGTGAGCTCGAGCAGCTCCAGCTGACGCTCGAGGACGTCGAGGTGGCGATTGCCGCCAACGATGCTTCGGGCGAACATTCCGATGCCGATGACGCCGGGGAGGAGCCGGCATTACCGAGAGGCGAACCCCGCCGACGGGGTAAACCGTGCCTTCGCGACGACGCGCCGCGCGAGCGGATCGTGCTCGATCCCGGCGACCACTGCCCCGACTGCGGAGGCCCGCTTCGTCTGCTCGGCGAGGACTTGTCCGAGGTTCTCGAGTTCGTCGCGGCCAAGCTCAAGGTGATCGAGACCAGGAGGCCGAAGAAGTCCTGCCGGCTGTGCGAGAGGATCGTCCAGGAGCCGGCACCGCCCCGGCCGATCCGGCGGGGAATGGCGGGTCCCGCCCTGCTGGCCCATGTCCTGGTCTCGAAGTTCGACGATCACCTTCCCCTGTACCGCCAGGGCGAGATCTTCGCCCGGATGGGGGCCGACATTCCCCGGTCCACCCTGATCGACTGGTGCGGCCAGGCGGTCGCGGCGCTGCGGCCCCTGACCGACCTGATCCGCGCCGAGGTCATGCGGTCGGACCGGCTGCATGCCGATGATACGCCGATCCGCGTCCTCGATCCGGGACGCCGCGCCGTCGAGGGCAAACCCCGCGGGGTCAAGGAAGGGCGGATCTGGGTCTATCTCCGCGACGACCGGCCCTGGGGCGGGAGCGATCCGCCCGCCGTGACCTACTTCTTCTCGCCCGACCGCAAGGGCGAGCACCCGCAGGCCCATCTCGCGGGCTTCGAGGGCGTGTTGCAAGCCGATGCCTACGGCGGCTTCAGGAAGCTCTACGAGCCGGGCGCCGAGGGCCATCGGCGCATCCGCGAGGCGGCATGCTGGGCTCATCTGCGCCGCGCCTTCCACGACGTCTGGAAGTCCACCGGCTCCCCGATCGCCTTCGAGGCGCTGGAGCGGATCGGCGTCCTGTACGACATCGAGCGCGAGATCGCCGGGCGGCCGGCGGAGGAGTGGCGCCGCATCCGGCAGGAGCGAAGCCGAGGTCTGGTCGAAGCCTTCCAGGCCTGGTGCGAGGACCGGCTTCGGCGCATCCCCGGCAAGGGCGACCTGCCGGCGGCGATGCGCTACTTCCTCAAGCGCGTCGAGGCCTTCTCCCTGTTCCTCGAGGACGGGCGCGTCGCCATGGACAACAACCCGGCCGAGCGGGCGATCCGGCCGATCTCGGTGGGCAGGAAGAACTATCTCTTCGCCGGCTCGGACGCCGGCGGCGGCATGATCGCGGACGCGATGACGATCATCGAGACGGCCAAGCTCTCGGGTCTCGATCCCGAGGCTTATCTCGCGGCGGTGCTCGACCGCATCGGCGACCAGCTGGTCAGCCGCCTGCACGAACTTCTGCCCTGGAACTGGGCCGCCACCGAGGCGCTCCGGAAACAAGCCGCCTGAAGTGGCCGCGATCAGCGCCGTCTTCACCATCGCCCGCGTCGCCGACATGCTCGGCGAGGACGAGGATCTGCTGCACGAGGTCAGTCTCGACATGGAACCCGAGGACGGCGTCCTTTGGATCTACGGCATCGGAGGCGAGGAAGTCCTGGCGTTCACTGCCTTCGGCATCGAGAACCTGCGCGACCTCATCCCCCTCTACAAAAAACCCGTCCCTGGGCCTTGAGCGGCCGGTTACCCTGCAAGTCGGCGCCGAGCTGTTTCGAGCGCGGCTTCGATGGTGGCAAGAAGGTCGGCGGTGTGAAGATCCACCTGGGCGTCGAAAAGCATGGCATTCCGCTGGCGATCGACGTCTCTTCAGCCAATACTCACGACACCAAAGGTATCGTGCCGGTGCTCCGCGAATTCTCTGGCCAAGGGTTCCGGGGATCGGCACTGGGTGACTTGGGCTACCGGGGCAAACGGCTGGCCAAGGCCGGCGAGAAGCTCGGTATCACCGTCAAGGCGGTTGCCCGCGGCCGCGACGGCGTCTTCCTGCCGACCGGAATCTGCTGGACGGTGGAGCGGTCCTTCGGCTGGATCTCGCGCTATCGGCGGTTGAATACGATCTTCGACCGGACCAAGGAGCATCTCGTCGCTTTCATCGAGATCGCCTTCGTTTCCATCCTCGCCAGACGCCTCAAACGTCTCGCAATCGATGAGGTCCAGCGCCTGACATCTACGAACAGCCTCTAACACTGCTCGGCAAATGCCTCAAGCAGTGATCGGTTCACCATCCGCGGGGAGATCCAATCTTCAGCAAAATCCTCAACGGCTTTTTCTTCGCCGACTTCGTCGAGATCATGTGTGTCATCGCAGGTCTGCTGGTCGAGAAAGACGTGGCCGAACTCGTGCGCGAGTATGGCACGGAGTTGGCCCTCGACGTTGAGGCCCATGAACCAGCATTTCCGGATGCCTTCGAAATCCAGCGGCACCATCGGGCACGAGGCGGTACCGTTGACATAGCGCGCGAACACGTTTTTCTTTTTTCGTCATATCCATATTGAGTGAACGTCTTGCCTCAAAAGGTATGGAAAATGCCAGGTTCCTCAAGCTCGCTTCGGACGCGTCCGTCTTCGGGACCGCGTTCGTACCCGGCGACCCAGATCAGCTTGCGCAGCATTCTGCCTGGTCCATAGGGCTGCATCTTGAAGTGCCCCTCGACCTGCTGGCGGATATCCAGAGTCCATGAGCCTTTCCGGCCGGTGTCGGGACGACCGAAACGGTCCGCCGGGACTTCCAGGCGGCGCACCTTGAACAGCGAGAAAGTTGGCCTCAGGATCGAAGGCGTTCGGCGGCACTCTTCCCTCGACTTTTGCGGAAGATAGGTTGCTGCATCGTCGCTGCCGCCAACGGTTTCGAAAAGCACGATCAGTCCGACCAGATCTTCAACGCTGTCCCGGAAATAGCCGGCATCCATGGTCGGGATGCCGCCGCTGGCCAGCATGTCATCCGGTCCCGGCATATCGCCGAAATGCATGGTTCCGCCGAACGCCACCAGTCTCGGATCCACCGGTTTCCAATTGGTGTCGGTCCTGGCCTCGGCGACACGCCAGCAGACTCGGCCAACCAGCTGATCGCTGTTCGGCTTGGTCAGGATCGCGTTGATCCAGATTTCTCCATCGAACGGACAAGTCAGAATGGCCCGGACCTCGTGGAGGGGACCGACCATCAGGGCTCTGTGCGGCAGATCGATGTACCAAACAACGTCCTCGATGGCGCTGCGCCACGTATCGCGTGCGGGCGCCCTAGCGTGAACCAATGTCTCGACCAGTTCCATCGCGGGCTGCACGGCCCGGCTTGGAACGGTGGTCGGGCCGGATTTGTCCGATGCAATGCGAAGGAACGCCAGCTGGGCGACCGTCAAGGTGATGATGCCGCCCTGTACCATCGGGATTCTCATGCCGCGCTGATATGCCTGGTAGTCCAGCAGGCAGCCCATCCGCATGGCATCGAAGTCGTCCCTGGGGACCTGCCCGGCGGCTTTGAAGTTGGCAGCCAGCTGCGGAATTGCCTGCACATTGCGGAGATGCCCGGTCAGAAATGCATCGAGCCAGGTCTTCATGCGCCTTTACTCAACGCATAGTCCGCCTCGGCGACATCAAGCCCGCGCGGAGCGTCCAGATAGCCTGCGAGGAATTTTACGCAGTCAGCCTTCATGCGTTCCGCGTCGAGCTGGTACCAGTCGAGACCGTCCCATTCCAGGTCCACGCGGCCCGGCTTCTCGTCGCCATACCCGTCGATCAGCGGCACGCGGGAATAGAGCACGCCCTCGAAGCTGATGACGTGGGGGCGCTCCGTCGGGACACCGTGCGGACCGCGCTGGATGTAGCGCTTGCCCTCGATGACGTGGGTTGCGTACTGGTCATGGTCGTCATCGGGAACGAACAGCTCGGCGCCGTCCGCTGTCACCAGGTCGGGCTCGCGGTCAGAATAGGCGCCCTGGACCTCGCTGTCATGGATGCCGCCCACGAAATCGTCCAGCGCGTCGGGATCTCCGGCATCGAAGCCGAATTCATCGGAAAGCTCGCGGCCCATTCTTCGCTCCTGAATAAGTGTGAGTGCAGATATTTATACCCGATATGCGGGTGAAATACAATAAGGGTGAGGTGTGCATGGGTGGAGATGCCTATGGCCGCACTGGACAAGCCTGTCACGGTCTTTGTACTGCCAGCCCCGTAACGTTCAAAATGATCGACCAGCTGGCTGATCCCGGGCTTGAGGTTTCACGTGCGGGCACGTAGCGTTTAGTCAGAATTGACTGGCCCCGGACGGCAGCGCGACGACGCGTTTCAAATCGGAAATGACCTCGATGTCTACCAGCGTCACCCTGATGTGCCGCCCAGCTTGACCTCCTGCAGGGCGTCATTGAGCGCCGTCTCGTTGCGGATGCCGGGCCTAAACTGACACGTGCCGAAACGCCAGACGCTTGAGTAGCGCGCCGACGCTGCGCTTGGCCAGCACGATACGAAACCGCAACTCAACTCTGGCCGCGAGATTCTTCCAGCGTCCAACAATACCATCTTCGATGGAGTCTGGGCCAGCAGGTAACCAGACCGCAACTTCGCCCTCTCGCTCAGACTTGAGCTTGCCAGAACGATGCGCGGCGACGCAGATCACAGCCATCAAATTCAAGCGCCTAATCGCAATCGATGATCCGATAAAAGCTTCCTCCTAATTCAATGAAGATAACCAATCACATTTAATTCGACAGGAAAATCGTTAACCTGCGAGGGGCGTTGGTGCAGCGAGCTCAACATAGACGCAGTGGGCCTATCCGCCCTGGTCGGTTATGGGACGCGGACGGACTCCGGGCGTCCTGCATCGATCATGCGGTTGAGGACGGCGCCGCTGATGGCAGCCTCGACCTGCTGACCAGACAGCTTTCGGGCATGGAGATGGTCGCCGAGGATGCGCTTGTATCTCGACATTGCGGTTTCCGCCATGGACCGCTTGCCGTAGCCGGTTTCACGCTGCCAGCCCAGCCGGCCCTTCCCGGCAAGGGACTGGATATGCCCATCGCGCTGGGTCGGTTCAGCGGTTGATCCCGGCACGGCCGTGCTCCTCGGGGGGATGATGACTGTGGCGGCGAGGTCGCGCTCGGCCACGGTCTGGTAGGTCGGTTCGCCGTCATAGGCGTCGTCCGCCATCACGGTGTCGATGGGACCCGTCGTCTGGTCCAGCAGCGGACCGACCTGGCTGGCATCGCCCTCGCCGCTGGTCGTCAGGGTGGTGGCGGCGATGGTGTTGGTCGCCGCGTCGACCGCCAGGTGGAGCTTACACCAGGTTCGCCGCCCGCGCACGCCGTGCTTGTCGCGGTGCCACTCGCCGGCGCCGTAAACCTTCAGCCCGGTGCTGTCGATCACCAGGGTGACCGCGCCATCCGGCAGGGCGGTCCGCAGCGTTGGCGTCAGGAATGCCGCCCGCCGGCTGATCGTCGTGTGATCGGGAACCGGCAGTTCTATGCCCATGAGGTCCAGCAGCGATTCGAGCAGCCCCTCCGTCTGGCGCAGCGGCTGGTGAAACACCAGCCTGACCATGAGGGCTGTCTCGATCGCTGTTTGCGAGTAGCGCGCCTGACCGCCCGGCGTCGTTCGCGGCGCTGCCCTCCAGGCTGCGATGGCCTCGTCGCTGACCCACAGCGTCAGGCTGCCACGCCGCCGCAGACCGGCCTCGTAGGCCGACCAGTTCGTCACCCTGAACCTCATCTTCGGGATATGATGGTGCCGGGCGGCATTGTGTTTGTTCGGCATGCAGGGCGCTGACCAGTCCGCGGGAAGATGAGGGGAGCCCGTTCTACAGGGCCGTCCAGTCTCCTGGCAACTCGTTCACCCCTGCCTCGCTGCACCAACGCCGTTCTACAGGGCCAACCCCCACCTGCCAACTCGTTCAGCCCTGCCTCGATGCACCAACGCCTCAGCGAAGGCAAACCCGCATAAGCGCCTCCCACAATCCACCATGGTCTCCTCGGCAGTCCCCGTGCTGATTGCCGACTTCCACGCTGACCTTTCGGCTGAGTTACCCGGCAACCGCCGGGATAGTGGACTTGTCGCTTTCGGGCGCGGACCGCATCCTGGTGAACATCAAATGCCACTGAGGAGAAGGCCGTCCGCAAAGCGTACAGCTGAATTGCACACTTTGATTGTACCATCCATTGTTCCCGTGGTATGATCGGCCATATTTTGCATGGAGGCGGACATGACCCAGGAGCGACTTTGGCAGGCAACCGACGCCAGGGCCAACCTGCCCACTGTCATGGAAGGCGCCCTCGCGGGCGTTCCCCAGGTCATCAAGAAGCGGACTGGCGAGGAGGTTGTTGTGATCGCCCGTGCTGACTACGACCGCATGAAGCCGAACCTGAAGGATTTCCTTTTGCAGAGCGCTGGCCTTGACCAGGACGATGCGCTTGATGAAGGCATCCGCAAGGCACGCTTAAACGGTGCCATGGGCTTCGCACCGCGCTCAACCGGCCTGGGGGACTAACGTGTTCCTCCTCGACACCGACGTGGTCAGCAACTTCCGAAAGAAACCTCACCCGAACCTGGTGGCATGGCTCAAGGCGGTGAATGCGAATGACATCGCTGTCTCCGCCATGACCGTCTTCGAAATCCAGACCGGCATCAATTACGTGCGCGAGCACGATGCGGCCAAGGCGAAGGACATCGACGATTGGCTGCGCAGTTTCCTGCTGGCGGGTGGTATGTCCATCCTGCCGGTGGACGCGGACGTGGCCCGGCTCTACGGGAACATGTTCACCACCCAGGAACTGAAAAACTTCCTGTACCCCGATCCTGACAGCAAGCGACCGAAGAGCGGTGCCGATCTCATCATCGCCGCGACCGCCATCGTTCACGAGGCCACGGTGGTGACCATCAACAGAGCCGATTACGAGCGCATCCACGCCCACTTTCCGCTCCCCGGCCTGTACGAGCCCTTCAGTGACACCTTCGTGGTGGATCCGGATGTGGGTGCCCTTCCACACCCCTGAAGGGGTGAGCGTCGTCGGCGTCTACTTGCATGACGGGACTGTCGAGCGATTGGGGGAGCGGTCGTCATCAGGGTATGACCAGCCGAGTTTTTGGCTGGCTGAGGATCAAGGATGGGGTGGGTTTTGCGCCTGGTGGAAACCGGAGTCGGTGAACACTCCGCCGCCTGAAGGCGGACGGCTTCTGAAGCAAGCTATGCGGCAACCCGCTGGCTTGACGCTTCAAGGCTCGCTCCTAGCCCCTTTGACCACGGGAATGCCCGATGCTTGATGACTTTTGCCGCGTGAATGTCGCGATCTTCAACCGTCCCGCAACCGGGACAGTCGTGGATGCGCTCACTCAGCGTCTTCGGTGTCACCCGTCCGCAGCAGTCGCATTCCTGGGAAGTTCCGCGCGGGTTGACCTTCGCGACCAGACCACCAGCGTATGCTGCTTTGTAGTCGGTGAACGAGATCAACTGGCCCCACGCGGCATTGAGTACGGACTTGGCAAGCATGCCGCTCGCGAGCCCGGTGATGTTCAAGTCCTCGAAGGCGATGTGAGAGTAGCGGTTGACCAGATCGCGGGAGACTTTGTGGGCAAAGTCCCGCCGCTGGCTGGCCGTCCGGGCGGCGTGCCGAGCCAACCGCATCTTCGCCCGCAGTCTGCTCTTGCTGCCCCGCTTGCACCGGGCGAGGGCACGCTGGAGGCGTCGCTGTTTCTTCGATGCCTTGCCGATCCACTTCGGCGTCGGCACCCTGCAGCCGTCCGACGTGGCGACCAGACTGGTCAAGCCGACATCGACGCCAACCGCCTCCCGGAACGGGTGCGGGCCGTAGGCGTCCGGTGTCTCGACCGAGAAGCGGATGTACCATTTACCGCAGGACCGCATCACGACGGCGGTACTGATCTTGGCTCCAGCCGGAAGATCGCGGTGCCACCGCACCTTGATCTCGCCGGGGATGCCGACGACGGTGATTTTTCGGTTCCTGCAGATTGTCAGTCCGTCACCGACCCGGAAGCCGGCACTGTCGAACATGCTTTTCGCCCGGAAACGGGGAAAGCCGCCCTTGCCTCTCCTGACCCTGCCGAAGAACGCCTTGAATGCTTTGTCCAGGCGGCGGACGACTTGCTGTTCGGCCGAGTAACTGTAACCGGCCAGCCGTTCGTCCGCCAGCCGAACCGCTTTCAGTTCGTTGGCCTGATCGATGTAGCCGAGCGATTTGCCCCGCCGCTGGTATGCCTCGATACGCTGCTGGAGACAGGCGTTGTAGAGGTCGCAGAAGCTTCCAAGCATGTCGGTCAGCCCGGCGGCCTGCGTCGGGTTCGGAAAGAGGCGGTATTTGAACGAACGGAGCATGAACATAGGATACCGGACATCCGTCTCGTCACAACTGCTCAAGGGTATTCGCCCTTTGCGCGACCGGCTTTCCTCCGCCGCCTGAAAGCGGCGGTCCCCAGCCGGAGGCTCTGATGGGAAGCAGGGCATCCAGGCTGCGTGTCCGGCGTGCCCGGCGCGGCAGCAGTGTCGAGGTGAAGTCGATGCGCTCGCCGCCATCCGGCAGTTTGAGATCCTTCCGCTCGGCCAGGAAAGCCACCACCTCCGCCTCGATCGCCTGCTCCGGCAGCCGACCGGCTCCGGTTCGCAAAACGGCGGTCAGCGGATCATCGATCTCGTCGGGCCGTCGCAGCGGCACAACGTTGCTACCTTCGATCATGGCGTATCGCTCCCTCGTGGAGGTTCTGGCAGGTTTGGTCACCCACCTCGATGCGCCGCCTTCCTCAGACCGTCATCACCCGGTTTCCGCCATAGCTCACGGACCCATCGCCATCCGCGCTGCCGGCGCGAGCCAATCCGGATGGCGATCGAGCCAACGCACCACCGCATCGACGAGCGAGGCCCGGGAATTGAAGGCCGGCTCGCAGCCTGGGATCCAGTCCTCACTGAGTCCTTCAAGTACGGCGCTGATGTTCCGATGCTTGTATTCGATCGAGCCGCGCGGCCGATCGATCACCGCCTGCCGAAGGCGATTATGCTCGGCCTTGCTGTATGGCCGCCCGGTGACGTCGTCCGCGAGCATCGCGAAATGGTTCTCGACGACCGCGTCGTCCTGCTCGTCGGACCGGTCACCGGCCATGGCAGCTCCCGAGCGAGCCGGCCAAGATGGAAGAGGCCTGAGAGCCCGTTTGATAAATGCTTAAAGACGCATCATGTTGTAGGTCCTGAGGTATGAAACCGTAACATGATGTAGGTTTTTCGAGTTATCAAACGGGCTCTGAATCATTCCAGCAACTGCGCCAGCACACCGAGCGCCGGCCCGGCGTCGGCAAGCCGCTGGTCGAGCGTATGCACCGTGGCGCCATGCTCCGACGCGACGGCGAGATGCAGCGAGTCACCGGCGCGAAGCCCAAGCGCATGCTGATCGGCAAACCTCGCCGCCGCCCGGAACTGCCCGCCCGTCACTGGCAGCACGGTGAAGCTCTCGGCGACGAGCTTGTTGAACATGGCGAGGGCCGCCGCTCGCTGCTCCAGGCTGATCTGCCCGGTCCGCAGCTTGATCGCCATGGCGGATGACATCTCGGTGACGGTCCAGTCGCTGATCAGAAGCTGGGCCGGGTCCTGCTCCGCCAGCCAAGCCTGGACGCGCGGCGTCATAGCTTCGTTGGAGAGCGCCGCGACGATCAGCGACGTGTCGAGATAGAGCATCAGTAGCGATCGCCATCCCGCATCGACCGCACGAGATCAGCGGCGCTCTGGGACTGGGGCGGCATCGCTGCCGTCAGCGACTGGAGCAGCGCGGCATCAATCGGCTTGCGCGGTCTTGCCACGGTGGTGAGCCGTGCAACCGGCTTGCCGCGACGGGTGATGTCGATTGAATCGCCCGCTTCGACCCGGTCGACCAGTTCGCTCAGATGGGCTTTGGCATCCGCCAGATTGATCGCATCCATGTCACGCTCCTGACCATCTAGATAGTCATATAGCGTGCCTGGCTTAAGAATTCCAGCCCCTCTGTGCCAACGTCGGATGAGACAGTTGCCTGCTGAACTGATCAGTAGAGGGCGCTGTTGAGGACCTGATGAGCATGACTTCCCTACCCCAAACCGGAACCCCGCTTTCACCACCGGACCCGGAGGTGAGTGACCGGCCCCAGCGCCGGACGTTCAGCGTGGCCGACAAGCTGCGCATCCTGGACGAGATCGACCGCGCCCGTCCCGGTGATGTCGGCGCCATCCTGCGTCGTGAAGGTCTGTACTCGTCCAATGTCGGACGGTGGCGCCGACAGCGCGACGCCGGCACGCTGCACGGACCGGCGCCGGCCAGATCGGGGCCGAAGAGCGCGCCGGCCAATCCTCACAAGAACGACGTGGTGCGCCTGGAGCGGGAGAACGCTCGCCTGCGCGACCAGCTCACCCGCGCCGAGGCGATCATCGAGCTCCAAAAAAAAGTCGCTCAGCTGCTGGAGACCTCACTCGGCTCGACCGATCCGGGCGAGCGCAGGTGATGACCGCCATCGAGCAGGCGGTCCCGGCCGTGGACGTCGCCACCGCCTGCCGGGCGCTCGGCGTCCCCCGCGCCAGCTTCTACCGCCATCGCGACAGGCTGCGCCAGGTCGGGCCGCCCCTCCCGCCGGTGCGCCGGCCCTCTCCTCCGCGCGCGCTGAGCAGGACCGAGTGCCGTCAGGTTCTCGACCTGCTGCACAGCGAGCGCTTCGTCGATGCCGCCCCGGCCCAGGTCTACGCCACGCTGCTCGACGAGGGGCGATACCTGTGCTCGGTGCGCACCATGTACCGCCTGCTGGCCGCCAATGACGAGGTTCGGGAGCGCCGGCAGCAGCGCCGGCATCCGGTCTATACCAAGCCCGAACTGCTGGCCACCGGCCCCAACCAGGTGTGGAGCTGGGACATCACCAAGCTGAAGGGGCCGGTCAAGGGCACGTGGCTGTGCCTGTACGTCATTCTCGACATCTTCAGCCGCGCCGTGGTGGGGTGGACGGTAGCCTACCGGGAAAGCGCCGCGCTTGCCGAGCGGCTGATCCGGCAGACCGTGCGCAAACAGGGTGTCGCCCGTGACCGGCTGACGCTGCATGCCGACCGCGGCGGCGCCATGAAGGCCAGGGCGGTGGTCGAGTTGCTGGCCGACCTCGGCGTGACGCGCAGCCACAGCCGGCCGCAGCAGTCCAACGACAATCCGTTCTCCGAGGCGCAGTTCAAGACGCTGAAGTACCATCGCGACTTCCCCGAGCGCTTCGGCTCGATCCAGGACGCCCGGGTGTTCTGCCGCACCTTCTTCGCCTGGTACAACACCGTGCACCGGCACTCCGGGCTGGCGCTGATGACGCCGCACCAGGTCCACTATGGCGACACCGGCGCGATCCGGTCGGCACGGCAGGCAGTGCTCGATGACGTCCACCGCCGGCATCCCGAACGCTTCGTGAGCAAGCGGCCCGAAGCTCCCGCACCGCCCGCGGCGGTCTGGATCAACCCGCCGGCCGCGCCGGAGGAAGGCGGCGGCGCACATCCCTCATCCCGATGTTCGGCTGAACAGCGGCCATCCCGCCGTCCCGGCCTGCCGACCTCACCGCCGGCGCACGAGGGAACGGGCAAGGTCCTTCTCGAGGGACCCGCCCACGGGGCGGGACGGAAGGGCCTTGCGCGGCCCGAGAGCGCCGGCATCCTGGAAGCGGACGAACGGCCGTGGGAAAACCACCCCGCCGGCAGTCAGCCCCAACCCTGAGCTACGACAAAACGAGCAGCTGTCTCATACGCGTTGACATGTACCGGCAGAAGGTTTGCCGATGCGGCGTGTTCTCACCAGGCAGCAGCTTTAGGACATGGCCTGGGAGCGCGCCGTATCCAAGGTGGCGCCCGAGCTCGGCATCTCCGACGCGGCGCTGCGTGAGCAATGCGTGAGGCACGCCATCCCCTTCCCGGATGCCGCCTATTGGGGACGAACAGTAGATCGTGTCCCGGTGCGTGGTGTATCTCGCGCTATGGCGGCGAGGTCTCCGGCATGGCTGGCCGGTTGGATCATAACTCCAACCCGCCGAGCATCTGTGGCCGCTGACCGACGAAGCTCTCGCCAACACCCATTTCGAGACCCTCGACGATCTCGACGAGGCTCTGGCGGAACGCTGTCGCATCCTCGCCGATGATCCAGATCAGATCAGGGCCAATACCCTGTTTCGCTGGTGGCCAAGGCACAACTGATCCTCCAGGTCGCCACTGACTTCAAACCACTCAGCCGGAAACCGTATCAGACTAGCTGGTGACCAAACGCGGTTCCGACGCCGACTTGTGGTACGTGCAAGACGAAGAGGAGCTTTGGGTCCTACGATCAGAGGAAGGCGGGGCTCGGCTCACGCCAGGCCCTGTCGGGGATTGGCGCACCGCGCTTATGCGAGCCCGAGGAATGCCCGCCAGTCGCGGGGCGGACGGCCTACGGCCTCTGCGAACAGGTCAGGATCGAACAGCGTATCGGCGCCGAGTATCGCGCCCGCGGCGTTGAGGATGAACTGGTCACGCACGCAGGACATGTAGGCGGGGTCCGCGCCGGCAGCGACAGCGTCGGCATAGAAGACGTGCGGATCCTCGGGGACGATCACAATCTCCCGTCTCTGCTGCACCCCCACCATGTGCGCCACGTCGGCCATAGTCGCCCGGTCATAACCCAATTGCCATACCTGGTTCATGAAGCGCTTGGGCTCGGCCAGCGCGGAAGCGGCAAGAGCGGCGACGTCCCCAGCATCGACCCAGCTCCAGGCGCAGTCGCCGATCAGGTTGGTCAGCTGGTCGCCCTGCAACCAGCCGAAGGCGTTGAGGTTCTGCATGAAGGCCTCGGGCTGGAGATGGGTGTAGCCGAACCCTTCGCGCTCGATCATCGCCTCAATATAGCGATGCCAGCCCCAATGGGCGACGCGGGTGGTGGGATTGCCAGAGGCGCCGATGTGGACGATGTGCTTCACCCCGTGTCGCTTGGCGGCATCAATCACCGTATGCGACTGGCGCAGCATGTCAACCGTGTAGCCCGTGAGCAGCAGCAGCCGGTCGACCCCGGCAAGAGCCGCCTCGACGCTTGCGGCATCTTCGAGATCGAGCCGCACCGGGATCGCGCCAAGGGCAGCGAGTCCCGCAGCAGCGTCGTCCCGGCGATAGGCGGCGCGCACATCGCGGCCGCCGCGATCAAGCAGATCGCGCACGACAGCGCCGCCGATCCGGCCGGTCGCGCCGAGGACAAGAATGGTTGGCGTGGTCATCATGATATCTCCTGTTGGTAGGTTCCCGCCGGGCGGCGCGAGCGCCTGCCCGGCGGAACCGTCGGTCCAAGGTCAGCGGGCGAGAAAGCCGCCATTGATGAAGAGCGTCTGACCGGTGACCCAGCGGCTTTCCTCCGACGCGAGGAAGCCGATCAGCGGCACGATGTCTTCGATCCGGCCGAGGCGGTTCTGCGGGCTCATATGAGCGAGATAGGCCGTCGGCTGCTCGTTCTCCTCGCCGTGGAAGAACGGCGTGTCGATCGGGCCGGGGGCGATCACGTTGACGGTCACGCCGCGCGCGCCGATTTCCTTGGCGAGCGCGCGGGAGAAATCCTCGAGCGGCGCCTTGGACCCGGCATAGACAGCATACATGCCGGTGGTCGCGCCGAGCAGCGTGGTGCCCATATTGATGATGCGCCCGCTATCGGCGATGCGCCGCGCCGCTTCCTGCATCACGAAGAACGCAGCCTTGGTGTTGATCCCGAAGGCGCGATCGAAATCGGCTTCGCTGATCTCAGTGAACGGCTTCTTGATAACGACGCCAGCATTGTTGATGACGATGTCGATGCGCCCGAAGGCCTGCACTGCGGCGTCGAAGAGGTGGCGGACATTGGCTGTGTCAGCGAGATCGCCCGAGATCACCAGCGCGCGGCGGCCGAGGCTCTGGACTTCGGCAGCCACTGCTTCAGCGTCGTCGCGCGAGGCGTCGCTGTGATGGTGGACCACGATGTCCGCGCCGCGGCGCGCGAGTTCGGCGGCGAAGCCGCGTCCCATGTTGCGAGCAGCGCCGGTGATCAGCGCGACCCTTCCGGCGAGGTCCTGGGCATTCTGGGTCATGGCATATCTCCTTTTTCGTTGCCGTCCGGCGGACATCGCCGGGCTCGGAGACGGAAATAGCTGCTTGCATTATCTCCAAACAGTCGTTGACTGGGAAAGCATGCCTTGCGTACTACGCAAGGCATGGATGAGTTTGCCCGCCGTACTTTCCTGCGCGTCATCGAGACCGGATCGATCACGGCGGCGGCGCGCGACCTTGACACCGATGTTTCCACGGTCAGTCGGCGGATAGCGGCGCTAGAAGCACGGCTAGGCGTGCAACTGCTTGAGCGTGGCCCAAAGCGAAGCGAGCCCACAGCGGCGGGGCTCAGGTTCTATGAGGGGATGCGGCGCTTGATTGATGAACAGGACGCACTTGAGGCCGAGGTGCGCGGCGAGGCAGCCGTACCGCGGGGCTTGCTGCGCGTCGCCTGCCCGACCAATCTCGGCGAGTTGCACCTGACGGGTTGGACCATCGCCTTTCAGGAGCAGCACCCGGTACTTGAAGTCGAACTGCTGCTCGACGATCGCTATGTCGATCTGCGCGCCGCCAATGTCGACGTGGCCATCCGGATCGGTGCGCTCAGCGACAGCTCGCTGACCGCAAGGCGCATTGGAGCGATGGAACTCGGCCTCTACGCGGCACCACGCTACCTTGGACAGCATGCGCCGATTCGTCAGCCATCGGATCTCTCAGGCCATGATTTTGTATTGTTCTCATTCCTTCAGGCGGGCGATCAAATTGCGCTGGCCTGTGACGACGGGCGCACTGAGCGGATCGCCATGCGCTCGCGCCTCTCGATCAACAATGTCGGCGCAATCTCCCATGCGGTCGCTTACGGAGCCGGGGTGCACGCGGGACCCTTATGGCTGTTTGAGCCGCTGCGTGGACAGGGCGTGGTTGAGCGCGTGCTGCCTGACTGGCAGGCGCCGCTCTATCCCGTGCACGCCGTACACAATTACGGGCGCAAGCCGCCAGCCAAGGTCCGGTTCTTCATCGATAATCTCGCTGCGAATCTGGCGAGATTGCCGGGCATTGTTCGATGAATTGAAGGTAGCAGCTTTGCGCCCCGATCCCGGTCATTAGGCCAATCGCCGGCATCTCCTGAAAGCGGTCATAGAGGCTGCGCGGCAGCAATGTCCGCGAGAGCACCAGAAACCGTGGGGCAGTTCAGGCTGCGACGGCGAACGGGGCGAATTGAACATCGTTAGCGGGCATAGCCGGATACCAGGTGGTGAACAGGTCGGGCAGCGTGCCGTGAAGGGTGCGCGTTCGGGTCTGCAGGAGTCGATGAGCGCCCTTTCTTGACCATTGCATCTGATGTTTTTTGGCGAAACGCCTGCTGATGACGAGATCGACGGTGGATTCGGCGAAGGCGGTCGAGATGATCTCGCCATGGTCCCAGCGCTCCGCGTAGTCCGTGATCGCGGCGGAGTTGTTCTCGATGTAGGTGGTCAACCCGGCCGTCGCCTTGACCAGCCGCGTCGGGCCGGGATAGCCGCTGTCCAGGGCGGCGATGTCCTCGGCCAACGCACGGGAGCGGTTTAAAGCTTCACCGGCATCGCTATGCCACAGCCGCCACTTGATCCGCTCGATCCGATCCTGCAGGGCGGCCGCTTCAAGGGGGTGGTGCGCGGCGCGGCTTTCCAGGCGGCAATCGCATCCTCCGTGAACCATACCGTCAGGCTGCCCCGTTGCCGCAACGCCTCGTTATACACCGCCCAGTTCATCACCCGCCGCTTCGGCCGCGGAGTGTGGCGGCGGCGATCGGCATTGGCTTTAGGCGGCATGAAGGCGAGATCCAGAGCATCGGAACAAGGCGCCCCTTACGCCATCCCGCATATCCCTGCAACATCTATGGACGGCCCCCGCCTTGCAAGAGCTTCCTGGAACGTTGCGACATCAAAAGCCGGTTGCTGCCATCTATTCGGCCTGTTTATGCAGTCCGCAGGACTGCTGGCCCTGATGAGATCCGCGGATCGACACCCAATCACGCTGTCGAGCTGTTTCGCTCGCTGTTGCAGGCGGGTTCTGCCAATCCCGGTCCGACCTATGGTGTCATCACGTCGCGAGTGCCCTCGCAAACCGAAGGTGAGGGGGTGGCCCTGGTCAGGGAGCTGACCGGGCGGAACTGCTCATCCTGTTCTTCCTTCTGACAACCTCTTTGTTCGATCAGCGGGACCACCTCTCCGCCCCGACCTGTCTTTATCAGGAGCGCCGCGCGCAGCGAACGGCAAGGCTGGCCCGCCAGGGCCACCGCCGAAGGCGGCTCGGCCTTGCCGGAGCGAGCACGGTGCTATTCTGCCGCGGGTCGGGATCCCCAGTGCGGATGGCGCCTTCATCGCTGCCTCACGCCGTCGCCGGTTCGGCCGTCATGGCAGGCTTGCGGTACTCCTCGCCGCGCGCCATCACTGCCCAGGCGATCCGGGCCAGCTTGTTGGCCAGCGCCACCACCGCGACGTTGAAGGGCCGCCGCTTCAGCAGCCCGGCCAGCCACGGCGACTTCGTGCCCTGCCAGCGCATTACCGCCCGCGCGCCATTCACCAGCATCCGGCGCAGATAACCGTCGCCCGCCTTGGAGATGCCCCCCAGGCGCTCCTTACCGCCGCTCGAGGTCTGGCGCGGCACCAGGCCGAGCCAGGCCGCCAGATGGCGGCCGGACTCGAAGACCGTGGCGTCGCCAATCGTCGCCGTCAGTGCGGTCGCGGTGATCCGGCCGATGCCGGGAACCGTCATCAGCCGCTGGCAGACCTCGTCCGCCTGAGCCTGCTCGGCCAGCCGGGCATCAAGGTCCTCGATCCGGCGTTCGGTGTCGCGCAGTTGGTCGACAAGACTTTGGAGAACGCTTCGTGCCAGAGCGGGAACCCGGGTGTCCTCCGGGTCGGCCACCACGGCGGTCAGCTGCGCGATCTTGCCGGCGCCCTGGGGGGCGATGATGCCGAACTCGGCGAGGTGAGCGCGCAACGCGTTGATCAGCTGGGTCTTTTGAGCAACCAGCGTCTCGCGCACCCGGTGGATTGCCAGGGTGCTCTGCTGCTCCTCGCTCTTGACTGCGACAAACCGCATGCTCGGCCGCTGCACCGCCTCGCAGATCGCCTCGGCGTCGGCCCGGTCGTTCTTCTGGCGCTTCACGTAAGGCTTGACGTACTGCGGCGCCATCAGGCGTACCGTGTGACCAAGCCGGGCAATCTCTCTCGCCCAAAAGTGCGACCCGGCACAGGCCTCCATCCCAACCACGCACGGCGCCAGGTTGGCGAAGAACGCCAGCACCGCGTCCCGCCGCAGCCGCTTCGTCACAACCACCTTGCCCTGAACATCAACACCGTGAACCTGAAACACCGACTTCGCCAGATCGAGACCGATGAATGCCGCAGACATCGCACAATCTCCGTGATGAAGGGGACCTATCCGCTACGTGGCACTGACGTGCCAGATGCGGGAGGCCGTCCATCTCATCACGCTGACGCCCGAACCGGGACGAGCATCGGCGCGGCCGATGGGCGCGGATCTCCATGGCGACAATGCGGAACGCCGGGGGTTCGGCTCACACTCCCTCCGCTGCCGAACGCCTCACCGCGTCCAGGTCCCTTACAGGCGGCAGGCCGAACATCCGGGCATACTCCCGCGTGAACTGCGAGATACTCTCGCAGCCGACGGCGAAAGCCGCTCCGCTCGTTGACATGCCTTGCGACATCATCAGCCCGCGCGCCTCAATAAGGCGCAGTTGCTTCTGGAATTGCAGCGGCGAAAGCGATGTCACAGCGCGGAAGTGATGGTGGAATGACGACCGGCTCATCCCGGCCGCCGCCGCCAGCCGCGCGATCGGGAGAGGCTGCGCGAACTCGGCTCGAAGGATCGCGACGGCACGCGCCACGCGCCGCGCCCGGCTGTATGACAGGCCGATACGGCAAACCACCGGCCCGTGGCGGCCGGCCAAGAGCCAGTAATCAACTCCGCGATCACCGCCGCGTCAAGGTCAAGCACCAGCGACAGGTAGGGTTCGGCAACACTCTCGCGCGTGATCTGGCTGATGGTCGGCACATCCGCCGTGATCAGCAGCGAGTCACCCGCGCCAAACGCGAAGGTCCGAGCCCCCATCGAAACGCTTTTGTTCCCCTGCAGCACGAGACACGCAAGCGGGCGGGAGATCGCATGGTCCAACCCGCTCGGGGCGGTGGAGCGGATGGCCGTAAGGCCCGGGATGGGAGTCCGAGCAAGACCGGCCGGGTCGGCATGCGCCTCTGCATAGCGGCGAACGGCGTCGCGAAGGGTGTCATCCATGCCGTGATCCTAGCCCGCTTTTGGCCGCTGCGCTTCCGGACTTGGAGGAATAGGCAAGGAACATCGACTTTCTGGCAACAAGGATGGCCGCCTCGAGGCCACATGACGGCCGTCAGACGGAAAGGAGTTTGAAACATGACGAAAATCGCTCTCGTTACCGGTGCCAGCCGGGGGCTCGGCCGCAGCATGGCCTTGAGTATCGCCCGCCGCGGCGGCGACGTCATCGTGACCTACCAGAGCCGCGAGGCGGACGCGCAGGCGGTCGTCGCGGAGATCGACGCGATGGGGCGTAGGGGGCTCGCTCTTCAACTCGACGTGGGCGACGTCGCCGAATTCGGGCCGTTTGCCGAACGGCTGCGGACGGCGTTGCGCAGTGTTTGGCAGAGAGCCTCGTTCGACCATCTCGTGAACAATGCCGGTCACGGCGATATGGCCACCATCGAGCAGACGACCGAGGCGCAATTCGACAAGTTGGTGAACGTCCACTTCAAGGGGGTGTTCTTCCTCACTCAGACGCTGCTGCCGCTGATCGCGGACGGCGGACGCATCGTGAACCTGTCCAGCGGCCTGACCCGCGTGTCCTACCCCGGCTTCTCCGCCTACGCGGCAGCAAAGGCCGCAGTCGAAATGCTCACCATGTACATGGCGAAGGAGTTGGGAGCCCGCGGCATCGCTGTCAACACGGTGGCGCCGGGTGCCATCGAGACCGACTTCCTCGGCGGTGCCGTTCGCGACACGCCCGACCTCAACAAGGTCTTCGCGACAATGACCGCGCTTGGCCGTGTCGGCGTGCCCGACGACGTCGGGCCGATGGTCGCAAGCCTGCTGTCGGAAGACAACCGTTGGATCAACGCCCAGCGGATCGAGGCATCCGGAGGCCAAGCCATCTGATCCGCAGAATTTCATATGACGGCGGTGCAGCCCATCAGCTGCTGCACCGTCATGGCGTCAGGGTGGCGTGAACTACGGTGAACCGCGCCGGGTTTACCGGAGACCATTGCGGCTTGTGTCACGCCGCCCGATCCAACCGTCCTATCGACCTGCTGCCCGACTGTCACTCCGACAGGTCGCCGTGCCGCTGAACCTGCCCGTGATCGCGCCGTCGGCTCCAGCATCCGCGGACAAACCGGTGCTCGGATACAGCTCAGCCCGCCCTGCGCATGACCCTCGCGGTGAGGTTGTTGCGCTAGCACAGGGCTACACGTCCCGTCCGCGAACAAGCTCTAAGAGCCCGTTCGATAATTCGAAAAACCTACATCATGTTATGGTTTCATACCTCAGGACCTACAACATGATGCGTCTTTAAGCATTTATCAAACGGGCTCTAAAGGCTCGAAGCTCCAGCCTTGGGGAGGTTCAGCCGATATCCTCACCGACCTCTCGTCGGGGGCGGCGATCCCGTGTTTCAAAAGACCGAAGCGGAACAGGCTGAAGCTCCGCTTCGGTCCACCTTTCTGGGTCAGCCGCCTGCTTTGTTTCGAGCGCCCGGGCGAGATCCCCGCCGTACCGTTCAGGCCATGAACAGCATGTCGGACTGGCCGGCGCCGAAGACCGTCGGATTGCCGAAGGTCAGGTCGAGCAGGTCCGCAACCGCCAGGGTCGTCGCCAGGTCGGCGGTGTGATTGCCGTCCACTGGCGTGATAGTGATGCTGCCGTCCACGAAGTTGGTCCCTTCGGACAGCGGGTTGTCGATGGTCACCGGGCCGGCGAAATCGAAACGGTAGAATTCGTCGTTGCCGGGGACCGGAACGCGTTCCACGCCGATGTGCAGGGCGGTCGCCTCGTCCAGCAGGGTGAAGGCGATATCCTCCCGGTCGGCGCCGACCGGGATATTGACGTTCAAGCCGCGGTCGGCCGGCAGGATGCTGCCGTCCTCGGGCGCGGTCTCGAGGAGGCTATCCACCAGTTCCGCGGTGAAGTCGGCGCCGAACTCGTACAGCCCCTCGGGAGCCTGCCCGCGCTCGTCGGCCCCGATCGAGACGGCGATGGCGGGGATGCCGCAGTCGAACACCGACTGTACGGCCGCCGCCAGGGCCGCCGAGGCGTTGGCCGAAATGCCCGTGCTGGGCCCGAGATCCGCGCCGGAGATCACCAGGTCGGGCTCGTCCTCGCCGAAAAGCTGCTCGATGCCGCCGAACGTGGTCCCCAGGGCGCTCGGCTGCTCCTTCGGGGCAAAGATGTGGACATTGTGCCCGGCCGCAATCAACCCCTCGTAAAGAGAGGTGATGCCCGGCGCATCGAAGCCGTCGTCATTCGTCAGAAGAAGATTGAGCGACGCTTGTTATTCCTTTGCAAATGGCTGATTCCGCCTGTGCTGACCCCCGACTTCCGGGTCGGCGGAGTCTGATTTGCCGCTCATGACAAAAATACTATTGATTTGATGACAATAACTGATTCATTGGAGATCTAATGGGTGAGTGTTAACTCTTGGGACTGAGTAAGACCGCACCGGGAGGATCGGCGGATCGGGGGCCGGGATCGGCCGTGGCATAGACGTCCAGCAGCCTGGCGAAGGTATGGTCCCAGCCGAAGTTGCTCTCCACATGGGCGCGAGCCCGCCGGCCCAGCGATTCCTTCTCGGCCGCGGCGCGTAGGATGTTGGCGGCCATGGCATCGGGATCGTCGACCGGCCCCAGATATCCCAGGCCGTCCGGCACCCGCTCCACCAGCGCGCCGGCATTCACGCCGACCACCGGCAGTCCGGCCGCCTGCGCCTCGATCACTGCGAGCCCGAAGGTTTCGTGCGGGCCGGCGGTGACGTAGAGATCGGCGGACGCGATCATCGCCGCGACGCGTCCGCGATCCGGCTCATAGGGCATCAGGCGAACGCCCGGATGCCGGCCGGCCAGATCCTCGATCACGTCGCGCAAGGGTCCCTCCCCGGCGATCCAGAGCTGGGCGTGCAAGGATCTCGGCAGCCGCGCGTAAGCCTCGATCAGGGTCGGGACATGCTTCTCCGTCCCCAATCGTCCGATGAAGAGCAGCACCAGCGATCGCGGATCGGCCCCGAGGGCCGCGCGCAGCGCGGGATCGCGCCTGTCCGGCCGGAACAGGTCGAGATCGACGCCCAGCGGCACCACCTGCACGTCGTCCACGCCATAGTCGCGCAGCCGCGCCGCCTGTGCCGGCGTCGGCGCCATCCGCCGGTCACACTGGCGGAACACGGTGCCGATATAGTGCTCGGCTCCCCGGGCCGCGGTGTCGGCGAGCTTCTCGACCATGTGGCCGAGCAGGTCGCTCAATTCGTCGATCCGCTCATGCGCCAGAGCCCGGAGCGGCGCCCCGACATAGGCTTCGGCTACGTCGGTGTGGAAGAAGGCCCCGACGATGCAGCTGTGCCCCTCCTGCAGACGCTGCTTGCGGTAGGACAGCACCGGCCAGGGCGTCATGTAGTGGCTGCCCAGTTCGACGATGTCGGGCGCATGCTCCAGCAGCACCTTCCGAATGGCGGGTGGCCAGACGAAGAAACGGTAATCCGCCTGTCCGGGAAACAGAGGGCTCGATATCTGGACCGTCGTGCTGCGGCCGTCCGTCTCGACGCAGTCCTCCGCTCCCGGAATGATCAGCAGGTGGTCGTGTCCGGTCCGCTCGACCAGGAAACGCCGCTTCTGATCGATATAGGTCCTTATCCCGCCGCTCCGTTCGTTGTACGCGATCGTCACGTCGCAGAACTTCATCACCGGCCTCCTCGCCGTCAGCCTGGGAGTGCAACTTCCTCCCCGAACCCGGCCGCGAACGGGCTGGGCCCGCCCGGGCCGCCGATCAGCCCGCGCACGCCGCCGCCCGGGAGCACGTCGATGGCGACGTCCACGTCCTCGCAGGGCAGGGCGAGGGCGAACCGTAGTCCCGCCGCGCGCGCGGGGAAGCGTGGCCGGACCGTCAGCGCTCCAGGCCGGCCGCCCAGGCCGAAGAGATGGTCGGCGACCATGACGTTCACGAGTCCCGTCCAGCCGACGAAGTCGGCTACCGGCCCGCCGCCCAGGACCAGGCGTTTCCAGCGGTTGCCGCGCTTGCGGTACAGCGCGTCGATGCTGTGCGCCGTGGGATCGTAGAATTCGTAGAAATGGCCATGGGCGTCGAAGGTCCGGTACACGCCGTCGCACAGCCGAAACGCGAAATCGGACGCCGTCTCGTGGAACCCATAGCGCCGCAGCCCTTCCACGACCGCATAGGCGGTGTTGATCCACACCGGGCCGCGCCACATGTCGCGTTCGAAATCCGGATCATCGAGCGCCACGGAGGGCAGGGGGATCAAGGTGTTGAAAGCGTCCGGTGACAGGATGCGGGAATGCAGCCGCCCGGCGCGTGCCGTATCCGGCACGCCGGCCCACAGCGGCAGGAGCGATGCGATGGTATGGGACCTGATGAAACGGCCGTCCCGAGTATCCCGGTCGAAATAGAGGCCATGTTCCTCGTCCCAGAGGTATGCATCGGTGGCCGCGCCCAGGTGGCGGGCCTCATCGGCATAAGAGGCGGCTTCGCCGTCCTTGCCCAGCCGCGCGGCCATTTCCGCCAGCGCCTCGCAGTGCAGGACCATGTAGCTGCACAGGTCCGGCGCGGCCCAGGTTCCGATGTCCTCCAGCCGCCGTTCGTCCACGGTGCTGAAGCGCGGTGCGTTCTCCACGCCCGATTCATAGGCGTGTTTCCAGGCGAACAGCCCGTTCGGCAGCCTGCGGTTGGCATGCAGCCAACGATGATAGGCGGTCAGCGGTCCATAAGCCTTTTCGATCCATTCCATCGCCTGCTCTTCGGGCACGCTCTCAGCCAGCCTCGCCAGCGACCAGGCGACGAGCGGCGGCTGGGTAAGTCGCGACCGCCCGAACTCCGAGGCGAAATGCTGAAGCCGGTCCCCGCTGCGCTTCTCGATCACGGCGTAAAGCACTTCCCAGGCGACCAGCGGGTCCCAACGTTTCCAGACCTGGGCGATGAAGGCGGAATCCCACAGATAGATCGCCCGGAACGGCGGCCCGGGATGTGCGTGCCGCTGCTTGGTCAGGGCGTTGGCGGACTGGAGATTGAGGAACAGCGACGCGTTCACCGCCGAGAATCCGTGCCGCCAGGTGTCAATCGTGCCGTCAGCCGCCTCCACGGTGATCTCCGGGGGCAGGCGCCTGATCTTCTTCGTGGCGAGCAGGGCTGCGACGGCAGGGTCCAAGGGCCGGTGGCGGCGTTCCAGAAGGCGCGAGAGGACGATGATGTCGAAGGCGAAGAAGACCAGGCGCCCCAGCCGCGACAACCCGCTTCCTGCCAGGCGCGTGCGATAGCCGAGGGAACCGATAAGCCCGCCCATCCCCGTCTTCATCCCGCTCCGGTGCCCCTGCAGTGCGACGACGCCATCATCGGCGAAGGAACATGCGGTCCTCTGGAAAGTTCGCGCCAGCCGAAGGAATTCCCTGTTAAAGTTTCATGCAACGGAGTGGATCGACCGGTAGATCGTGCATCGGGGCCAGCCACGGCTTGTCGCACCAGGGTCCTCGCCGCGAGGCGTCATCGACGCCGTGCAAGGTCGCCGTGGATGCTATTGTTCCCACTCCAACGTTCGGTTCCGATGACCTCGCAAGGCGGTTTCGGCTTTTTCAACCTTGTCACGGCAAAAGGACCAGCATGCAGAGATCCTGGGTTTCCCTGGGTTCCAGGTGACGGTCATGCCGTAATGGCCGCAGCGTTGGTTTGATGAGATGGACGGTCCCCCGCATCGACGCTCGTTCAGTGCCATATGACGGATAGGTCCCCTTCATCCCGGAGAGTGTGCGATGTCTACGGCGTTCATCGGTCTCGATCTGGCGAAGTCGGTATTTCAGGTTCACGGCGTTGATGCCCAGGGCAAGGTTGTTGTGACGAAGCGTCTGCGGCGGGACGCGGTGCTGGCGTTCTTCGCCAACCTGCCCGTGTGCGTGGTTGGGATGGAGGCGTGTGCCGGGTCGCATTTCTGGGCAAGAGAGCTCGCCCGGCTCGGTCATACGGTGCGCCTGATGGCGCCGCAGTACGTCAAGCCTTACGTGAAGCGGCAGAAGAATGACCGGGCCGACGCCGAGGCGATCTGCGAGGCGGTGCAGCGACCGAGCATGCGGTTCGTCGCGGTCAAGAGCGAGGAGCAGCAGAGCACCCTGGCGATCCACCGGGTGCGCGAGACGCTGGTCGCCCAGAAGACGCAGCTGATTAACGCGCTGCGCGCTCACCTCGCCGAGTTCGGCATCATCGCACCCCAGGGCGCCGGCAGGATCGCGCAGCTGACCGCCGTAGTGGCCGACCTGGAGGATACCCGGGTTCCCGCTCTGGCGCGAAGCGTTCTCCAAAGTCTTGTCGACCAGCTGCGCGACACCGAACGGCGGGTCGAGGACATCGACGCCTGGTTGGCCGAGCAGGCTCAGGCGGACAAGGTGTGTCAGCGGCTGATGACGGTTCCCGGCATTGGTCCGATCACCGCGACAGCACTGACGGCGACGGTCGGCGACGCCACGGTCTTCGAGTCAGGTCGTCACCTGGCGGCCTGGCTCGGCCTGGTGCCGCGCCAGAACTCGAGCGGCGGCAAGGAACGCCTGGGCGGCATCTCCAAGGCGGGCGACGGTTATCTGCGCCGGATGCTGGTGAATGGCGCGCGGGCGGTGATACGCTGGCATGGCACGAAGTCGCCCTGGCTTGCCGGATTGCTGAAACGGCGGCCCTTCAACGTCGCGGCGGTGGCGCTGGCCAACAAGCTGGCCCGGATTGCCTGGGCGGTGATGGCGCGCGGTGAGGATTACCGCAAGCCTGCCGTGACGGCTGAACCGGCGACGGCGTGAGGCAGCGATGAAGGCGCCATTCGCACTGGGGATCCCGACCTGCGGCAGAATAGCACCGTGCTCGCTCCGGCAAGGCCAAGCCGCCTTCGGCGGTGGCCCTGGCGGGCCAGCCTTGCCGTCCGCTGCGCGCGGCGCTCCTGATAAAGACAGGTCGGGACGGAGAGGTGGTTCCGCCGATCGAACAAAGAGGTTGGGATTAGGAGAAAGAACAGGATGAGACAGCGCCGCAGGCTCGGCAGCCGTCACGGCGCCGAGGGCGGCACATGAGGCTCTCCTTCGGTTTGCGAGGGTGACTGACGGCGTGATGACACGACAGGTCGGACCGGGATCGGCCAAACCCGCCTGCACCAATGAGCCACCGAGCTCGCTGGTTTGATTGGGCGTCGATCCGCGGATCTTCATCAGGGCCAGCAGCCTGAAAGCTGCACAACAGGCCGGATAGATGGCAGCAACCGACTCACTACGTCTGAACGCTGTAAGAAACTCTTGCAAGGCGGGGGGCCGTCCATAGATGGTGCAGGGATATCGCAGTTGCCCAGGCGGATGAGGCTGGATAGAAGGCAAGCCCCTTTCTGATCGCCCTTTCTGACCATGCCGCACAAGTACCATGCCGGCCGTCGCCACCGGGTCCCTTGAGCCCGCTACAAGGTGACGAACTGGCAGGCTTAGAAAGCTGGGCTTCGGCAACGGGGGTCGCTGTGATCTGGTTCTCCGATGAGGCGGTCGCGGCTTGGCGAGCAGCCCCTCGGATCGCGCCAGGCGGTCAGGCGCGCTACTCGGACCCGGCGATCGAGACATCGCTGATCGTGCGGGCGGTGTTCTACCAGCCGCTGCGCCAGACCGGGGGACTGGCCGGTTCGCTGCTCGGCTTATGGGGCTGGACCTGCCGGTGCCGGACCATACGACCTTGAGCCGGCGGGCCAGGACCCTGGCGGTGGCTCCCCAGGCGGTGAGCGGACCGGTGCGCCTGCTGGTCGCCAGCACCGGGTTGAAGCTCAGCAGGCCGGGCGAGTGGCTGGTCGAGAAGCATGGAACCCAGCGCCGTCGCGCCTGGAGGAAGCTGCATCTTGCTGTGGATGCGAAAACCGGCACGATCGTCGCCTAGAGCCTGACCGGCAAGGAGGTCGACGATGCCGCCCAACTCGGCCCCAACTCGGCCCCCTGCTCGACCAGATCGACGAGCCGCTCGCCGCCGTCGTTGCGGATGGCGCCTACGACCAGGACAATGTCTACGCCACCCTCGCCGGGCACTCCGCGGAAGCCGCGGTTGTCGTGCCGCCACGCTCGACGGCCGTGCTCAGCCCATCGGTCGAACCCGATCCAACCTGGCGCGATCGCCATATCCAGGTCATTGCCGAGCAGGGCCGGATGGGCTGGCAAAAAACCTCGAGCTACGATGCGAGGGCCGGGGTGGAGGGGGCGATCAGCCGATACAAGCGGATCATCGGCGACACCTTGCGCTCGCACACCCGGCCGGCCCAGGAGGTCGAAACCCGGATCGCCGTTACCGTCCTCAGCCGACTGCTCGACCTCGGATGCCCGGACTCCGTTCCCGCCGCTTGAAGATCAACGAACCAGGGTAGAAATCCGTGCCCTTCGGCCTCCGTGCACCACTGCGGCATCTCATCGACTCCTCTGGATTCAGCGCCCCGGGCGCAGGACAATACGGTCGCGGGCGCCCTTGAGCACCTGGGCGTAGGCCTCGGCGGCATCGGCAAAGGTGAAGACGGATCCGGCGTGGACCGGAAAGGGGCGTAGCGCGCCGCTTTCGAAACCGGGCTTCAGCACGTCGAGGATCTCGGCACCGTCCCCGCTGTCGAGGGCCAGGGTATCGACGCCGATGTACTTGTGCTGGGCGCGGTAGAAATCGAAGATGTTGAAGCTGACATCCTTGTCGATTGTCGAAATAAAGATCTGGCGGCCCTTCTTGGCCATGGCCCGGTTGGCCTGGGCGAAATAGGGGCTGCCCACCGTGTTGTAGACGATGTCGGCACCGTGTCCGCCGGTCTGCTCACGCACATACTCCGCAATGTCCTGGGTGCTGGCGTCGATCATGTCGACCGGGCCGCTGGCGTGGCCGATGTAATCCTCGCGGGTCCTTTCCACGCCGAAAACGCGCGCACCCTGCATGGTCGCGATCTGGATGGTGGCTTGGCCGACCTTGCCGTTGGCCCCCAACACCAGGACGATGTCGCCCTTCTTCACGCCGCCGGACTCACGCAGGCCCTCGAAGGCGGTGATGAAGGGGACGCCGATGGCGCCGGCCTCCAGCAGGGAGACGGTGGAAGGCTTCTCCCGCACATGGGCGGCATCGACCAGCAAGTATTCGGCATGGGTGCCGTCGCGCCGGATGCCCAGTTCGCCGCCGCTGCCCCAGACCTCCTTGCCGATCAGGTGGGCCGGACCCTTGTGGACGATGCCGGCATAATCGCGGCCGGGCGTGCGCGGCCACACGGCATGGGGCATGAAGCCCAGCACGGCCTTGACGTCGCTGGGGTTGACGCCGGCGCTGCGGATTTCAATCAGGCACTGGCCGGCGGCCGGGTCGGCCAGCGTTGCGGATTCGAGGCCCAGATTCAGGTTGTCGATGTCGCGGGCCTTTTCGTAGACGCGGATGGCAGTCATGGTGGTTTCCTCTCTAAGGCGAAGCAGTGGGGTTAGGCGGCGGCCGGATCGGCCAGCGGCGGGGCGGCATCGGCCGGCAGGCCGAGCAGGGCTCGGGCCTGGGCCGGGGAGGCGATCTTTCCGCCCAGCGTTTCGACGATGCGGGCGGCCTTTTCGACCAAGGCGGCGTTGCTGGGAGCCAGAACGCCTTTCTCGATGTAGATGTTGTCCTCCAGGCCGACACGGACGTGCCCGCCCAGCAGGTAGGACTGGGCCACGGCCGGGAACTCCATGCGTCCGGTCGCGAAGCCGGTCCACAGCGACCCGGCCGGCAGCCGGTCGCGGGCGAACATCATGGTCTCCGGATCGGCCGGGAAACCGTACTTGATGCCGAGCACGATGGAGTACAGGCCCGGCCCTTCCAGCACGCCGGTGCGGATCAGGTCGTGGGCGAGCTGGATGTCGCCGCTGTCGAATACCTCCAGCTCGGGCTTCACGCCGGCGGCGCGGATCAGGCCGGCCATCCTGGTCACATTTTTGGGCGTGTTGATCACCACGTCGCCGCCGGAATTCATGGTGTTGAGATCCAGCGTGCAGATCTCCGGGCGCAGGGCCGCCACGTGGGCGACGCGGCGTTCCGGCGTGGTCAGGGTGGTGCCGGGGGCGGCCACGGCGGGGTTGTCGTCGCTGGGGATGTAGCGGCCGCCCAGGCCGGTGGTGAGGTTGAGGATGAGGGCGGGGTTCCGCTCGCGGATGCGCTCGACCACCTCGCGGTAAAGCTCCAGGTCCATGGACGGCTTGCCGGTTTCCGGGTCGCGCACATGGATGTGGGCGATGGCCGCACCGGCCGACGCCGCTTCCAGCGAGGCCTCGGATATTTCCTTGGGCGTGATCGGCAGACCCGGATGCTGGGCGCGGGTCGTGATGTTGCCGGTCACGGCACAGGTGATGATGGCGTGCTCCTGCATGTCGGGGGTTCCTGTCAGAGGTGTCGGCCGCCGTCGACGACGATCACCGAGCCGGTGGTGAAGCGGAGGTGGGTTGCCGCGGCCAGCACGGCCGATGCCACGTCGTCCGGCGCGGTCAGGCGCTTCAGCGGCGTCGCCCTGGCCTGCCGCTCCGACCAGTCGCGGTCGCGGCCGGGCACGAAGTCGGTGTCGACCACGCCGGGCGAGACCGAGACGACGCGCACCTCGGGCGCCAGTGCCCGGCCGAGCGAGACCGACATGATGTCCAGGCCGGCCTTGGCGGCGCAGTAGGCGACGTTGCTGCCGATGCCGGTGGTGGCGGCGATGGACGAGATGTTCACGACCAAGCCGTCACCCGACTCCGTCAGCAGGGGGGCGAAGGCACGGATGGCGGCGAAGGGGCCGCGCCAGTTGGCGGCGAAGACGCGGTCGATCAGGGCATCGTCCAGGGCCTCCAGGTCGGCGTGCGGTACGGCCCGGGTCAGGCCCGCCGTGTTGACCAGGATGTCGACGCGGCCGAAGGTTTCGTGCACCGCCGCGGCAAGACGGTTCAGGGAAGCGCTGTCCTCCACGTCGGCCTGGAACGCCCGGTGCCCGCGGCCGGGCAGGTCGGCGATCAGCGCGTCGGCCTTGGCGGCGTTGCTGTGGTATGTGGCCACCACGTGGGCACCCGCCTCGGCGAACCGGCGGCTGGTCGCGGTGCCGATGCCGCCCGAGGCGCCGATCACCACGGCGGCTTTGCCCGCGAGCGGGGAGCTGTTGATAAAGGTCATGATGGCGGCCTCAATTCATGGGATTGGCGGGATCGGGAAGGTCGGCACGCCCTTGCGCAGGACGAAGTCGTAGTCGAGCGTGTAGTAGGGCGCCTCGACACCCTCAGGCACGAAGCCGTCGATCCGGTCGTGACGGCGATAGGTGCCGACCAGCGGCGCCGTCACGCCGAACACGACGTCGGATTGCAGCACATCCGAATCATCGGCGAAAACCTGGGTGATCAGGGTTTCGTGCCCCTCCGCCGAAACCACGAAATGCATGTGCGCCGGGCGGTAGGGGTGACGCTGCTGGGCGACGAGCAGCTCGCCGATTGGCCCTCCGGTGGGCACCGGGTATCCGGCCGGCCGGACCGAGCGGAAGTGGAAGTGGCCATCGGCATCGGTCCTGAACTTGCCGCGCAGGTTCATGTTCTCCTGGTGCGGGTCCTGGTTCTCGTAGAGGCCGATTGGAGAGGCCTGCCAGACATCGACGACGGCGCCCGCCAGCGGCGTGCCGTCCCCGTCCCGCACCTGACCTGAAACCAGCAGGGGCGAGCCGGGCGTTTCGGAGCGGGCGATGGTGTCGCCCAAGGCGCATTCCGGGGCGTTGGCGCGATAGAAGGGTCCAAGCAGGGCCGCCGCGCTCTCGACTTGCGAGAGCGGTTTGTTGAGCAGCGTGACCAGCGTCGAGATGCCCAGAACGTCGGCGGCGAGCACCACTTCGTTGTTGGTTTCGTGTGTGTGGTGGCCCAGCGCCGCGATGAAGCGAAGGCCCCTTTCGAATTCCTCCTCGCTGGGGCGCACCTCGCGAAGGAAGGCGTGGGAGTGGCGGACAAAGCCATCCATGATCTGCTTCAGGCGCGGATCGCGGGTGTTCGCCATGGCGCGGAGCACGGCGTCGGTGACCATGGATTCATGCTCGATGATCATTGGGTTCCCCTCCAGTGAGCCGTGTGGGCTCTTCATCTGCAAACGTTTGCATGATCATCCGCCGTTCTCGGTGTTTGTCAATACAGGTTTTTCGAACCCATAAGGGTTACCACACGTCATTTTCCGCCAGTCCCCTGGCGCTTTAACCAAAGATTAAGGATATGTTCCTGTTGACGATACGCACGTTGATGTGAATTCTGCTGCAAACGTTTGCATGAACAGGTCATTCTCGCAGCCGGCTGCCAGGCCGGTTCAACGACCCGAAACACACGACTACGGAGGAAGAAACCCATGAAAAAGCTCTTCACCGCCGCCGCTGCCGTTGCCCTGCTGATCGCCTCCCCGGCGCTGGCGCAGAAGCCGATCACGATCAAGTTCGTCCATGTGACCGCCGAGAACACGCCCAAGGGCCAAGGTGCCAAGCGGTTCAAGGAATTGGCGGAGGAGCGGCTGAAGGGCCGCGTTTCGGTCGAGGTCTATCCCAGCTCGTCCCTGATGGGCGACGATGAATCCATGGAGGCGCTGGCCTTCGGCGACATCCAGATGATCGCGCCGTCGCTCTCCAAGTTCGACCGCCTGACCAAGAAATTCCAGCTCTTCGACCTGCCTTTCCTGTTCGCCGACACGGCGGCGCTGGAACGGTTCCAGGCGAGCCCAGCGGGCCAGGAACTGCTGGGCGAACTGGAGGACAAGGGCTTCAAGGGCTTGGCGTATTGGCATAACGGCATGAAGCAGTTGACCGCCAACAAGCCGCTGCGCCAGCCCTCCGACGCCGCGGGCCTGAAGTTCCGCATCCAGGAATCCGACGTGCTGCAGGAACAGTTCCGCGCCGTCAACGCCAACCCGCAGAAGCTGGCGTTCGGCGAGGTCTATCAGGCGCTCCAGACCGGTGCCATTGACGCGCAGGAGAACAGTTGGTCCAACATCTATTCCCAGAAGTTCTTCGAGGTGCAGCGCTACGCCACGGAATCCAACCACGGCGTGCTGGAATACATGCTGGTGACCAACACAGAATTTTGGAACGGTCTGCCCAAGGATGTGCGCACCGAACTGGACAAGATCGTCCAGGAAGTCACGCGGGAGGTGAACGCCCAGGCATCCGAACTGAACGAGCGCGACCGCAAGCGCGTGCTGGACAGCGGCAAGGTCGAGCTGATCACCCTGACGCAGGATGAGGTGAAGGCGTGGCGCGAGGCGATGGCACCGGTCTGGAAGCGGTTTGAGAAGGAGATCGGGGCCAAGCTGGTCCAGGCCGCCGCCTCCGTCAACCAGACCAACTGAGCGCAGCGGCCATGATCCCGCGCATCCTGAACCGGGCGGAGGAGGGCGCGATCGCCTTCCTCCTCGCCTTCATGACCGTGGTCACCTTCGGTCAGGTGGTCCTGCGGTACGTCTTCAACTCCGGCATGATCTGGGCTCACGAGGCCACGACCTATGCCTTCCTCTGGATGGTGTTGATCGGCATTTCCTACGGCGTCCGCGTCAACGCCCATATCGGCGTCGATATCGTGATCGCCAACCTGCCCCGCACCCCGCGCCGCGTGCTGGGACTGATCGGGGTCGGGCTCTGCCTGCTCTATGCCGGGTTGATGGGGTACGGGTCGTACGTCTTCGTCGATCGCATGATGGATCTGGGCAACTACGCCCGCGACTTGCCCCTGCCACGCTGGCTGCTGTCGCTGGCCCTGCCCATCGGCTTCGGCCTGCTGATCCTTCGCCTGATCCAGGTGGCGCTCGCCATCGTCGCCGGCAAGCGCGACCGCATCGGCCTGGGCCATGAGGACGAGATTGACATGAGCCTCGCGGCCGATCGGGCTTCGCCGGTCAGCGGATTGACGCCGGACTCCCGGACGGTCGTGGGCGCTGCCCGACCCTCACACGTGGGACATACGCCATGACGACGCTGTTCCTGTTCGCGATGCTCTTAGCCCTCCTGTTCGTCGGCATTCCGATCGCCGCGGCGCTGGGTTTGTCGAGCGTGCTCACCCTCCTGCTGTTCGGCACGGAGTCCCTGGCCTCCCTGGCGAACAAGTTCGCCCAGACGATGAACCTGTATACTCTGCTGGCCGTACCTTTCTTCATCCTGGCCGGCGGCTTCATGACCACCGGCGGGGTGGCGCGCCGCATGATCGCCTTCGCCATAAGCTGCGTCGGCCACCTGCGCGGCGGTCTCGCCATCGCCTCGGTGCTTGCGTGCATGCTGTTCGCGGCCGTGTCGGGCTCGTCTCCCGCCACCGTGATCGCGGTCGGTTCTGTCGTGATCGGCGGCATGGTGAAGGCCGGCTACAGCCAGAACTTCGCGGCCGGCGTGATCTGCAATGCCGGCACGCTGGGCATCCTGATCCCGCCGTCCATCGTGATGGTCGTCTATGCCGCCGCCACCGAGACCTCGGTCGGCCGTCTGTTCATGGCCGGCATCATTCCGGGCATTCTACTCGGCCTGCTGCTGATGCTGACGATCTATGTGGTGGCCTGGCGGCTCGACCTTCCGCGCCAGCCGCGGGCCACCATGGCGGAACTGGTGCGCTCCGGACGCGAGGCGCTGTGGGGATTGCTGCTGATCGTCGTCATCCTGGGGGGCATCTATGGCGGCGTGTTCACCCCGACCGAAGCCGCGGCGGTGGCCGCCGTCTACGCCTTCGTCGTGGCGCTGTTCGTGTACCGCGACATCGGCCTCAAGGACGTGCCGAAGACGCTGCTGGACAGCGGGCGCGTCACGGTGATGCTGATGTTCATCATCGCCAATGCCATGCTGTTCGCCTATGTGCTGACGTCACAGCAGATCCCGCAGCAGGTCGCCGAGACCTTGACCTCCATGGGTCTGGCGCCGTGGATGTTCCTGCTGATGCTGAACATCGTCCTGCTGCTCGCCGGCAACTTCATGGAGCCGTCGTCCATCGTGCTGATCCTGGCGCCCATCGTGTTCCCGATCGCCATGGAAATGGGCATCGACCCGATTCATCTCGGCATCATCATGGTCGTGAACATGGAAATCGGCATGGTCTCGCCACCGGTCGGGCTCAACCTGTTCGTCACCGCGGGCATCACGAAGATGAGCGTCGTCCAGGTCGTCAGGGCGGCGACCCCCTGGCTGGGCGTGCTGATCAGCTTCCTGATCATCGTCACCTACATCCCCGGTGTCTCGACCTTCCTGCCGAACCTGATCTTCGGTCAGGCCAGCCCGTAAGCGGAAAGGAGCATCACCATGAACGTGACGCGGTTTGCGGAAGCCAGGGCTTACGAGGCGCCGAACCACTTCGACATGCGATGCCTGCGGCTGCAAGGACACGAGGCCGGTCCTTCCGACACGCTGTGGCTTGGGTTGTCGCACATCCTGCCCGGAGGCGGGACCAGCCTGGACGCCTCCCCGGTCGAGAAGCTCTACGTGGTCCTGTCGGGCGAGGTCGTGGTCGCGACCGGGGAGGGCGAGGTGGCATTGGGCCCCTGGGACTCGTGCCGGCTCGCCCCGGGTGAGAAGCGGGAACTGAGGAACCGGACCAACCAGCCCGCTGCCATCCTCCTTGCCATGCCGTATGGGAAGCGGCAGAATCGTGCAAACGATTTTTCTGAGACAGTGGCGGAACTCTCCCGTTGAATGCAAAGGGCAAGCATGAAGGATCGAAGGCGACGGGAATGAAGAAGCCGGGTTCTGCGACGATCAAGGATGTGGCGGAGGCGACCGGGGTGCACGCTTCCACGGTGTCGCGTGCGCTCAGTCCGGCAACCCGCCACATGGTCCGCCCGGAAATCGTGCAGCGGGTCGAGGAAGCGGCGCGGCACCTGGGATACTATCGCAACGCACTCGCTTCCAGCCTGCGGACGAAGCGGTCCTTCACCGTCGGCGTGGTGATTCCCGACATCACCAACCCGGTCTTCCCGCCGATCCTGCGCGGCATCGAGGATGTCCTGGGTGCCGCCAACTTCACGGCCATCATCGCCAATACCGACAACAGCGCGGAGCGGCAGGAGACGGTCGTGAACCGGATGAAGGGCCGGCACATCGACGGCCTGATCCTGGCCACGGTCGCGCGCAACGATCCCATAGTCCCGCAATGCGTGCAGGATGGGCTTCCGGTCGTCGCGGTCAACCGCGGGCTGGACAATGACGACGTCTCGTCCGTGGTCACTGACGACGCGCGCGGGGTCCGCCTCGCGGTGGATCATCTGGCCAGCCTCGGCCATCGGCGGATCGCCCATGTCGCCGGCCCCCAGGACCTGTCGACCGGCTACATCCGCTACCGGGCATTCCTGGACGCGATGCGCGCCAAGGACCTCGACCTCGACGAGGGGCTGATCGCGTTCTGCAAATCCTTCAGCGAGGCCGAAGGCCGGCGCGTCTGCAAGGGGTTGCTGAACAAGAGGGTGCTCAACACGCGCAGCGGCTTCAGCGCCATCGTCGCTGCCAACGACCTGCTGGCGCTGGGCTGCTACGACGCGCTCGCGGAGCACGGCCTGCGCTGCCCGCAGGACGTTTCCGTCACCGGCTTCAACGACATGCCCTACGTGGACAAGCTGACACCCCCGCTCACCACGGTGCGCATCCAGCATTACGAGATCGGCGTGCAGGCGGCGCAGTTGCTGCTGAAGCAGATCGAGAACCCGGCGAGTCCGCGGATGAGCATCAAGCTCGCCCCTGAAATCAAGGTCCGGGGCTCGACGGCTCCGGCGGCCGACGTGTTGCACGGAGGTCATGGAAGCAAAGACTGCCTCCCTGTCGGCTGCTAATCAGGCGACGCGGGCGGAGATCGCGCGTCTGACAGCGTGTTGCAGCGTTTTGCACCGATGGGTGGGATGGCGTAGGGGGACGATCCGTTTCGATGCTCCGGATCCTGCCTTCATGCCGCACAAAACGAACGCTGATCGCCGCCACCGCATTCCGCGGCCGAAGCGGCGGGTGACGAACTGGGCGGTGTACAACGAGGCGCTGCGGAAGCTCTCAGCGGAGCTTCGCTCCGCCTGACGCTGTCAGCGCAAGCGGCGCTTGCGCGAGAAGCGGGGCAGTCTGACCGTGTGGTTTACGGACGCCGCCATCGACGCCTGGAAAGCCGCGCCGCGCACTACGCCGGGCGGTCAGCCGAACTACTCCGACCTGGCGATCACGACAGCCCTGACGCTCCGCGCGGTGTTCCGCCTGGCGCTGCGCCAGACCGAGGGACTGAACGGCTCGATCCTCCAGCTGCTCGGCCTCAACCTGCCGGTGCCGAACTTCTCCACTTTCAGCCGACGGGCCCGAACGCTGGAGCTGCCGGCGCAGACCCGCACCACCGGCGGGGCAATCCACCTGCTGGTCGACAGCACGGGGCTGAAGTTGGGCGGGCCGGGCGAATGGCTGGTCGAGAAGCATGGCGCGAAGAAGCGGCGCTCCTGGCGCAAGCTGCACATCGGCTTCGACGCGGTGAGCGGCCAAATTGTCGCTTCCATCCTGACCGACCGCGACGTCGATGAAGATCAGCCTGCGATCCCGAGAAACACCGGCAGGGCGCGGTTGACCTGGACCAGTTCGGCATCGCTCAAACGGCCGAAGACGGCCCCTATGTTTCTCCGCCTGACGGTCGCGATCTTGTCGATCATGACCCAGGAGGTCTGGCGAAGGTTGTTGGCCGGCGCCGGGTCGATGCGCAGTCTCAGCAGTGGGGCGTCGATGCCGATGGAGGTCAGCAGCGAAACGGTGACGCTGTCGGTTTCCGGAAAATCGTCGGACTGGATGATCACTGCGGGTCGTGGTTTGCCGTCATAATCGCCGCCGATCCGGGCGGCGATGGTGACCAGATCGCCACGCCTCACGGCCTGTCGCCGGCATCATCGCCAAGATCCTGGATATCCTCCAGGAAGTCCATGGTGTCGGCTTCGTCGGGTGCGGCGGCGACTGCCCGGGACTGCCGCCGCGCCTCTTCCTTGAACGTGGGGGAGCGGACATCCGGCACCCAGATCTGGATCGGCCTCAATCCCTGCGCGCGAAGCTGTGCCCGGTGGGTCTGGACACGGTGACGGACGGTTGAAGGCATAGCATATCTTCCCAGCTGTTACATGTAACATAGGTGGGTCGAGCAAGATTTCGTATGAGTCAAAATTCCTAAGATCCGGCCTCAATGTGATAGGGACAAAAGGCCGGGCGATCAAGCGGTCTTGAGCACGAGTTCGTTAAGCGGGGGATTTCCTGGGCGCTGTCAATGCCGAAGCGGCCGGCCGGGAAGTTCCAGAAGGGGATGCCCGGTTTGGTGGCGGTCTTGAGCAGCGAGAGAGAGGCGTCTCGGCTGTCGCGGCCAGTGTCGGAGCGGATGCCGAAGCTGATTTCGCGCCGGGTGACGTAGCTGCGCAGGTTCAGAGCCTGGAATACGCGCTGGACGGCCGCCTTGATGCCATTGTGAGCATCTGAGATCAACAGCTTGACCCCGGCCAGACCGCGGCGCTTGAGCTTGCGCAGGAACTCCAGCCAGAAGGTCTCGGCCTCCGAGACGCCGATATCCATGCCCAGCACCTCGCGCCGGCCGTCGGTGTTGACCGCCACCGCGACGGTCACGGCGACCGACACGATGCGTCCTTGCTGACGCACCTTGACGTAGGTCGCATCGATCCAGAGGTAGGGCCAGTCGCCTTCGATCGGGCGGTTCAGAAATGGCTTGACCCGGTCATCGATCTCCTCGCACAGCCGGCTGACCTGGCTCTTCGAGATGCCGCTCATGCCCAGGGCCCTGACCAGATCGTCGACATCGCGGGTCGAGATGCCCTGGATGTAGGCCTCCTGGATCACCGCCGTCAGCGCCTTCTCGGCCATCCGGCGCGGCTCCAGGAAGCTGGGGAAGTAGCTGCCTTTGCGCAGCTTCGGGATCCGCAGCTCCAAAGTCCCGGCCCTGGTTTCCCAGTCGCGCTCGCGATAGCCGTTGCGGTGCGCGAGAAGGCCGTCCGAACGCTCGCCATGACCGGCGCCGGTCAGCGCCTGAACCTCTCCATCTCCATCAGCTGCTCCGACGCGAAGCCGATCATTTCCCGCAGCACGTCGGCATCGGTGCCCTTTTCAAGCATCGAACGAAGCGTCATCATCTCATCGGTCATCGTGGTCGCCTTGGTTCAGGAATGTGTTGTGGTGACCAGACTTTTCCCGAGAACCACGATGACCGCCCGTGCCGGATCAGGCCCTTCGGTCGGCTACGCCTCCCTACGGGCCTGATCCGGCACGGGCGCTCTTACACCACATGCGGGGACATGATCGTTCCGGTGAATCCGGAAGGCGAGACTAGGCTGACCCGTGCGCAGATATGGCAGGGCCTGGAGGTGAAGGCTCGCGACGCCCGCCTCTTCCTTCCCGAGGGCCTCTGCATCCGCTGCGAGGTCGTGGCGGAGAGCGCGACCCATTTCGTCCGCGAAGCCACGATCGCGGGTGCCGATCTGCGCGAGATCGTGACGCTGGAGCCGGAAAGCAAGGTCACCTTCTTCCAGGCAACCGGCCCGCGCGAAGGCGCGATCATCAACGAGCTGTTCGAGGACGAAGCGGGCGAACTGCAACTCAAGTTCTACTGCTATCTCGGCCTGCGCGGGAAGGAGCCGAACGGACCTGAAGAGCGGGCGGAGCAGGCGCAGTTCGACGGCGACAAGGGCTACAGGGCCGCACTCCTGTCGACGCTGAAGCGCACCCGCGAGTTGCTCGCCGAAGGCAAGATCTGAATTCCGATGGGCATCGTCGCGGAATCTAAAGAACCGGACCGATCAATGCCACAGGCGTCGATCGGAAGGCCCATACCGGAACCGTTCAACGGTTCCGGTATGGGTCGGGGCCTCCGCCTGGAACATCCGGACATTGGCCGCAGATTGTCGAACGGACGGGAAGGGTGCCGCAGGAAATGCCCCTGCGGGTTCTGCCCAGATCCCGACCGACCGCGGGTCAGACCAGAACGAAGTCGCTGCTTGACAGGTCGCGTTCCTCGACCCCCAGCAGGGTCACCGAGCCGAGTGCGCCGAAGTCGAATACCGTGTCGCCGTCCACGTTTTCAGCGTGGGCCAGGATGTTCCGGACCGACCCCACGGCTGACCTGGAAAACACAAGGTCATCTCCAGGCGAAAAATCCTTCACGGTGTCATGCCCCCACGACCGGCCCGTGAAGATGAAGTCGTCACGGCCCGCGCCGCCAGTCAGTATGTCATTTCCGATTCCGCCCCAGATAGAATCGTTGCCGCCCTTGCCGTCGATGGCATCGTTGCCCCTAGCGCCGAAAAGCCGGTCTGAACGGTTCGTGCCGGCGATCACCGTTCCATCGGCCGGCTGCGGGGCCGGCTGCGGGATCGGCTGCGGGACTGGGCTCGGAGCCGGCTGCGGCTGGGTGGACGATCCATACTTGTCCTGTTCGGCAGCCTCCGATGCCGATGGCGTGCCGAAGTTCTGGGTCACGAATACGGCCTTGTAGCCGTTGATATCGCCCTGATCGAGGCCGATCCCGATTTCCCTGTAGTTCGCATTCAGCAGATTGGCGCGATGGCCTGGACTGTTCATCAGGTTGGTGTGGAGCTGATCCACGTCGGCCTTGTCCAGGACTTCCGCTCGCGAACCGCCGATGTAGGCGATGTTCTCGCCCCATCCCCGCGCGTCATATCCGGCGGCGGCCATTCGGTTGCCCGGCGATGAGCCTCCGGCGCCGGTATGAGAGAAGCTGTCTGTGGCATCCATCCACTGACTGTGCGTTCTGGCGGAGTCGATGAGTTCGCCATCGAACACCAGGGCGGCCACGCCGGCCTTGGCGCGGTCGGCATTCACCAGTTGCAGGAAATAGGTTTCAAGCTCGGTTGGAATAGCCATATCCATGCCCTCTGTTCCAATTTAACGAACCAGCTCTAGCCCGCAATGATTAAGGAGATTCGCCGAAGCCCAAAAATGTAACGGCCGCGACGATCCCTTTCCAGAAGCGGCGGAAGGAAGAGGCCGGCCCTCGCGCCGGAGCCGGAACGGGACCATTATCTTGCGTTCAGGTATCTTGCGTTCAGGGTCTGTTTGCCCGCTCCGGGGTGGAAAATGGCGGCGAGTAAGGAGTCGATGGAATTGACGAGAAAGCCCGTGGCGAAAGCCGAGGACCTGTGTGCCGCACCATAAGCGTTATCCGTCGACACCGGACGGCCGGTACTTCGTGGTGCGGGGCCGACTGTGGCGTATGAGCAATCCCGCCCTTGATCCAGCCGAGCGTGAACGGCTCGTGCGCGACCTGATGGCGGCCCGGCGGGCCGTGCGTGCGTCCAAAGCCGATCCGGCGGCGCTCGCCGCGGCACGGCCCCGTGTCGATGCGGCGAAGCGATCGCTGGGAGAGCGCGGCCCGGTCTGGTGGACCGACGGATCCCCCGACTACAATCGGCACATGGCGGCGAACACCCCCTATGCGGCCTGGTTCGCTTCTCTCGGCGAAAAGCCGGCATGACGGGACGTTGCCGACCCGCCTCGCGATCCTTGGACGGTGGCCAAGACCGAGATCGCCATCAGGAAGGCGCCGGGCGACCCGCGGGCCAGGTGGCAAGCGCTTGCCCGGCAACCGCCCTGAGCAGGTCGCGGCTGACGCCGGCTTTGGCCTGCGCCGCCATGCCATGGGAGACAGCCATCACGAAGGCCGCGAGGGCATCGGGTTTGGCCGTCTCCGGCAAGTCGCCATCGGCCTTCGCCCGTTCGAAGCGGTCACGAATTCGAGCTTCTCCGGCCAAAACCCTGTTGATCCCAATATTTGGTATCGCAAACCCGGCATCTTCAAGGCCGGGATAGGCACCCTTGGCGGGTCCGCGCCGAAGTCCTACCGGCGCTGCTGCTCGATGTACTGCGTGACAATCTCCAACGGCGCGCCGCCGCAGGATGCCGCGCAGTAGGATGGGCTCCAGAGATGGCCGCCCCAGAGCCTTTGCGTCACTTCAGGGAAGTCGTGCTGACGCAGCAGGCGGCTCGATACGCCCTTGAGGCTGTTGACCGGTTTGGAGAGCTGGACCGTAGGCGGATACTCGATCAGCAGATGGACGTGGTCGTCTTCGCCGTTCGCCTCCTTCAGACGCGCGCCGAACTCTGCGCAGACACCGAGGAAGACGTCGCGCAGCACCTCGTGGGCGCGATCACTGAGGACGCTACGACGATACTTCGTAACGAAGACCAAATGAACGTGCAGAGAACAAACGACGCGACGGCCTGTGCGGCATTCGACATCCATGAGCTTGTCTCCTGATGAGAGACCGAATATACTCTTGCCATGATCAGGCTCAAGGCATACCGCTATCGCGTGTATCCGACCGTCGAGCAGGAGGCCCTGTTCAGGCAGACAGCGGGGGCGTGCCGGTTTGCCTACAACCTGTGTCTCGAGCAGCGGAAACTGGAGTATCACCGCAGCCATCCGCGCAGGCTGACCGCGTACGATCAGATCGCTGAACTGCCGGCGCTGAAGGCCGAGGCGCCCTGGCTGCGTGTGGTGCCGAACCATCCGTTGCAGCAGGCCATCATCGATCTCGACAAGGCTTTCAAGAACTTCTTCGAAGGCCGCGCCGGTTGTCCGCAGTTTCGCAGACGGGGAGATCGCGATAGTTTCCGGTATCCCGACCCCAAACAGTTCAAGCCTGAAGCTGACCGCATCTTCCTGCCCAAGGCTGGATGGGTCGCCTGGGTCCGGCATCGTCCGATCGAGGGCAGGATGAGGACGGCGACGGTCAGCCGCGAAGCCGATTGCTGGTATGTCGCCATCCAGTGCGAGATCGAGATGCCGGAGCCGATGGCGAACCTGGGGCCGGCGGTCGGGGTAGACATGGGCGTCGCGAAGCCGATGGTGCTGTCCACGGGGCAGGTGATCCAGCTTCCGCGAACCACGGACAGGGAAAGGCATAAGCTGGCGACGCTTCAGCGCAAGGTCGCCAGGAAGACGAAGGGGTCGAGAAATCAGGCCGGGGCGCGTCTTGCCGTCGCCCGGTTCCAGGCCCGTCTCGCGCGGCGGCGGAAGGATGCCGCGCACAAGGCGACGACAGCGATAGCCAAGAACCACGGCGTCATTGTCGTTGAGGACCTGAAGGTGCGGAACATGACGGCGAGTGCGGCCGGAACGATCGGGCAGCCGGGGTCCAACGTGCGGGCCAAGTCCGGGCTGAACAGGTCGATGCTGGACGTGGCGCCCCATCAGATCAGGCTGATGCTGGAGTACAAGGCCGCGTGGTACGGCGGAGAACTCAGGACCACGCCGGCGCCGAACACCAGCCGGGAATGCAGCGTCTGCGGCTGCATCCATGCCGACAATCGGCGTTCCCAGGCGGAGTTTCTGTGTGTCGCTTGCGGTCACCACGAAAACGCCGATTTCAACGCGTCGAAGGTTATCAAGGCCCGAGGACTTCGGGTGTCGGCCTGTGGATCGAGCCGGGCTGCCGGACGGAAACAGGAACGCTGCGTTGTGAGGCGCGGAAGCTCGGCCCTTCAGGGCCGAGAGTAGTCACCAAGCCGATGCATACCCTGAAACGCCACATCCCGGACTCCCTCCCGAAAGCCCCGTGGAGAGCCCTGCGGAACTTCCTTTTCCCGCTGTTCCTGGTGATCGCGGCTGGCACGGCGTCATCCGCCCCGGCACAGCAGCTGCGCCCATCCACAGTGGATGAGGTGACCGGGAAATCCCTGGTCGAACGACTGCGCCGCGGCGGGCTGACCCTGTTCTTCCGGCACGCCGACACCAGCGGCATGCCCTGCGACAGGTCCTACGAGATCGGAGACCGCCCGGGCCAGCGCAATCTCTCGGCGGCGGGCCGGGCCCAGGCCGAACGGATCGGGCAGGCCCTGCGGGACCTCGGTATCCCGATAGCTGATCCCGTTCTTGCCGGGCCGGTATTCCGGGCCCGCGACACGGCCGAGATCGTCTTCGGGAGCGCGGCCGTCGAGATCACCGACCGCCTGCTTGCGGACGATTATGCCGGATCACGCCTCGACTGGGTTCTCTCGGAGCATCGGCGGCTGTTCTCCGCGCCGGTGGCTCCGGGAACGAACCGCGTGCTGGTCGGGCATCGGACACCTGCCATCATGGTGCTTGGCAGCGCCGTCGCCGGGGAGGCTTTCCCGGAGGGATCCGCGATCATCCTGGAACCGGGCGGCGGCGGAGCCGGTATTCTCGGCATCCTGATGCTGGCGCCGCCCGTCGGAACCGGTTTTCACGCCTGCTGATCCGGTGCGCTCCGCTCCGGGCGTAGCGATAACGACCGCTTCCGTCCGGGTGCGGCAGCGATAAGCCGAGCGTGGCGCCGGCCATCCCGGCTTCAGGTCCCCGAGCCGAGCCATGCCGATCCTGCCGTACCCTGGCCGGACCATCGTCCGCCGCAGGTCAAGCCGTCGCCGGTCTCGGCTCCAATCCCGGAACGACATCGGCCTGGTGCTCGATCACCATTTCGCGGTCGACCGAGCGCCGCTCGCCGTCGATGCGCTCGATCAGCAGGAACGCCCGTTCGGCGCTCCCGAGGATCGCCAGCAGCGATGCTCTCTCCGTCGGGGCCAGCTCATCCAGTTTCAGGCATTTCCGGCGCAGTTCCGCGAGCCCGGATATGCGCTGATCCGCGGCGACGGCGGTCGCGCTCCGGGCCGAGCCCGGCAGCACGATCCCCATGGCGTCGGAAACCTGGTCGAGGATGCCGTTCACCACCTCCCGGCCCGACGGCGAGAACTCCTCGCGCTTGACCCGCTGGGCAATCTGATGAAGGGTTTCACCCAGGCTTTCGGCGAAATCGGCCTCCTCGATCAGGCTTGCGACCAGATCGGCCTGCCCGTAGGGCTGGCCCGGCGTCAGAAGGGAGGATGCGAACACGCCGATGTCCCGGCTCAGATTCCCGAGATTCGCATGATGGACCTGGGGATCCTTCGCGGCGTCCGGCATGCCCCGGGCGATGTCCAGGTAGAGGGTGCCTGCCTGGAGATGCCGCTCGATCTCCTTGCGCAGCGCGGGAACGCCTTGGACGATGTCACCCCGCAGGTTGGCGGCAAGGTACTTCGGCAGGGAATAATCCTCGATGTCCTCGGACGCGTCATGGCCGATGCGGCTGAGCACCCGCTCGAACACTCCGACGAAGGGGAACAACAGCAACGTGTTGAAAACGTTGAAGAAGGTCGAATACAAGCCGATCGCGACCGGCACCAGCGGGTAGGTTTCCCTGCCGTTCACCATCATCGGGACTCCGGGATCGCCGCCGAACCACTGCATGGCGAAACGCAGCACGTCCATGGAGAGGAAGAACAGCGGGATGGTCACCATGACGCCGATGATGTTGAACGATATGTGGGCATATGCGGCGCGCTTGGCGTTCTTGGACAGGTTCAACGACGCTATCCAGGAGGTGATGGTCGTTCCCAGGTCGGCGCCGAGCGAGAAGGCCACGGCGGTCTGCCAGTCGAGGACACCGGACGCTCCGAGGCCCATCACGATGCCGATGGTCGCCGAGGAGGAATGGATCATCGCGGTGACCAGCGCCGCCGTTCCGACGCAGGTCAGAAGGCCGGTGAAATCGTCCGCCCGCAGCGAGGAGATCGCCGACATCACCTCCGGCATGGCGCGGAGCGGCTTCAGGCCCCCGGTCATCAGGTTGAGGCCGTAGAAGATCAGGGAGAACCCTATGCAGGCCAGGGCGATGTTCTTCGTCCTGTCAGACTTCGAGAAGATGTAGACGAGGGCGAAGAAGCCGGCCAGCAGCAGGCCCAGCGGGCCGAGGGGCAGGGCGATCAGGCCGTTCCCCAGCGTCGTCCCGATGTTCGCTCCCATGATCACGCTGATCGCCGGGCGCAAGCCGACGACGCCGGCATTGACCATGCCGACGACCATGACCGTCATCGCCGTCGAGGATTGGATCACGCCGGTGATGATGGTGCCGGCGAAGACGCCTTTGAGCGGAGTCCCCGCCAGCTTGGCGAGCAGCGCGCGCATCCGGTTGGCGGCAACGGCCTGGATGCCGTTCGACATGAACTCGAGGCCGAGCATGAAGATGCCCAGGCCACCGATCACGGGAACGATGATCTGGGTGAAGATATCGACCTGCATGAGCTGTCCTTTACGGGGCCCGTCCGGACGAGGGCCGGTTGGTCTTACTTGGAACTGGCTTCCCAGTAGGATTTGATCAGGCCGACGAGGGAGTCCGGCAGCGGCACGTAATCCAGATCGACGGCATCCTGCTGCCAGTGCGCCAAGGCTCCGCCGAAGAAGCGCAGGGTGCGGTCGGTACCGGAACGGGGTTCCCGGGGCATCAGAGCGTAGACGGTGGCCGCGATCGGGTAGGACTCGGCGTCGGCGGTTTCGGTGAGAAGAAGGCTGAAATGGCGCGAGCCCGCCCAGTCCGCGCCGGCGACGGCGGCGGCGATGCTCCGGCGCGATGGCGCCCTGAACTCTCCCGCGCGGTTCTCGACCAGGGCCGAGGGCAGCCCGACCCGCAAGGCTTGGCCGAGCTCGACATAGCCGATGGTGTTCGGGTCGGCCGCCACGGCCTTGACGATGCCGCCGCTGCCCCTGACCCCGGCGCCGGTCGGCCATTTCAGCTCGGTATCGACCCCGACCCGCTCCCGCCAGTCCGTGCTGGCATGGGCGAGATATGCCGCGAAAATGTAAGTGGTGCCGGATCCGTCGCTCCGGTGGACGACCTTGATCGGCGCGTCCGGCAGCGTGAGCTCCGGGTTGAGCGCGCGCAGGGCCGGGTGCGACCATCTCTCGACCGTTCCCATGTAGATGTCGGCCAGCACCGCCCCGGAGAGGCGCAAGGCACCGCTTTCGATCCCTGGCAGATTGAAGACGACCGCGACGCCGCCCGTGGTGATGGGGAACTGCATGAGCCCGTGCCGGTCCACCTCCTCGGCCGGCATGGGCCTTTCAGATGCGCCGAAATCCACGGCCCGGGCGATGACCCGCATGGTGCCGCCCAGTGAGCCGACCGGCTCGTAGTCGATGCCGCCGGCCATGGCGCCGAACAGCGAGCCCAGGCCGCTCTCCGGAGCGGCCGGTCTCTTCGGCAGGGGGGCGACATAGCCGCCGCTCTCCTCGGATGCCTGGAAGTTCTGGCTCCAACGGCTGAGCAGCGGAAAGACGAAAGTCGATCCTGCCCCGGTCAAGGGTTCGGCTCGGGTCGGGGAGGCCGCGGATACGAATGCGAACAAGGCAGCGATGAGGAGGCGACCCATGAAATCACCGGCATGTAACGGGATGCAGAATATCCCGGGTCATCGATTACCGGCGCAGCTTAGATTTCAGGCATGACAGTTGGATGACGGGAGCAGCGTTTCATGAAACTTGCTCCATCTGCACCGGGAACAGACGAAATTTCGGGAAGAGGGAAGCAACGCCGGTCTTCTTCTTCGTATGTCCCCGCGCCGGACCTTTCGGAGCATTGTTGCCGCAAGGTCTCTGATTTTCATGTGTAATACGTAGTATAGTATCGAGATTAAAAAGAATCATGAGGCTCCTGAGAACTGCTTTCATCTCATTCTAGAAAGTTAAAAACAGGTCATGGATGATGGTTCGGCTGGGCTATAAAGATCTAAATCGAACAAAATCCATCAGAAGCCCAATTTTCTTCTTCATCTGATTGCAAATTTGTCCTTATACGATTAATCGTCTGTTAACGATCTAAATACATTTTTTGATCGTTGTCGGATTACTTGTCATTCCGGCGGACATATTGAATTTATCCGGAGAGCACAGACATGGCTTTGCCCAGAGTTTTCATCTCGACCGACCTGAGGCTCGAAGCGCAGGAGAAGGACGACGTCCAGTCGCTTGTCCACGCGCTGATGTACCAGGACAAGATGAACATCGTCGGCATCGCCGGAACGGCGTCCAAGTTCAACACCCAGGACGGTCTGGTCAGGGACATCGATGCCGTGATCGACGTCTACGGCAAGGACCTTGCCGAACTGCGCGAGCATGGCTCCGGCTTCAAATCCGTCGAGGCCCTGAAAAGGGTGAGCCATCAGGGCGCCACGGACACCGCGCCCCCCAAGGGATATTCCAAGCCGACGGACTCATCGGAGGCCATCGTCGCGGAAGCCAGGAAGGCCGCCGCCGCGGGCGAAAAGCTGAACGTGCTCACCTGGGGAGGGGAGGCCGACATCGCGCAGGCGCTGCACGATGCTCCCGGCATCGCCAGGCACGTCCGTCTGTTCAGCATCGACACCCAGGACATCCACGCCAAGAAGTACCTGCTGGACAACTTCAAGGGCAAGCTGGACATGTGGGTCGACAACATGACGACGTTCCGGGGCACCTACGGCACGCCGGAAAGCGGCTCCATGATCAAGGGCTGGCACGAGGCGAACGCCAAGGGCCACGGCGCCTTGGGGGACTTCTTCTCGAAGGTCTCGAGCAACATCTTCAACAAGTCCGGCGTCAAGATGGGGGATAGCCCGACCGTTCTCCGCTTCCTCGACGGGGACCAGGACGATCCGACCAAGGAAAGCTGGGGCGGGGAGTTCCGCAAGGTGTCCGACGGCTATTACACGGACCTTCATGGGCAGGGTTTCGACCGCCCCGGCACCCAAGGGGCCAGGACGGTCTACGAGAACCGCGAGGAGTGGCTCGAAGACTTCGCCGGGCGCTTCGATTGGCTGAAGGACAAGGGCTCGATCCCGCTCCCCCGTCCCGAAGGGGATGACGTGATCACCGTCAGGGCGTCGGGCGACCACTACAAGGGGAACCCGAATTTCGTCGTCAAGGTGGACGGGAAGACGCTGGATCTCACGAACCGGGTGACGGCCGTCCATGACAAGGACCAGTGGCAGACCTTCACTTACAAGGGCGACCTGGACTCCCCGGGAATCCAGGAGCGGGAGGTCGAGATCATCTTCAACAACGATGCCTGGAACGGAAGGAAGGGGGCCAATGGATCCGACCGGAACCTCTACATCGACGAGGTTTCGTTCAACGGCCAGGTCGACGTTACGGATGCCGTGTTCAAGTGGAACAGCACGAAGTCGTGGCTGTTCGAGGTCTGACCGACGGCCGGAAGAGGGGACCCGGAAGAGGGGACGATGACATCGGCGACCTGGCCACGCCAGACGGCTTCCCTGCAGGAATCCTCTTCCGGCGGCTGGCTGGTCAGGAATGGAAGGTTCCCCGCTGCGGTGAACCCGCATGCCGTACGAGCACGACGAGCCGCGCAATCACAAGTTCCCGAAGTCGCAAGATTGCGAACGCCTGGTGCGGGAGGAGGAGAAACAGGCCGCCTTGCCGGAGCCCGCCGGTAGCAGGCTCGCGGGCCTCCGGCATGCTGACCCGCGCGGCAATGCCTTCTGAGCGGCCATGTCGTCTCAACGGAGCGCCACCGGCGCCGTGGCGGCGCCCCGGCTGATGACCGGGCCCGGATTACGCGTTAGGCTGGTCCCGGATATCCGGCGGCGCGGCGATGCCGTGGTCCGCCGCATGGCGGCGTGAGAAAGGATGAACCCCATGGCCCGAAAGCTCCCCAGACCCCTGAGGTCGCAGGCCTGGTTCGGCGGCGACACGAAGGACGGCTTCATCCATAGGAGCTGGATGAAGAACGGCGGACTTCCGGACGACGCCTTCGACGGCCGCCCGGTGATCGGCATCTGCAACACCTTCTCCGAATTTACGCCGTGCAACGCGCATTTCCGCGGCTTGGCGGAGCAGATCAAGCTGGGCGTGCTGGAGGCGGGCGGGCTGCCGCTGGAATTTCCGGTCTTTTCCTGCGGCGAATCCAACCTGCGACCGACGGCCATGCTGTTCCGGAACCTGGCGTCGATGGATGTCGAGGAGGCGATCCGCGGCAATCCGATGGACGGGGTGGTCCTGATGGCCGGCTGCGACAAGACCACGCCGTCGCTGCTGATGGGAGCGGCGAGCTGCGATCTGCCGTCGATCGTCATTTCCGGCGGGCCGATGCTGAACGGCAAGTTCCGCGGGGCGGACATCGGGTCGGGAACCGATGTCTGGAAATTTTCCGAGGATGTCCGGGCCGGGCGCATGCCGCGGGAGCATTTCATGGCCGCCGAGAACGGCATGTCGCGCTCGCCCGGGCACTGCATGACCATGGGAACCGCTTCGACCATGGCCTCCATGGCTGAATCCCTGGGGCTGACCTTGCCCGGCAACGCGGCATATCCGGCCGTCGACGCGCACCGCGCGCGCCTGGCCCGCCTGACCGGCCGGCGCATCGTGGGTATGGTCGCCGAAGACCTGCGCCTGTCGAAGGTGCTGACCCGGCGGGCCTTCCTCAACGCGATCCGGATGAACGGAGCGATCGGCGGCTCCACCAACGCGGTCGTCCACCTGCTGGCGATCGCGGGTCGCATCGGGGTCGACCTGACGCTCGACGATTGGGACAGCGCTGGCCGGGGCGTGCCGACCATCGTCAACCTGATGCCCTCCGGGCGGTACCTGATGGAGGATTTCTGCTATGCCGGCGGCATCCCGGCGGTGATGAAGGAAGTGTCGGACCTGCTGGACCTCGACGTGCCGACGGTGACGGGAGCGACCCTGGGCGACAACATCCGCCCGGCCGAGAATTTCGATCCCGACGTCATCCGGCCGCGCGACAGGGCCCTGGTGCGGGACGGCGGCATCGCCGTGCTGCGCGGCAACCTGGCGGCATCGGGTGCGATCCTGAAACCGTCGGCCGCGTCGCCGGAGCTGATGCGCCATCGCGGCCGGGCCGTCGTCTTCGAGAGCATCGAGCATTACAAGGCGACGGTCGACGACCCCGCCCTCGACATCGACGAGACCTGCGTGATGGTGCTGAAGAATTGCGGGCCTAAGGGCTATCCGGGAATGGCGGAAGTCGGCAACATGGCGCTGCCGAAGAAGCTGCTGGAACGCGGCGTGCGGGACATGGTCCGCATCTCCGACGCGCGCATGTCGGGCACCGCCTACGGCACCGTCGTCCTCCACTGCGCGCCGGAGGCCGCGGTCGGCGGCACGCTGGCCCTGGTGCGGACAGGCGACATCATCGACCTGGACGTGGATGCGCGGCGCCTTCACCTGGACGTGCCGGAGGACGAACTGGCCCGCCGCGCCGCCGCCTGGACTCCGCCCGAACCTGCGGTCCGGGGCGGGTACCAGAGCCTTTACGTGGAGCGGGTGATGCAGGCCGACCGGGGAGCCGACCTGGATTTCCTGGTCGGTTGCCGAGGGCACGCGGTGCCGCGCGAAAGTCATTAAGGGCGGTACCGGTGCGGGAAGGCGGAACCCGCCGCGACAGCTTCCGAAACCGCTCATGCATGTCACCTGACCGCCGTGACGGGCCGCAGCTCGCCGATCTCCTGCCAGCAAGCTGCCTGGTAGCCAGCCCGTTACTCGGCAGCCACCTGAGGGGAGTCGACCGGTTCGCGGCGACCCGGGAATCGCCCGGTGGCTTCTTCCTGAGGAATCCCGGAATTGGAAGCCTCGGGATCGGAAGCCATGAAATGGTCTCGCAACATTTCCTTCGTGATATAGGAAATGATCATCGGGCAGGATGTATCCGTCGAATGGCGGTAGGCTGCGTGAGGTATTTCCCCGACAACCTCCAGCCCGACTTTCCGGATGAACCTGAGGGCAAGCTTATTGAACGCCGGCGTTTCGCCACGGATCACCCGCAGGGATACTCCCCTGTTGAATTTCATATCAAGAAGCTGCCACAGCAATTCCCGGGCCACCTGGACCGTCAGTCTGGTTTTCGTGAGCCATTTGAAGAAGCAGAAATGCATCCTTGCCGTTCTATGTCCGAAGTCATCCAACCAGACCAAGCCTGCCAGCTTGTCGTCGAAGATCACCAGCCAGAATACCTTGCCGTGTGCCTTGAAGAACTCGACGAACGACCGACGCGTTATCTTCCCAACGTCGTCGCTGTACAGGATCGGGTCGAGGAGCCCTTCCTCCTTCAACCGCTCGAACAGACCCGCTATCTGCGGGTCGGTCAAGGTGGGAACGCCATTGACCGACCCATATCGGAACAGCCTGGTCCTCATCGGTCCGGCTTGGGCTTCGTGCCGGCCGCCGTCCGTGCTGCCGTCCTGCATGGTGCCGCCTCCTTCCTGATGGATCGGGTCGGTCATACCGAAACCGTTGCAACGGTTTCGGTATGACCCTTTCAATCACTGCCTATGGCATTGATCTGCCGGGTTTTCGGTTTCCGGATGATCATGCTGATCATCCGGAAACCGTATCAGACCTCACGGAAACTGCGTCGGAACAGCTCGCTGAAGGGCTCCAGCAGATACTGCATCATGGTCCGCTCTCCAGTGACGATGAGCACTTCCGCGGGCATGCCGGGCACCAGCTCGATCTGCGGTTCGACCTTCCGCAGCGAATCCCGATCGACCTCGACGCGGGCCAGATAGAACGGCTGCTTCGTCACGTCGTCGATGATCCGGTCGGCGGAAACGGACATCACGATACCGTCGATCTGCGGCGTGGTGCGGGACGAGAAAGCCGACAGGTGAACCTGAGCGGTCAAGCCGGGCTGGACGACATCGATATCGACCGGCGAGACGCGTGCTTCGATGACGAGCGTGTCGTCGGAGGGAACGATGTCGAGGATCGGCTCACCGGGATGGACGACTCCGCCTTCGGTTTTGTAGCGCAGGTTCAGGATCGTGCCGCTCACGGGCGCCGTCACCATGGTCCGCTTCAGGGTGTCCCGGCTGGCGAACAGCCGTTCTTTCACCGCAGCCAGGTTGTTTCGGACCTCGTCGGACTGAACCGCGATCTGATCCGCCCGCTCCGCGTCGAGCGCCAGGATCTGCATCTCGCTTTCCCCGATCTGCTGCTTCGCGCTGGCGATCTCGGCAAGGTACTCGCCGCGCATGCCGAGAATCTCCGCCTCGGCGCGCTGCATCCGCAGCAGCTCGGGCTTCGGGATCAGCTCCTTGTTGCGCAACACCTGCTTGCCCGCGATCTCTTCGGCAATCAGGGCCAGCTGGGTGGAGGTGCTCTGGACCTGGGCCTCCAGCCCCTTGATCTGCTCCCAGAGCAGGGCGATGCGCTGCTGGAGAACGCTCCTGCGGGAGATATGCCGCACCCTCCGCGTCTCGAACAGCCGCTTCTGGCTCTCGATGATGGCCCGCAGGTTCTCGGTATCCGCGGGGCCTTGCAGTTCGACCGGCCAGTCGAGGCGGTCGCGCCCCGCCTCTTCCGCGGAGAGACGGACCTGGGTCGCGTAGAGCGTGAGATACTGGTCGAGCAGACCTTCGTAGATCGCGCGCGGCTGGATATCTTCCAGTGACACCAGGATCTGCCCGGCCCTGACGGTGTCGCCCTCCTGGACCCGCAGTCTGGAGATGATGCCGCCTTCGAGGTGCTGAACCGTCCTCCGGCTCCCCTCGGGGCTGATGACGCCGGCCGCGACGGCACCCTTAGCGAGGGGAGCCACCGTGCCCCAGACGCCGAACCCCAGGGCGAAAATGCCCATCATCGCGAAACCGAGCCAGACCGGCCGACGGATGGTCCGCCTGAGCACGACGGCATCCCGGGGCTGCAGGTCCGGCGGACTGTCCTTCACGCGCTCGATCTGAGTGTACGTTCCCGTCATGGACATCCCGCATCTCCACTTTCTTCGCGTTATGTCGGACGCTCCCGAACCCGAGAACGTCCCAACCACATCCGGCCCCCGAACGCAGTCCCCGTTATGAGAGTGTCTCGCGCATGGACCTCGGCGGATTGGCGATTTTCGGCGGCTCGGCATCCGCAGCCACGACCATCGCCCTCGACGGCTCGTGCTCCGCCTGCCGGTGGCCCGCTCCTGGATCGGACGGCATGGCCATAGGGCGGTGTATCGGTACGGTACCGTCCTTGCCGGCCGCCTTGCGCAGCCGCTGCAGAACTTCGTCGCGCGGGCCGAAGATCTCGACCCGGCCGTCCTTGAGCAACAGTATCTTGTCCGCCTGCGCGAGAGTGGACGGCCGGTGTCCGACGATGACGATGGCGCCCGCCCGCTCCTTCAATTCGCTCACCGCCGCCGCCAGCGCCGCTTCGCCGCTCTGGTCCAGGTTGGCGTTGGGTTCGTCGAGCACGATCAGCTTGGGATCGCCGAAGATCGCACGGGCCAAGCCGATCCGCTGGCGCTGGCCTCCCGACAGCCTGACGCCGCCGTCGCCGATCTGCGTCTCGTAGCCGTCAGGCAGACGCTGGATCATTTCGTGGGCATGGGCCAGCTTCGCCGCTTCGAGGACCGACTCGTCGTCGGCATCTTCCATGCGGGCGATATTCTCCCGGACCGTCCCGGCGAACAGTTCGACATCCTGCGGCAGGAAGCCGATGTGCCGCCCGAGCTCGTCCGCGTTCCAGTGCCCCAGCAATGAATTGTCCAGCCTGACTTCGCCGCTCTGGGGCACGGCTATTCCCACGAGCAGGCGGCACAGCGTGCTCTTGCCGCCGCCCGACGGACCGATCACGGCGATCACCTCCCCCGGCTCCGCCTCGAAGGATACCCGCTGAAGCACCGGGGTCTTGCTGCCTACCGGGTAATAGGTCACGTCCTTGAACTTGATGTGGCCGGCGGGGGAGGGCAGCCGGATGCGCTGCGGCTCGGCGGGAAATGCCTTGAGGCGGTCGCGCAGCCGGTTGAAGGCGATCAGGCTGCTGGCGAAATTGCGCCAGGCGGACATCGCCAGTTCGATCGGGGCAAGCGCCCGCCCCAGAAGGATGGAGGTGGCTATCATCGCGCCCGGGGTCAGTTCGGCGCGCAGCACCAGGAACGCGCCGATCCCGAGGATCGCGATCTGGACGAAGAAGCGGAGGAACTTCGTCAAGCCGACCAGAACGCCGCCGCATTCGGCGGCCCGGCGCGTTGCATCCAGCGATTTCCCGTTGACGTCCCGCCAGCGCTCGGTCAGGGCCGGCAGCATGCCCATGGCGCGTACGACCTCGGCATTGCGGATCGCGGCTTCGGCGCGCTGGTTGGCGATGATCTGTGCCGCGGAGGCGGCTTTGTTCGGCTCGCGCGTCATCAGGTCGTTGGCCACGCTGAGCACCAGCAGGACGCATGCCGAACCGACCGCCACCATGCCCAGCGTGGGATGCAGGATCCAGATCAGCCCGATGAAGATCGGCGTCCAAGGGGCGTCGAAGAAGACGGTCAGCCCCTGGGTCGCGATGAAGTTCTGGATCTGGGCGAGGTCCCGCAGGGGTTGGGCCCCCGCGGGATCGCCCTGCAGACGCGCCCGCACGCTGGCCGACAGCAGCACCGGACCCAGGCGGCTGTTCAGCCAGCCGCCGATCCTCACCGTCACCGCGGTCCGGAGGGTGTCGAGCGCACCCAGCAACAGGAGGGCTGCGGCGGCCAGTCCGGTCAGCAGCAGCAGGGTTTCGATACGACCCGTCGTCAGCACCCGGTTGTAGACCTGCATCATGTAGATCGGCGAGGTCAGCATCAGCAAATTGATGATCAGCGTGAACAGGGCGACGACCAGGAAGGCCGACCGGCAGGCGGACAGGGCCTGTTTCAGGTCATTCCCGCTGGTCTGGCGCGGAGCGTTACTCGAAAGCCGGGGCATCGATGACAACCTTCATCCAGCGATGGTGAGACGGCGGGAAAAATCGGTGCCGCGCGGCAGCGGCACCGGGAAGGGACGGCAGGCGGTTTTTTCGTCCATGCCGGTTCACACGATGACGATGGACCCCGAATTCAGGTAGCTGTTGGCGACGGTCCCGGCTTGGGCCTGGGTTGTGGTTGCCGTCGAACCGATTATCGCCCACGTCTCATGCGGGCCGATGGCGCTCGTCGTCGCTCCGGGTTCCGTGACCAACCGCAGCCACCAATTGGAACTGAAGCTTTGAAGGCTAGCCCGGGCAAGTCCGTCCACTTCGATCCTCTCGCCAGCCTGGTAGTCCCAGATCAGGTTGAATCCGTCGAAGCTCCGGAAGGTGTCCGCACCGCGGCTTCCACCGTCATCAATGCCATCGCCGTAGATCGATCTTGCAAATCCTGCCGGCGTCGCCCCATCTGCAAACAGCAGGTCCGCACCGCTGCCGCCCCTCATGGTATCGTTGCCGCTGCCGCTGACCAGGATGTCCGACCCTAGCATGCCGAACAAGGTGTCCTTGCCGGCGCCGCCAAAGAGGGCATTGTTGGCGTCGCTGCCGATGATGGAGTCGTCGAAACCCGAACCGATGATATTCTCGATGGTGTTCAGATTGTCGCCTTCGGCATCGCCGCCCACGCCCAGCGTCGTACCCGCCGTGCTCAGCCCAACCGTGACGCCGGCCGAAGACTCCGAATAGTCCACCGCGTCGACCCCGGCACCGCCGATCAATAAGTCCGCCCCGGTTCCGCCGATCAGCAAGTCGTTGCCGCCCTTCGCGTCGATCTGGTCGTTTCCGGCTCCGCCGACCAGGCGGTTGACCCCGTCCGTCCCGATGATCGCATCGTTGAAGCTGGAGCCGATCACCTCCTCGATTGTGCTGTACCGGTCGCCCGAGGCTCCGCCGGTGCCCAGGCCGCCAGCGACGAAGAGGTCGACGCCGACGGCGCTGGCCGACGCGGAATAATCCACGACGTCGATGCCGTCGCCTCCGTTCATCATGTCGGCGCCGGGATTGCCGCGCAGGGTGTCGTTGCCCCCGTCGCCGTTCATCACGTCGTCGCCTTCGTTGCCGTCGAGGATGTCGTTGTCCGCCCCGCCATTGAGCTCGTCGTTGCCCGCGCCGCCGAGCAGGGTGTCGCCGCCGGCATCGCCGAACAGGATGTCGACTCCATCGCCGGCGTTCAGGCTGTCGTCGCCCTCGCCGCCATGAAGCTCGTCGTCGCCGGCCCCCGCGTTCAGGCTGTCGTTCGCGCCGCCGCCGCGCAGGATGTCGTTGCCCATCCCGCCGAGCAGGGAGTCGGCGCCCCCGCCACCGTCCAGCGTGTCGTTGTCGCTGCTGCCGTCGAGCAGGTCGTCGCCCTCGCCCCCGAACAGGCTGTCGTTGCCGAACGAGCCGAGCAGCGTGTCGTTTCCGAAGCCGCCATGGGCCGTGTCGTTCCCGCTCGCCCCGATGATGGTGTCGTTGCCGCCGCCGCCATAGATCGTGTCGTCGCCGTTCCCGCCGTCCAGGGTGTCATCCGCTCCGGCCGGGAGGGAGTCGCCGCCGTCGGGGGTCCCGTCGTTGTTGGCATCGATGGCGTCGCCGTAAAGAGCGTCGTTGCCGTCGCCGCCCCGCAGGATGTCCTCTCCGTCGCCACCTACGAGGATGTCTGCCGTCTTGGCCGCGGTCAGGGTATCGTTGCCATCGCCCCCGTCGAGATAATCCTCACCATCCGGCGTCCGCGAGGATGACGGCGGAGCCATCATGATGATGTCGTTGCCGCCGCGGCCGTTGACACGGTAGCTGCCCGCAGTCGTCGTCCTGCTGAAATTATCCGCCTCGGTGAGATTGATCGTCGTGTAGGTAGGCATTAGCGCACCCTCCGAACTTTCGCATCATTATTGCGTATTTGTGGCGTCGTGTAGAAAATCTACTTCGATCCTACTGCGGGGCGGCGCGCAGACAATAGCGCTCTTGGTCAACGATCAACCGTGTGCATCAGGTGGTGAATGCCGCTAAAGTTGATCATACTTTATCAATCTCAATATCCGAGTACGCCCAAGGACGTATCTCAAGGAAGCAATGGCCTCGTCAAGCCTGCCTCGATCGTTGATTTCGTTGTATATTTCATTGTCGGATTAGCTGACGACGGTTATTTTGCCCGCTCAAGTCGTGCCTCTCCCTCATCTTGCTTACATGCCCGGGCCTGTGCATACTCCGGATGCGCTCACGCTTCGTAAACCTATGGCTGCAACACACGAGTCTACGCCTTCCGGCTCTCGACTGCTAAATCCATTGTAGCTTGGGAGGTATTACTTTCATGATGTGTTGCGCCACTACGGCGCATCTACAAGCGGCATGATCTCTCCACCCGGCAAGAGAGGTCGGCAATGGCGGCCGATGCAACCTGGCTGCCAAGGCCCGGGCTGTGTGGAGCAGACATCGAGGGTATGAGGCGCGAACATGATTCATCAGTCAGCGGCGGACATGGGAGAACCAACTGTCTTGATTGTCGACCCGAAGAACCTTCGGCGAGCCGGCATGGTGGAACTTCTCAAATCCTGGGCCGATATCGTCAAGGTGACCCTGGCGGACTTCCCTGGTGTCGCGCCTCCCTTTGAAGGCGGTTACATCGGGTGCAGGATGGTGATCCTCAACCTGGGCGAGGTTTCCATCAATGCCTTCGGCAGTCAGCGCCTGATCCAGAATGTGCGCAGTCATCTGCCGGGAGTGCCCCTGGTCGTCATTTCCGATCGGGAGGAAGCCGACGAGATCGTCTCGGCCGTCCGCGCCGGGGTCAACGGCTTCATCCCCACGAGCATCGAGCCGGAAATCGCAGTCCGCGCGCTGACTTTCATCATGGGCGGCGGCTCGTTCTTCCCTCCGACCGCCCTGCTGGAGATCCGGCGCGGATTGGGTCTGGAGGCGAACGACGACGGCCCCCACCTCGACGATCCCGGGCCGCCGGGAGGACGACGCGGCCCGCTGAACCTGCTTAAGCCAAATGGTCCCAGCCGCCCGGATGTCCAAAGGAGAACGAAGGATACACCCAGGGTGTCGCCCCCCGGACCCAAAGTCTTGGGCAGGCATGGTCCGCCGGCAGGCCGCGCGGACCCTGTCCGGGCCGTCGTGCGGCCCCCAATACCTCCACCTCTCGGCCAGCAAGGGCCGGCATCAAGGCCGGCATCAAGGCCAGCATCAAGGAGCGAGACGGGAACATGGCAAAGAAGATCGGCAAGTTGCTTCTGACCAAACTATCCGCCCTGGCAAAGACCGACCAGAGTGGCGTGACCACCGTCCTCGGCGGCGAAGCCACGGCGGTCGGCCAGGATACGCTGGCTGAGGGAAAAGCCACGCTCCAGGTCAAGGATCTGGGGGCCGTGACCGTCGTCAAAGGGACCGCGAGCTTCGGCGCGACGGCCCAATCGACGGGTGGGTCGACGGCTTATGCGACGGCGGACAGCTTCGCCGATGTCTCAGGTGCGGACATCGTGATCACCCGTACGAAGTCGACGAGCAATACGACCGAGAACGGCGATTCCACCACCTGGACCGAAACTTCGACGACCCGCGTCCTCGCCATCGACATCGAAGGAATCACCCTGCCCAAGACGCTGGATCTTTCTGCTGGCCTGAGCAAGGTGCTTTCCAAGATCCAAGGGTTCAAGGCGATCAAAAAACCCGACCCGGTGGACCTCGACGGGAACGTCGCGAAAGTGCAGATCGACGTCCTGGTAGAGGGCGAAAACACCTATGCCGACGTCGGCACTTCGGTGCTGACTGTCGAGGATACCCTGTCCACGGTCAACGCTTCCATCACGACCGGGATCGCGTGACGGCAGTGCTCATATGCCGGGCGGCGGCCCGAGGAGCCGGGAGCCGCCCGTCACCTGGTCTGCGGACCACGATCGAACCCGGCCCGGTCACTTGCCGACCGCCGCCAATTCAGCTTCCCAGTCAATGATGCGGTCGGTGAAATAGGCCTCGAGATGAACCATCCCGGCGTCCATATACACCTCATGGGCGCCCCGGGTGGCATCGACGGCTTCCTCAAGGAAAGAGGACTGTTGCTGGCGCAGGCCCAACCCGCGTAGCGCGATCCCGAGATTGGTCTGGATCCGCGCCCAGTCGAGCGGATTGCGGTGGCGATCCGTTACCGACAACGCGGCCCGATAGGTCCGGACGGCCTCCTCCAGGCGCCCGGCCGTCCCCCGGTCCATCGCATCCAGCGTCATGAGCGCGGCTCCCAGGCCCGTCTGCGCGTGCGCCCAGGCGATCGGGTCGCGCTCGCGGACTTGCTCCCCGAGAGCGTCACGGTAGGCCTCGACCGCCTCTTCGAGGCGCTGCCGATCCTTTGTCATCCAGCCGAGCTGGAGCAGGACATGGCCGAGATTGTAGCGGGTCGCAGCCCATTCCCAGGGATTGCGATCCCGGTCGCGCACGTCGAGCGCGGCGCGGTAGGCCGCGGCCGCTTCGTCGAGAAGCTGGACACTCCTCTCCCTCGTCCCCACCCTGAGGAGCGCGGTGCCCAGCGCGGCCTGGCTCCGGGCCCATTCCAGCGGCGTTTCTTCCCGGGATTGCTCGCCGAGAACGGCGCGGTGGACGGCAGCCGCCTGCCGGGCAAGCGACATGTCGTTGGTCTGAAGGCCGAGTCTGGATAGCCCGAGGCCCAGATTGTGCTGCGTTGCAGCCCAGTGGAGCGGCGCCCGCGCCTGGGTGCGCGTCTGCAATGCGGCCCGGTATGCCTCGACAGCCTGTTCGAGGAGGGTCGTGCTTTCCTCCCTCGAGCCAAGGATCCACAATGCCTTGCCCAGATTGTTTCGCGCGGTCCCCCAGGCGAGCGGGTCGTCCGCACGGCTGCGCTCCTGAGCCACCAGGCCATACTGCCGGACGGATTGGGCCAGGGCGTCGTTATCACCGAAATCGGCACCCTGCCCGAACAGGGCTTCCGCAGCCTGTTCAAGATAACGCAGGCGCAGCGCCGCCTGATCGGCGGGGAGACGGGCTGCCGCCTCCCGGAAATGGTCCGCAGCCTGCCGGTAACGCAGGCGCGCCCAGGCGATTTCCCCGCGCAGCTCCTGGATCATGGCCTCGGAGATGACGGTTTCGGCGCCGCCGGGGCTGGGCGGGCTCGATTGCTGCAAAGCCCGGCCGATTTCCTCGACCAGCCGGTACGCGCGCGCCAGATCGCCGGTATCGAGAGCTTCCGCTAGATCGGCCCTGGCCTCCTCGGTCCCGGCCACCTGTTCCGGCAGCCCGCCGACCCGCATGGTCAGCCGCCTGTGCCGACGCGTGATGTCGGCGAGCGTTTCGCCCATCCGCCACGGCGCGATCCCGACTTCGCCGATGATCCGGCAAAATGCAATGACTTGCGCCCTGCCGAGCCCGAGAGTCCGCTGGAGTTCGTCGATCACTTCGTCCTGCCCGGCTCCGATGCCTTGCGAAGCCGGTTCCCGTGGCGATGCCATCACGGCCGAGACGAGCGTCGGCAGCCGCCTCGCGAGCGTTACACCGATGGCCGGGTCACCCGTCCGATGGCCGGGATGTTCGGGAGGCGAACCGGTGGATCCTGGTCCGACCCTGGCCATGGCGGCATCGTCGATCGGCTTGGTTCCGGCCCACGCGGAACCTGCAACCGATGTGACCGGCAGAGCCGCGCAAAAGCCGGCGACTGTCAACCTGCGGAGTGTCTGCCCGTGGATCGCGATCATCGGTTTTCCCGACTCCTGGTGGTACGGATAGCGTCGAGGGTCCGGACGTCGAGGGGTCAGACAAGAAAAGCGGACAAGGCCGTCGCCATATCGACCATGGCGCTTTCGACCAGTGCGACACCCAGGAATCCCCCGGCCAGAACGCGGTGCCCGGTCACTATCTCTTTGGACAGCCGGCTGGCCTGCTTGCTCTCGGCCGGGTTGGCCTCGATCTCGAGCGGGAGACCCTCGTCGATGAGGGACTCGTGTTGCACGCTATCCGAAAGGGTGTCGATCCCGCACAGGGCGGCCTGGGTCCGGTTCGACGCACCCAACTTCCGCATGATCTGCCGGACATGGACCTTTACCGTCGCCTCGCGCATCCCCAACTCGCGGGCGATCATCTTGTTCGACTTGCCTTGGCGCAGAAGGGCGAAAACATCCAGTTGGCGCAGGGTCAGCTGTCCGGAGCGCCCGCCCTGCGGGTCTCCACCGACTGCGTTGGGCTCGTGCAGGGTCGGGCCGCCGTGGTCGGACGTCTCGTCCTCCGCACCGCCGGGAGACCGCTGGCCCCTGAGTTCAAGCAGGACTTCCGGGGGAAAGAACGTTCCGCCGCCCATGATGAAGGTGAGCGCCTGAATCACGACATCAGGCTCGATGCTGGCCGGGATGAAGCCTTTGGCACCCGCGCGGAAGGCCGCTATGACTTCCCGAGGCTCCTCCAGATCGGAAAAGAGCACGACCGGCGTGTCCGGCAACTGCTCTCTCAGGATCTCGAGGAGGCACTGGGCGTCCGGGCTGTCTATGTAGCTCGCTCCCAGATTCAACACCGCCAAGCGGCATTCGCATCCGAGGTTGAGATCCTGGGCGGTCTCGACAAACCGCATACCGACGAGTGTCGCCGAAATCGAGTCAGCCCAGGAACGCAGAAAATTGACGACACTGGCCCTGCGCAGCTTGTTTTGATCAATAATGATCACTGCTGATCGAGGGGCGACTGCGGATGAAACCTCTTCCATGGCTTGGCCTCTTTTATTTACGGGCACCCGCATATTTGACAGCTTATAGCAAGAGCTTCCTAACCTTTCGGATTTGAACGAGCAATCTGGTCTGACTCTTCCCATTCATCACCGCGTCGTCGACGGAGATTTCGAAATGGGGTCGATTGCAGAATTGCGAATACACCCGGCGGCGCCGTTTCCCACGTTCGCCCTTTAGAACATGCATTCTGCTTCACGTTACCCCCCCCTTCAACTGGCCCCGATCGCCCGACGGCTCAGTGCATGCCGATAGCCTCTGGACCGACGTCCTGGATTGCTGCTGCATTTTATATGAGCGATCTGGCTTCTTGCCGGTTTCAGGCTGTCCACCCGGATAAGCCCGCAAGCGCCAGTCAGCCCTAAGTCTTCAGAAGGCCCCTTCAACCACCAAGATTTAGAACACTAATGATTCACTTTTATTACACCAGATCAAACCAGCAGCTTTTATCATGCGTGGTGACATGATGAAGCTCCTCGATTTTGCAATTCAGATTGACGGCGGATTGGTCATGCTTTTTAGGCGTATCAGATTTGCTTTTTAACTCGCGATCCCGACGTTATGCGCTACAACCGAGCGTGTCAATAACAGTATATGTCTCACATTGTATACCTTCTCTCTTAATTCCCGTTTCCATCGGGATTAGTCATACTGCCGATTACTAAGCGTTTTGCATGAGCCCAGCTACTCCATCCGGAGAAAGAAATTAGATACCCAAGCGTTCAATTTCCTTCATTAACTTTTGGGGAATATGTCGTTGCGGATCTTTTCCGATAGAGAAAATGAGCATTGAAAAGGGGTCCATACTCAAAAGTTTCGGAATTAATAAATAACAGTGCGTTAATATGAGACTAGATTCTATTTGTTTTTCAGATTCTCATTTCATTATTTTAACAATATTTGTTTTTAACGAAACGCGTGGTGGGCGGCTTTGTGGTTTATTTTGAGGGTTAATATTTTTTATTGCATCTCGACGCGTTGGCGCGGATGGCTGGGGTGGCCTGGGCTTGAATGGATCTATGGCCAAAGACGTAATTCTTGTGGTCTCCGGGAGCACCTCGTATCGCTATGATTTCAAGCTATCAGACGTGAGAACTGCCCAAATATTGGAGAGAACGGATGGTTTCGCCAAAGGTGCATGCCATACTGTTCGAATGACTATATCGCTGAAGAGAAACCAAATTTTTGGAAAATCTATTGAGTAAAAATATGAAGTATAGATCATCCGGGTGTTAAGCCCCGGGCACCTCCCTAGAACCAAAGTTTGACCAGTGCAATAAAGGCGCATGAGCAACATGGAGCTCGACAATTAGCGTCATCGATCGTTCGACCATTCATGATTCTGCGGTTTGGAGACTAAGGTTACCGACCCCTTTGACAAGGAGTGGAACGCCATGGCAACCTCATGGACATCTACAACCGGCGGGTCGACGAGGTTTTCAACCTCCGGGTCCGGGACCCAACCCTCCACCCAAACTTCAGACTACGATATTTCGCTGGGGGTATACACTCCCTCGAGCTCCGACACGCAGAACGGCGTCGCGATGGAACTCACCGGCGAAGCCTTCGCCATCGGTGAACAGACGATTGCCGAGGGCGACATCGATCTTGAGATCACCGATCTGGGGACGACGACCGTTGCTTCCGGCACATCCTCCTTCTCTGCAACTTCTCAGTCCGGTAGCGACAACACCGCCTATGCGTCTGCGGAGACCTCTGCGGCGATCTCTCCGGGAGGAAAAACCGTCGCCTGGAGCCTTGAGACGTCCAACACCGCCCAAAGCGAAGGTGAGAGCGAATGGAGCGTCAGTTCGACCACGGGCTCGCTCGTCGTTTATGACAGTTCCCCAGGAACCGGAACGGACAGTTCCAGCCTGGGCACTTCGACCGGCGGCGGCACTGCGGATACCCAGGCAAGCGCCGGCACCCCGGATTCGCCGGAGTCGGGCAATGCCGCGATCGATCCGCTTTCCGCTTGGGAATTCGATATGGGAAACATAGCTGTCTTGGACATAGACGCCTCTGCCTATGGCCAGGATACCTATATAAGCGTCGACGGCTCGATCCTTACCGTTGAGAATCAACTCTCTACGGTGTCAGCGCTTGTTATCGGTGGAGTTGGATGAGTTCAGTCGGCCCGGATTCGCATTCGGTTTCCTCGGCGACGACGGACTCAGGGCGTATCGACTGAACGTGACGGCGCCGGCCGGTTCCGTAGGCCGGCCTCATCCGGGTTCGTTGAGCTTCCTCGCGATCGGACTTGCGGGCGCGCCGGGCCGGACGGCAGTCTTGGCCGTCCGGGTCGCAGTCCAGAAAGAGAACCGCCGTAAGCCCTTCAGCCAGGATTTCGCCTGAGCCAGTTGTCGAGTGCACGAAGTCGGCGCTCCGCCTCGGTGTCCCCGGCGTCAGCTGCCTTGCGGTACCAGTCGGCAGCCATGTCCGGGTCGGGGGTTATGCCGATAGCACCGATCTCCCGCTGTACCAAAGGGTCGTAAGTCTTGGCAAGGCCGGTGGCCCCCTGGGCGCTCCCGGACGAGGTGACACTGCTGTAGAACAACCGAGCGCCCGCAATGTCGCCGCTCTGGAGCAGACCGTTGCCGCGCCGCAGAAGCCGTTCCTGCGCCGCCGTGACGGTAAGCGACAGCGATGGCGGTGAAGGGCGGGCATCAGGCTGAAGCGTTCGTGCAGCCGATTGATGTGCGGCCTGCTGCTCTGCGGCGGCCCGTTCCTCCTGCGCCCGCTGCTCGGCGGCCTGCTGCTCTGCGGCGGCCCGTTCCTCCTGCGCCCGCTGCTCGGCGGCCCGCTGCTCTGCGGCGGCCCGTTCCTCCTGCGCCCGCCGCTCGGCCGCCCGCTGCTCTGCGGCGGCCCGTTCCTCCTGCGCCCGCTGCTCGGCCGCCCGCTGCTCGGCGGCGGCCCGTTCCTCCTGCGCCCGCCGCTCGGCCGCCTGCTGCTCTGCGGCGGCCCGTTCCTCCTGCGCGCGCCGCTCGGCCGCCTGCTGCTCTGCGGCGGCCCTTTCCTCCTGCGCGCGCCGCTCGGCCGCCTGCTGCTCTGCGGCGGTCCGTTCCTCCTGCGCCCGCCGCTCGGCCGCCCGCTGCTCTGCGGCGGTTCGTTCCTCCTGCGCCCGCCGCTCGGCGGCCCGCTGCTCTGCGGCGGCCCGCTCCTCCTGCGCCCGCCGCTCGGCGGCCCGCTGCTCTGCGGCGGCCCGCTCCTCCTGCGCCCGCTGCTCGGCGGCCCGCTCCTCCTGCGCCCGCCGCTCGGCGGCCCGCTGCTCTGCGGCGGCCCGTTCCTCCGCCGCCCGCCGCTCGGCGGCCCGCTGCTCGGCGGCCTGCTGCTCTGCGGCGGCCCGTTCCTCCTGCGCCCGCCGCTCGGCGGCCCGCTGCTCGGCGGCCTGCTGCTCTGCGGCGGCCCGTTCCTCCTGCGCCCGCCGCTCGGCGGCCCGCTGCTCGGCGGCCTGCTGCTCGGCGGCGGCCCGTTCCTCCGCCGCCCGCCGCTCGGCGGCCTGCTGCTCGGCGGCGGCCCGTTCCTCCGCCGCCCGCCGCTCGGCGGCCTGCTGCTCTGCGGCGGCCTGTTCCTCCTGCGCGCGCCGCTCGGCGGCCCGCTCCTCTGCGGCGGCCCGTTCCTCCGCCGCCCGCCGCTCGGCGGCCTGCTGCTCGGCGGCCTGTTCCTCCGCCGCCCGCTCCGAGTTCTCCGGCTCTGTTCGCACCAGTTCCGAATCGGTCAAACCTTGATCGGCGGCTGCCGACTCGTCAGTTCCAGGATTCTGATCGATGGAGCTTCCCGCCTGCAATGGCGGTGCGGCAGCTCGCTCGCGTTCAGGCGCAGGTTGTGCGTCCGGGGATACCGACCCTTCCGGCGACGGCTTCTCCGCCATCTGCGATGAGATCGGAATTTCAGCATCTTCGGTCACAGGATCTTCCGCCAAGCGCTCCTCCATGACAGGCGGCAAGGCGGGTGCCAGCAACTCCTCCGACGGCGATGAATACCTGGGTTCCGAAGCAGCCGGCGGCAGCTCCCGGATCGCCGGTTCGGAGGACAAGCGTGTCGGCATCTGCGCGGGATGCGATGCCGCCTCGTGGATGATCATTGTCATGATCGCCGAGGCCACTCTGTCTCCGCCCGCCGATTCCGCATGCACCGTCAAGGTGCCGAAGCCGGCACCGCTCCTGGGAACAATGACCGTCAGCCCGGACAGCTGGGTCGGTGACAGCTGCCAGCGGCCCTCGACGACCTCGGTGCCGACAGACAGCCTGGCATCGGGCGGCAGGCCGACAAGGATGATTCGGTCGGCCTCGGCATCAGGCCGTAGCGTGATCGACAAGGGAATATGCGTGTCGATCAGCCCCTCCGCGGTTTCCACCGACAGCGGCGCCGCCATGGTCTCGACTATCTCGGCCATGGTCTCCGGCCGGGCATCAGCGAACGGCTGGGCTTGTGCCGCCAGCCCGGCCGTTCCCATCAAGGCCCCGGCCGACAGGAGGCCGGCAGCGGCCGCCCTCCGGGCCGATGGCAACGGCTTCCGCTTTGTCAGGTCACGTTCCGTCATGTCCTCCCCCTTGCTCGTGATTGCCGTAACTCCAGAAGCGCGGTCCGCCCGCTCCGGGAAGTGATCACATTTGCAGGAAAGCGGGGCTCCGGTGCAGGTGCGCAGAGGGATCACCCTTTTCAGCTTCCGGACGTGGGGGCCGCGGCAGACCGCCCCTCGAGACACGGGCCGGCTTGATGACGATCCAACCAGTCGGCGGGTGCCCCCGGATGGGAGCTTCCCGAGCCCTGCACTCGGCGGGGTCCGCCTGCCCGTCATACGGCTTCCCACATTGCGCAGCCCCATGCGATGCGCATTGTCAATCATCACCGAAAGACGGATGGGCCATGTCCGGCACCTACAAAGTGCGCATGAACTCGGTGATAAACACGATGGCTACGTCTTAGGTTGACTAAGCCCAGCGGCGCTTTGACTTGAATCTCGATTAAAGCCAGCCTGAACTCACCGGCAAGAAACGCCGGCCTAAACAAAGTCAATGGAGGCAATGATGTTTTATTACGATATCCCGGACTTCGAGACTGACTCCGACATCGAGATCGACTTCGACGCTGACATCAATTTCGACACCGAAATCAAGCTCGACGTCTACAAGGACGTGGATGTCGACGTGAAGGTGGAAACCGATGTCGAGGGCAACTCGGCCTTCCTCGTGGCGGACGTCCAGGCGATCGGCAAGGACACCTATGTGCAGGTCGACACCGCCGTGATGACCATCGAGGACCAGCTGTCGAGCGTTACGGTCTCTGCGGAATCCGTCGTCGGCTGACTGTGGACGGCGGTGTAAAGCCACCGTCGGCCATCACTGGCACACCGGCCGTCCATGTTCAGAAGCGTCAGGCTGTTTCAGCCGAGCAATCTTCATAACATGGCGGCCGGTAGGCTAAGATGAGCTTTGCCAGAAAGCCGCAGTGACTTCATCCATCGCACGGAGGCTCCGATGTCATTCTCATACTACTCCATTCCAAGTTTTGAATATGACAGCAATCTGGAAATTGACTTCAGCGCAGACATAAAGTTCGACACCGACATCACGTTGGACGTCTACAAGGAAGTCGATGTCGATGTCGACATCAACACGTATGTCGAAGGCAACTCGGCCTTCCTCGTCGCCGACGTTCAGGCGATCGGCAAGGATACCTTCGTGGAAGTCGACGCCTCCGTGGTGACTATCGAGAACCAATTGTCGAGCATCACGCTGCACGCCGTGTCGATTGTCAATTGACGCCCAGGAACCGGCAACCGTCCTGAACTCGGCGATGGTCCAGGAGCGACATCCGATCAGGAGACGTGACTCGACGGGCTTTCGTGCCCACTGCGGCAACGTCAAGACAATGGAGAGGGATCAATGCTGTTCTCCGCCAGTTTCACCAGCATCAATGGGAACACCGAAGGCGCCATCGAGTGGCGCGGCATCGACACGATCTCTTCGACCCTTACCGTGGCAGGCGTCGATATTCCCATCACCGAGGACCCTGGCATCGTAACCTTCGAACTCGAAGGAAAGACCTTGATCGATTTCGCGACCGGCGAGCTTCCATTGTTCACCGATCCGCCCTACGCCGATCCGCCCTACGCCGATCCGGCCGAGGAAAGCCTGCCACCGGCCGACCCGCAGGAGTTCTCGCCCTTCGCGTTCCAGGTCCCATTGATCAGTCTGGACTTCCTGTTCTGAAACGAACGGCCGGCCTCAGGCATCCAGGAGCGAAGATGCCGCGTGCCGATCATACTTTCGGGACGGGGACGGGCCTGGAAGCGGCAAGTCCGAGTTTCATGCGCGGTCGAAGACTGTCCCGTCCGATATCCTAAATCCGGGATGACAAAAATGCAGATCGATGTTCTGGACGATGTCGGATCGCTGGCCCGGGTCAGAGAGAATTGGGATGAGGTCTATGCCTCGGATCCGGAAGCGCAGTTCTTCCTGTCCTGGGGCTGGATCGCTGCCGGCGTCGTGGACACCAAGGCATCATGGCTCGTGCTCGCGGCCCGCCCGTCCGAGGACGACCCCGATTACGTCGCCTTCTTCGCCATCAGGATCGGCACCGAGAGGAAGGAGGGCGGCTTCCACAACGAGATTGCCCTGGGCCCGCTCCGTCTTTCAGATTACAAGGGAATGATCTGCAAGCCGGAATTTGAGGACGCGGCGATCCCAGCCTTCGCTGAGCATGTCCGGAAACTTCATTGGGCCAGCATGATCCTGGAGGGCTTTGCCGCATCGGATCGGCGGATCGGCCTTTTCCTGAAGACATTCCGCGCAGAAGAGTTCACGATAAGGGAATTCGAAAGTATAGACAAATACAGTGGAGTTAACAATGATATTTGTCCTTATATAAAATTGCCAAATGATTGGGATCTTTACCTGAATGACTATGTCAGTGCCAATACAAGGCAAAAGGTAAAACGATTCCTGAAGAAAGTCGACGGCGGCGAGTTCAGAATCACTCATGCGGATGAAGACACCGTCAGGCAGGATCTCAAAATTCTCCTGGGCTTCTGGACGACGAAATGGGGTGACCGCAAGGGCGACCGGCTCAAGTCCATCTTGAAGACGACCCACACCATGCTGCTGCGCAGCTTCGAGGGTGGATCGCTGTTCCTGCCGGTTCTCTGGAAAGAGGACAGGCCTCTCGGGGCGTTGGCATTCCTCACGGATCGGGTGAAGGGGGCGCTGCTTTTTCACAGCGCCGGCCGCGACGAAACATTCACAAGCCCGCCGCCGGGTTTCATCCTTCATGCCTACAGCATCAGATATGCGATTGCCCAAGGTTTCCGAACCTATGATTTCCTGCGCGGAAACGAACCTTACAAATACATGTATGGTGCGCAGGAGCAACGCATCAGGACCATCGTCATCAGCACGAGGGACGGGCGCAATCTCGGCGGCACGCTTGACCGCAGGAGCCTGCCCTATGCTTTCCAGTGCACGGCCGCGCTCCACCAAGCCGGCCGGCTTGCCGACGCCGAAGACGGCTATCGCCAGATCCTCGAGGCCGATCCGCGTTTCAGTCCAGCGCTCTACAGCCTTGGTCAGGTGCTTGCCGCCCGGGGGAGCCACGCCGCTGCCGCGGAGACCTTCAGGACGCTGCTGGCTGTCAAGCCCCGTTCCCACAAAGGGTGGTTCAGACTGGCGAAGTCACTGCGGGCGCTGGGGGATACGGACGGCGCGGTGAGTTGCTGCCGGAATGCGGTGGCGTTGGAACCCGGGTTTCACGATGCCGCGGCATTCCTGGCCGAACTCACGTCGCAGGTGGGCGGTCCGGCGCTCAGCCGTGACCTGGTTGACGCCGACTGATCCCGAACCCGCTGCATAGGTTGCCGTCATCCTTCCAGCCGATGCTCTCGGCAATGGTCCATCGGGTTCGTTGCGTCCCGGATGATCATGCCGATCATATCGCTGGATACGTCCTGCGTCCGCACCGCGGGAGCAGCAGCGGAGGCCGGGGCCTCTTCCTCCTCTTTGCAGCGAAGCTGACCGGGCCTGCGACCGGGATTGCCTAACCGCCCCGAACCCGTAATCCTTGCCGGCAGGACTTGGACGACAAGCCAACCAGCAAAGAGGGACGTCGTGACAGAAAACCTTCCGGAACTCCGGCTGACGGCCGAGCACCTCCACCTGACCGAGGCGGACGCGGAAAGGCTGCTGGAGGGGCGCCGCCTCCGGCGCGGCGAGCGGGTGATGGATCCCAAGGCTCAGGTGGTCGGCGAGGTGATCAAGCAGCTGCGCTCTCCCGATGCCTTGCCGACGCCCCAGGAGTCGCGCGGCCAGTTCCGGAAAATGGTCGAGCTGCTCGACGAACCCCCGCCGGCTTCGGTCGCCGTTTCCGACCTGGCCTGCCCCGGTCCGGCGGGACCGGTACCGTTGCGGCTCTATGCGCCCGAGGGCACGGGACCCCGTCCCCTGCTGCTGTATCTCCACGGCGGAGGATGGATCCAGGGGGGCTTGGAAACCCATCACGGCGCTTGCGGGAAGCTGGCCGCTTGGTCGGGATGCCTGGTCCTTGCCGTCGATTACCGGCTGGCGCCCGAGCACAGGTTTCCGGCTGGGCTGGAGGACTGCCTGGCGGCATGGCGCTGGCTCGCCGGAAACGCGGCCACGCTCGGCGCAGACCCGGAGCGGCTGGCGGTCGGCGGAGATTCCGCGGGGGGCAATCTGGCAGCGGCGGTCTGCCAGATCCTGTCCGCCGGCGGCGAGCCAGGCCCCGCGGCCCAGCTGCTGATCTATCCCTCCCTGGACCTGGGCTGGCAGCTGCCCTCGCACCGGGAACTGGCCGACGCCTACATCCTGCCCCGGATCCGGGTCCGGTGGTACACCGAGCTGTACCTGTCGGCGCCGGAGCAGGCGGCCGATGTCCGCGTATCTCCCCTCTGGGCCCGCGACCTGCAGGGGCAGCCCCCGGCCATGGTCGTCACGGCCGGCTTCGATCCGCTGCTCGATGATGGCCGCCGCTATGCCGACCGCCTGGAGGCGGCGGGGGTGCCGGTGGCCTACCGCGAGTTTCCCGGCCAGATCCACGCCTTCATCTCCCTCACGCGCGTCATCCCGCAGGGCAACGAGTGCCTGCGGGAAATGGCGGGCTGGCTGAGATCCAGTCTCGGGTGACGGCCCGGTCAGGGACGGGAGGCGCGGGGGAGGGGGCGTTCAGGTCGGAAGGCAGCGGATGTTCATGCCTGCCCGTCGCCGGTCATGTCGCACCAGAGATAGACCTCCGCGAAGTCCAGCGACATGCCGATCGATTCGAGCCTGACCCGGCCGGCGACGGTCTTCGGCTCGCCATGGACCACCTCGCCGACGATGATCTCGGGATCTTCCGGCCAGATGCCGTCGACCCGCCTCCAGACTTCGGCCAGCGCCTCGGCCTGATGGAACAGGACGATCTCGCGCACCGAGTCCAGCGAGGTGAAGCGCGCGATGTTGTCCCGCGTCTCGTCCTGGTTGGTCGAGAGGATCTCGATGATGAGAACGGGATCCGGGATGAAGACGTCTCCCGCCCGGTTGGGCTTGCAGGTGACCGTGATGTCGGTCTTGCGATGGTTGTAGGTGGAGCGGATGCGAGGCTTTACGCAGCCCTTGGTCGCGACCCGGCAGGGAATGCGTTCCGCCCTCAGGCCCGCTCTAAGGAACGAGCGGATTTCGCCTGCGATGTTGCTCTGCATCGTGGCGTGCTTGTCCGTATGGGGCGACATCAGGCGCGGCACGCCTTCAACGAGTTCGTAGCGCCCGTCGTCCCACTCCAGGAACTCCGTGACGGTCATCGGCCGGCCTCTGTAAGCAGCGGTCATGCCCATTCCTTCCGCCTCGCCGGAACGAGTATGCCACCGATCGCGGCGGGCCCGCCAGCGCCGGAACGGCCGGACCTCCTGGTCCGGCCGGCTGAAGCTCCGTCAGTCCTCCCACTCCTGCAGCCGGGCGAGATCCTCCTCGACCATGTCGGTGACCAAGCGGTCGTCCTGGCCGAGCTGGAGCCGGTCGAGCGGCACCACGACCTGCTTGTCGCCGATGCCCAGCGTGCCGCCGAACTCCACGGCGACGGCGCTGATCCGGCCGCTCGCGTCGCCCAGAACCTCCTCGACCTCGCCGATCTTGTCGCCGCCGGTGTTGTAGACGTCCATGTCCTCCAGGTCGTCGATCGAGCGGCCCTGCCAGTTCACGTCCGTCCGGTCGTCGTCGAGTTCGACCAGGCCGCCGGAATTGGCGCCCGGGGCCGCGGTCTGGGCGAGGACGGCTGCCGGCATCGTCAGTGCAGCGGCGACGGTCAAGATGGCAACGCGCTTCAACATGGTGAATTTCTCCTGGTCTGGGTCTGCCGTTCCGGCCGCATGATAAAGTAAAACCCGCGAAGTATTCTCTGTACTTCATCGGCGGCTGGAAGCCGATCACTTCAACACGGAAGTCATGATATGGTTCCAAAGCAGACGCCGGGTGAACGGCGGCCCGTAATTCAGGAATATGTTGACGACCCCGAACCGGAAGCCCCCCGGATCTGCGGGTGATTACATGCCGCGCCTGCCATCGCACCCCTTCGACCGTCCGCTTCCGGGCTATCGGGACATGCCGGCGCCCGGCCCGGGCGATGACCGGAACCATCCGCCATGCCGGGATTTCAGGATCCGTGGGTCCGGTCGTAACCGTTGATCGGGGGAGACCTCCAGCCGCGCGGCGGTGCGGCCGGCCTGAAGACTTCCACGAGCAGGGGATGGCACGCGGCGGCGTCGCTCGAATGCTCGGCGCCGCAGTCTCCGCCGGGGCAGGCGGACAGGGCGCCGAGCAGGTCGATCTCGGCAAAGAATTCGAGGAAGTCGCCCGGCCTCACCGGTGTCGCCTTCATGAAATACTGGCCGGTATCGCGGGTGAAACCCGTGCACATGAAGACGTTCAGCACATCGTGCACCGCCGGCTCCACACTCTCGCGGGGGCGGCCCAGCCTGTCGGCGAGGGCGCGCGTCAGGTTCGAGTGGCAGCAATGGTGATAGTCCCCGCCAGCGAGAAGCCGGTGGGTGTAGGGATCGCATCGTGTCCCGATCACGTCGTGGACCGATCCGCCCCATTCGTCGAAGCCGTACCAGTCGAGGGTATCCTCCGTGATCGTCGCCATCGGCCGCAGGTAGGGGAGGCACGACCACAGCCGGTCCCCGGTCGACAGGTGCGTGCCGTGGAGTGCCCGCGTCTTGCCCGAGAAGAACCGTTCCTGGAGATTTTCCGCCGACCAGAGATTGAGATCCCCGACCTGCGGACCCCCGACGCTGACGATGCGGAAGAAGCACCCCGCGGGAACGTCGAAGCATCGGGCCTCGCGCGGCGGGACGACGGTTTCGGACAGCTTTTCCCAACCCTCCCGCGCGGTGCGGTAGGACGCCAGGTCCGGCGGAGCCAGGCTGTCCACCGGGTAGCAGATCACGGGCCGGACCTTCCGGCGCTCCTTCGCGTCGCCGGGTTCGGAATGCTCGTGGTTTTCCAGCTTCATGAAGGCTCTCCAGGTTCCCGGGGCCGGTCGCGCAGGGGTGGGGCAGGGGGGGGCAGGGGAGAGGCGGGCGCCGGCCCGATGCCCGGGAGCACCATGGCATGTCCGGAGAGCCTCCGAAAGTGCCGAAAGGCGGTGCCCGTCACCGTGGCCGCGGGTCAGAACAGCCTGGCCAACGGGGTGTCCGGGTCCACTCCCAGGAGGGTGATCGATTGGGTTCCCTGCTGAAGCACCATGTCGCCGGCAGGGGTCTGCGCCACCTTCAGGTCGCTCGGGGAGACCGAGGCATCCAGCTTGATGTGGTCCATGCCCGGCTTGAACCCGACGACCAGGTCGTTGCCGTGGTTCGCCACGAAGGTGAAGGTGTCGGCGCCGGCGCCGCCGGTCAGCATGTTGTCCAGGCCGTTGTCGACCACCACCGAGCCCGCGGACGCCGAGATCACCAGGTTCTCGACGTTGGCGGCCAGGGTGTAGCCGGTGGCGTAGACCTGAGCCGTGTCCCGGCCTTCGCCGGCCTTCTCCACGACGACGTCGAGCCTGGAGCCGATGACATAGTGGTCGTCGCCCGCCAAGCCCGCCATGGTATCGGCCCCCGAGCGGCCGTCGATGCGATCATGGCCGGAGGTTCCGGTCAGCTTGTCCGCCGCGGCGGTGCCGGTGACGGTGCCCGTGGCGGCGGCCCCGGCCTTCCAGTCGAAGGTGCGGCTGTCGATCGGCAGGGCGGGCGGGACGGGCGCGGGCTGGGCCGTGGAGGCGCCGTACATCACCAGCCCGTCCGGACCGGCCTTGGACCCGTCGAAGGTCCCGCCGACCTTGTTGCCGGTATTGACGCTGACCGCCCCGGACTTGGCCGACAGCCAGGAGGATTTGGACACGATGTTATCGATCAGCTGGACGTTTTTGCTGGCATAGCCCAGGTTGTCGGTGCCGACATTGACCACCGAGCCCGGGCCGGAGGACGCCAAGTAGTTGCCCTTGATGACGCTGTCGATGGCTCCATAGGCGTTGACGGCGTGCTTGGAGGCGGTATCCACCTTGTTGCCGGAGACGGTGAAGCCCTTGGCCTCGTAGCGGAGCGTGCCGGGCCAGGTCGAGCCCTGGTTGCCGGCGAAGCCGCCGACCAGGATGCCGTCGGGCACCTGGTAGAGATGGTTGTTCAGGATCTTGACGTTTTCCGAACCGGCCTTGGCGACGATGCCGGAAAGCCCGACGACATCGTAGACCTTGTTGTGGGCGATGATGCCGTTCCGCATGTAGACGTCGTCGATGCCCTCCTCGCCGCGGATCCCGTAGACGGTGTTGCCGGTGACCGCCGAGTTGACGGTCTGGGCCGTCTTGATGCCGTCCGTGGTCTGGCCGTGGACGATGTTCTGCTCGATCACGATGTTGTTGGCGAAATCGGTGAGCGATGTGCCGCCCTGGGTGATCTTGACGCCCTCGGTGCCGCCGATCAGCTCGAAACCCTTGATGACGATGTTGTCCGGCCCGTAGCCGTAGATCGCCGGCAGGCCGGGGTTGGCCGCCTTGATGTCGGCCTTTCCCTGGCCGTCGGCCGAGACGATCCAGATCGGCTTGTCGGCGGTGCCGCTGACGCCGATCTTGACGTTCTCGGCATAGACCCCTTCCTTGACCATCACGGCGGTGCCGGGCTTCGCCTTGGACACGGCGGCCTGGATGGTCCTGAACGGCGATGAGGCGGTCCCGGTCCCGGCATCGCTGCCGCCGGGCGATACCCATAGGAAGGCTGTGGGCTTGGCCGTCTCGTAGGGGACCACGCTGGCCGCCGCGGTGGAGATGGAGGTGGCGCTGTAGGGCATCGGGGAAGACCTTTGATCATCAAAAGAGGTACCCATTTGGATGATCAAAGGGCGGCGTGTCGTCAAACCCGAACGTTCCGCGCAGCTAAACCATTTCTGTGACACGGGGACAAATACAGGGCGTTTACTTATTCTTTACTTAGGCGTTTTCTTGAACGTTCCTGCTTGGGCGAGCGAATCGGGTCGCTCAGGCACCTTCGGGAATGCGGGCGATGACCTTGATCTCGAAATCGAAGCCCGCCAGCCAGTTCACTCCCACCGCCGTCCAGTTCGGATAAGGCGGCCCACCGATGGCTTTCTCGCGCACCGCCATGACGGTCTCGATCTGGGCAGCCGGGTCGGTATGGAAGGTGGTGACGTCCACGACGTCTTCGAGGGTGCAACCGGCGGCCTCGAGGACGTTCACGAGATTGTCGAAAGCCGTTCGCACCTGTTGCTCGAAGTCGGGCTCCGGTGATCCGTCCGGGCGGCTGCCGACCTGGCCCGAGACGAACAGGAAATCGCCTGAGCGGATCGCCGCCGAGTAGCGGTGCATCTCGTAAAGCGCGTGGCGATTGGCCGGAACGATGGCTTCGCGTCGGGTCATTGTCTTGTTCCTCATTGCGGAAGGGCGGCCCATCCAACGTGGACCGGCCAACTTTTGATTTCACGGTCGGGACGTGGGTTGATATGCGCCCCGTATGTGAACTACATCATGCATACGGCCCGTATGTCAACATCCACATACGAGGCGTATGTGGATTGAGGGGGGATACAAGTGGCCGGTAAGCGACGTTCCGAAATGATGGAGGAGACCCGCGCCAAATTGATCAAGTCCGCGCGCGAGGCCTTTGCCGAAAAGGGGTATGCGGCCGCCTCGATGGATGAGTTGACGGCCAGGGCCGGGCTGACGCGCGGGGCGCTCTACCACAACTTCGGGGACAAGCGGGGGCTTCTGCAGGCGGTGGTCAGCCAGATGGACGCGGAGATGGCGGCGCGTGCCGGCGCCGCCGGCGAGCGGGCCGGGAACGGCTGGGAGGCGTTGCTGGCGGAGGGCGCCGCCTACATCGAGATGGCGCTGGAACCCGAGGTCCAGCGTATCGTGCTGCTCGACGGCCCGGCGTTCCTGGGCGATCCGTCGCAGTGGCCCAGCCAGGACAGCTGCCTCCGGACGACGCTGCATAAGGTGGAGGAACTGATCGCGCAGGGAATCGTCAAGCCCGTGGACGCCGAAGCGGCGGCCCGGCTTCTGAACGGGGCGGCGCTGAACGCCGCGCTCTGGGTGGCCGCCAGCGACCATCCGGAGGATGTCCTTCCCAAGGCCGTCGAGGCGTTCCGGTTCCTGGCCGGAGGACTCCTGGCGGCCCCGGGCTGACGCTTGCGCCGGTGGCCGGCGCCCCGCCTGCCCGGAAGTCCCCGCATCCTGGTGTTAACTCGTTTCAGGCTCGCCGGAATCGGCTGCGCCATTTGCGGTCCGGGACCGCCTCATTAGGGTGAGTCGGGACATCCTCAAAGGATAGTTTTTAGACTAATCCACTCTATTTCCGGACCGCCGGAGCCGGTGGATACAATTTTGCAGGTGGACGCCGAGGCAATGGACGCACAGATCTCCGCTCGCGATCATATCGATTTGCATGCCAATCAGCATCCGATGGAGTTTTTCGACGAATTCAAGACGGCGGAGGCATACGGCCTGCACCTCATGCACAGCCATGCCTACAGGGAAGCCGCCGCGCTGGTGCCCGCCGGCCGGGTGCTCGACCTGGGCTGCAACAACGGCTACGGCTCCTTCGAGCTGAGCCGGCATGGCCACCGGGTCGTCGGCGTCGATGTCTCCGCCGAGGCCCTCGACGATGCGAGGAGGCGCTTCAGCGCCGACAATCTCGACTACAGGCAGGTGAGCGGACAGGATCTGCCGTTCGAGGCGGACAGCTTCGACCTGATCACCAGCTTCCAGGTGATCGAGCATATCGTCGAGATGGAGCCCTACCTGCGAGAGATCCGCCGCGTCCTGAAGCCGGGCGGCCTCGCGGTCTTCACGACCCCGAACGCCAGGATCAGGCTGGATCCCGGGATGCGGCCCTGGAACCGGTTCCATGTCCAGGAGTTCACGCCGGAACACCTTAAGGAGACCGTGGCGCCGTTCTTCGCCGAGGTGCGGATCAGGGGGCTGTACGCGTCGGAGGAGCTCTACGCGACGGAGTTCAACCGTTGCCAGCGAGCCCTGACGCAGGCGCGCGAGGCGCAGCGCGCCGGCCGGCCGGCCGCGCAGCCGGTCCCGGAGCCGATCCGCGACGCGATCGCGGCCGCGGTGAAGGCGGTCCTGCCGGCGCGGGCCGTCGAGTATATCCGCACCAGGCGGGACGGCGCGCCGGCCGCCGGCGGCCCGGCCAAGGGCACCCTGACGCCGGCCGACAGGAAAAGGCTGGCCGGCGGGAGCATCTACTACCGTGACGACGGCCTCGACAAGGCGCTGGACCTGATGGCGGTCTGCCGGCGGTGACGAGCCTTCGACCGAAGCCCGCTCCTATCCCATCGGGGATGACATGAAGATCGGCATGATATCCACCGAATTCCCGCCGGCGATCGGCGGCATGCAGGTGATGGCGTTCAACCTGGCGCAGGGGCTGTCCCGGCGCCACGACCTCGTCGTGTACACGCGCGGGAACCAGGGGTATCCGGCGCCGGGCCTGTCCACCGAACCGGTCCTCGCCGCCGACATCGGGCACGACCTGCGGCCACTGGCGGCGGCCGATGCCGACGTCGATGTCTGGCTGGCGATGAATGCCGGGTACGGCGCGCTCGCGGGCCGGCTTCGGAAGCCGATGGCGGTGGTCTGCAACGGCAACGACTTCCTGACGCCCTGGGTGATCGATTATCCCCGCCAGATCGACTTGCTGGAGGGGAAGCCCCATGTCTGGCGGTATGCCCATCCCCTCAGGCAGGCGTGGCGCCGACGGGTCCTCCGCGAGGGGCTTTCCCGCGCCGCCGCCGTGCTGCCCATCAGCGAGCATTCCAGGAACCTGGTCGTCCGAAGGTTCGGCCTCGGCATCGAGCGGACCGTCATCGTCCATCCCGGGGTCGAGGACAAGTTCTTCCAGACCCGGACGCCTGCCGCCGGCGGAACCCTCAGGCTCCTGACGGTATCCAGGCTGGATACCCATAACCGGCGCAAGAACGTCGACGGCGTCCTGCGCGCCGTCGGTATGCTTAGGCGCGAGACGGACATCCGATACACGGTGGTGGGCGACGGAAACGACAGGCTCCGCCTGGAGGCCCTGGCCGGCGAGCTGGGGATCGGGGACGTGGTGGACTTCACGGGACGGGCGGATGAGGCCCGGCTCCTCGCCGCCTACCGCGACGCCGACCTGTTCGTCCTGGCGGGCAACGCCTCGGAGACCGACGTCGAGGGATTCGGTATCGTCTATATCGAGGCCATCGCGGGCGGGGTCCCGGTGCTGTGCAGCCGGAGCGGCGGAGCCGTCGACGCCGTGCGGGACGGCGAGACCGGGATACTGATCGGGGAGTCGGATCCCCGATCCATCGCCGAGGGGATCCGGCGCTTCCAGGCGGCCCGGTCCAGGTTCGAGCCGGCCAGGATCAGCGCCTACGCGGAGAGGTTCCGATGGGGTGCCGCGATCGACCGGGTCGAGACCGTGCTGATGTCCCTGGCCCGGGGCGGCGCCGCGCGGGACGCCGGACTTTCCGCGGGCATGCCGGCCGGCGATGCGCGCCGGGCCGAGAGCGTGGGGATGACCTGAATGTCCGTCCGCCGCTCGCTCTTCATCCAGTTCCTCAACAGCTACAGCGCCGCCGGCATATCCTTCGTCTCCATCATCATCCTGGCGCGCCTGCTCACGCCCCAGGAGATCGGCATCTTCTCGGTATGCATGGCGTTCGTGGGATTCCTGCATACCCTGCGGGATTTCGGGATCGGGGCCTATCTCCTGCAGGAGAGGAATCTGGATGCCGGGATCCTGCGGAGCGCCTACGGGCTGGCGCTCCTGTTCGGCTGGACGGCCGCCGCCGTGCTGGCCCTGTCCAGCGGGCTGGTGGCCGATTTCTTCAACGAGCCGGGCGTCAGGTCCGTGACCCTGGTCCTGGCGGTCAATTTCCTGCTGATCCCGCTGGGCAGCTTGGCGATCCCCCTGTTGAAGCGCGACATGCTCTTCGTGAGCATCATGAAGATCAACGTCGCGGTGAGCTTCGCCTATGCCCTGTCCACGATCCTGTTCGCCCTGCTCGGCGCGGGGTACATGAGCATGGCCTGGGGGACCCTGGTCGGCACCGTGGTGAACGTGGCGGGCAGCCTGGCGGCCCGTCCGGACCTGATCGGGATACGCCCGAGCCTGCGGCACGCCCGGCGGATCGTCTCGTTCGGCGCCTACTCCGTGGGCTCGAACTTCATCGTGGCCTTCGGCCCCAACGGGACGGAGATCGTCATCGGCCGCATGCTGGGGCTCAGCGCCGTGGCCCTGCTGGGCAAGGGCCGCAGCCTGATCACGCTGTTCCAGCAGGCGATCATGGCCTTCATCATGCCGGTGGCGGGCGCCCTGTTCGCGCGCCAGTCGCGCGATGGAAGCGATGTGGGCAAGTCCTTCCTGCAAGTGCTCGGCCTCCTGACCGCGATCGGCTGGCCGAGCTACATCTTCATGGGCTTCATGGCCTTCCCGATCATCGACATCCTGTTCGGGGACCAGTGGTATGCCGCGGTGCCGGTGGCGCAGATCTTCTGCGTCGCCTACGGCATCGCGCTGCTCCACAGCATGAACAACATGACGTTGGAGGCCTGCGGGCACGCCAGGGCGGCCTTCCGCTACCAGATCATCCTCTATCCGCCCACGTTCCTTATGGTCATCGCCGCCGCTCCCTTCGGCCTCGTGGCCGTGGCCGGCACGACCATCCTCTCCGCCACGGCCGGCCTGGTCCTGTCCTACATGTTCCTGGGCAAGGTCATCAATGTCCGGGCAGGGCAGGTCGCCCGGGCGGTGCGCAAGAGCGCGCTGGTCGCCGCCATCACCTCCGTCCCCCCGGCGGCGGTCTATTTCTGGGGCGGCATCGGCCCGGGAAACACCGTCGTTCCGCTTCTCGGCGCCGCCGTCATGACGGGCCTGGTCTGGCTGGCCGCCGTCTTCGCCACCGATCACGAGATCAAGCAGGAGATCCTGAGGCTGATGCGGAGCGCCATCGAGCAGATGCGCAGGGTGGCGGGCACGGCGGCATGAGGGGGTTCGACGGGTAAGGAAGCCGGTCCGCCGAAGCCGGGAGCCCCATGTCGGCCCGCGATCCGACGCCACGCCGGAGGAGCTCGCCGGGAATCCGCTCTTTCGGGGAAATCCGCGGACCGGCTGACGTCGAACGCCGGTCCGGCTGTTGACACCCCCGACAACCCTGAACCGGAGACATGATGGAAGCCTCGAAACGGATCGCCCTGGTCGCCCATGATTCCATGAAGGACCAGCTCCTCGCCTGGGTCCGGCACAATTCCGGGACCCTCACGGCGCACCAGCTCTGGTCCACCGGGACGACCGGGACCAAGATCAAGGAGGCATGCCCCGAACTCCGGGTGACCGCCCTGAAGTCCGGCCCGCTCGGCGGCGACCAGCAGGTCGGCGCCATGATCGCGGACGGCGCCCTCGACATCCTGCTGTTCTTCACCGACGCCCTGTCGCCCCACCCGCACGACGCCGACGTCCAGGCGCTCACCCGCCTCTCGACGCTCTACAACGTAGCCCTGGCGACCAACCGCACGACGGCCGACTTCCTGATCACCTCGCCTTTCTTCGGAAAGCCCTTCCAGCCCACCGGCGGCGGCGACGGGGAGCCTGCCGATCCGGACGCGCAGCGCTGACGCCCGGGGATTCCGGACCGGGAGGGTCCTTCAGGTCGATCGGTCCTCCCGGGGGTTCGGCGCCTGGCGTCTAAGCCCCGTTGCGTCCTCCGATCGCCGCCTCCAGCGCCGCGGCGAGGCTGGCCATCCCGTAGGGTTTCGCGATGACCTGGATACCCTCCCTGATGGCATCGCCGGCCGACGCCTCGAAGCCCGTCGTGAGCAGCACGGGAAGGTCCGGCCGGCGGAGCCCGAGTTCACGCGCCAGGGCGACGCCGCTCATGCCGCCGGGCATCATGACGTCGGAGAACACCGCGTCGACCGCGCGGCCGTCCGCCAGGGCGCCGAGCGCCGCCGCGCCGCTCGCGACCCGCGTCACCTCGTAGCCCAGCGAGGTCAGCATCTCCTCGGCCAGCGCCGCGACCTCGTCGCTGTCCTCCACCAGCAGGACATGACCCGGCGCCGCGGCCTCCCGCGGCACTCCGGGGTCGACAAGGCGGCGGGCCGGCAGGGCCGGGCTCTTCTCCGACCTTGGCAGCAGCACCATCACGGTGGTGCCCCGGCCGGGAGCGGTGTCGAGTGCCGACCGGCCGCCCGAGGCCTGCGCGAAGCCGAACACCTGGGCCAGGCCGAGGCCCGATCCCTTGCCCACGTCCTTGGTCGTGAAGAACGGCTCGAACACGCGGGCCGCGACCTCGGGCGTCATCCCGGTCCCGTCGTCGGTGACGCTCAGCCGGACGAAGTCGCCGCGCAGGCCGCCGTCGTCCAGGCCAGGAGCGTTCACTGCCTGGATGGTGATCATGCCGCCATCCGGCATGGCATCTCGGGCATTGACGCAGAGGTTCAACACGACGAGCTCCAGTTCGCCCGGGTCCGCCTCGACGGGCCACAGGCCGGGCGGGAAGCGGGTCTCGATCCGGATGTCGCCCCGCAGCGAGCGGTCGAGCAACTCGCGCATGCCGTCGATCCGCCATGCCAGGTCGACCGGCTCGGACCGGAGCGGCTGGCGGCGCGAGAACGCCAGCAGCTGGCGGGTGAGGGAAGCGCCGCGCTCGACGGCCTGGTGCATGCCGTCTAGCAGCCGCTGGCGGCGGGCCGGATCCATCTGCCGGTCGAGCATGCCGAGCCCGCCCGAGAGAACCTGGAGCAGGTTGTTGAAATCGTGGGCCACGCCGCCGGTGAGCTGGCCGATGGCGTCCATCTTCTGGACCTGGCGCAGCTGCTCGGAGGCGCGCCTCTGCTCGCTGACGTCGCGCCCTTCGGCGATGAGGTGGTATGGCCGGCCGGCGCCGTCGAGAACCGGCTTGACCGAGAAATCGACGACCGCGCGCACGTCGCCCGCTCCGCGCATCTCGTGCTCCCCGCGCACCACCTCGCCGGCCGCGGCCCGCCGGACCGCGTCGCGGACCACCGCCTGGAGCGCCGGATCGTCGCGCATCGGCGCGGCGAGCCAGAACGGCCGCCCGACGATGTCCTCCGGCCCGATCCTGCTCCAGGCCATGGCGGTCTGGTTCACCTCCTCGACCGTGCCGTCCGGCGTGAGCAGTGCCATGAACTGGAAGGCGGAGTCGAAGATGGTCCGGAAACGCCGCTCGCTTTCGGCAAGGGCCTCGGTGCGTTCCGCCACCCGCCGCTCCAGCTCGTCGCGGGCCAGCTTCGCGTCGGTGATGTCCAGGTTGCAGCCGGTGTAGCCGAGGAACTCGCCGTGGTCGTCGAAGCGGGGGACGCCCTCGCACCGCAGCCAGCGAACCCGGGCATGGCGGTCCAGGACCCGGGTCTCGTGCCGGAACGGCGCCCTGGCCCGGAAGGCCGCGGAGAAGGCCCTGGTGTGCGGCTCCAGGTCCTCCGGCAGGACGATCTTGGCCCAGCCGTCGCCGAGCATGTCGGCGGCCGGCCGGCCGAACAGGTAGTCGTAGTGCATGTTGGCGAAGGTGAGGCTCCCCTGGACATCCGTCATCCAGATCAGGGCCGGCGCCGAATCAGCCATGTGCCGGAACCGCGCCTCGCTTTCCCGCAGCGCCGCCTCGACCCGCCGGCGATCGGTCAGGTCGGTCGAAACCGCGATCACCGACACCGGCCGTCCCGCGTCGTCGCGGATCGCGCTGACGCTGTTGTCGACCCACACGGTAGAGCCGTCCGGCCTCACATAGCGCTTCTGGATCTCGAACGCCTCGCCGCCGTCCACAAGGCGCCGGTAGAAGGCGGCGTTGCGCGGCAGGTCGTCGGGATGCGTGACGTCGTGCATGCGCAGGCCGAGCAGTTCCCCGCGCGGGCGGCCGACAACCTGGCAGTAGCGGTCGTTGACGGCGAGGAAACGACCGTCGGGGGCGCAGATCGCGAGGCCGGCGGTGGCCTGCTCGAAGAAGGCCAGGATCTGCCGCTCGCGTGTCCTCAACTCCGCCTCCATGCGGCGGTGCCCGGTGACGTCGCGGCAGATCGCGGAGACGCCGACGATCGATCCGTCGCCGACCTGCATCGGCGCGAGTGTCACCGCCACGTCGACAAGGCGGCCGTCCCGGCGCCGGCCGGCCGTCTCGAAGCTTATGGTCTCTCCCCGCGTCACTTGGTCGAAGCGCCGCCGGAAGGCGTCGGCATCGGCGTCCGGCATCAGAAACCCCGCCGGTTTTCCGACCGCTTCTTCCGACGTGCAGGCGAAGATATGCTCCGCCCCGGGATTCCAGGTCAGGATGGTGCCGTCGGGGGCGAAGCTGATGATGCCGTCGGGGGATGAGGCGACGACGGCGGCAAGATGCGCGTTGGCGACCTTCATCGCGCGGCGGCCCGCCGTTTCCGCGGCCGCTTCCGGGGAGCCCGCTCCGCTCCGATCCGCAGGATCATGCCATCATCCAGATATCCGCCTTCACGGCCATGTAGGTCAACCAACGACGGAAGAATAAGCGCCGGTACGCCGTCGCAGCCAGTATTGTGATCATCCTTCACGATCGCCCTCTGGGCAATCAATGTAGCATCGCTACTGCCGGACACGTCAGGGTGCATTTCAGGTATGGATCATTATACTTGGTGCCCTGCGACTGTTTCGGGCGGCGATCCATGAATATCGGAGGTCATAGACCGTGGTCTGGCGAATAGCCATTTCACGACTCCGAATGCGTCGGTGCGATATGCCACGGTGGTCGGCGGCACTCGAGCGGTGCCCGATCAGGTGTACCCGGCCGGGACAACTGTTTCAAGCGTCGGGCTCTGGCCCGAAACATCGCGGCGAGTGGGTGGGCGGGGAGGAACCGCCGGGCCTGCCGCATCAAGGCCGATCCCGCTGCACCGGCGTCTGGCGGAATGTCATTCCGCCAGGAAAGCCGCGATTTGGGGCGCAGCCTGGGCTATATGCAAGACCCCGTTCAGATGCCCGTTGGGGCCGCCGATGGCAAACGTCTCGACCGGGGTGCCGTTCGCCGCGATCGCCGCCGCCGTCCGCTCGATCCAGGGCTGCGGAAAAACAAGGTCGCTCGGTGAGTAGACGATCAGCGTCGGCGTTCTGATCCGGGCGGGGTCGGCCCCGGCGAGTTGATTTGCCCGCACCATGTAGAGCAGCGTGTTGGCATCGACGACGGGTGCCCGCAGCGCGCAGGCCTTGTCGATGAATTCCTCGATCTTGAACCGGTTGGCGAGCGCATCCGCCGGATCGCTTCCCGGCAGGGCGGGTTCCTTGCCGAACCCGCCCGCCCATCCCGCCTGGCTGGCGTGCAGCATGATGGTCTTCAAGGCAAGCCTGGCGCCTTCCGTCGGCGGTTCCCCGCCGTAGTAGTCGCCACCGCGCCAGTTGGGGTCCAGGCGGATCGGCTGCGCCCAGATGTCGAGCCACGCGATCAGGAACGGGTCGCCGCCCGCAGCACCGATGACGGGAACGATCCGCTCCACCATGTCGGGATATGCCGTGGCCCACTCGTAGGCCTGTAGCGCGCCCATCGAGGGACCGACCACGGCTTTGAGCCTCGAGATGCCCAGGCTCTCGACCAAGGCCTTCTGGACAGTGACGAAGTCGCGGATCGAGACGACCGGGAAGCTCATCCCGTAGGGCTTTCCCGTGTCCGGATCGATCGAGGCGGGGCCTGTCGTCGTGACCTTGGGATCGTTGACGTTGATGTTGACGAGCGTGTCGGAGGACAGGACGAAGTAGCGGTCCGTATCGATCGCCTTGCCCGGCCCGATGATGGCGTCCCAATAGCCGGGCGCCTCATCGGCGGGCGAATACCTGCCAGCCGCGTGGCTGGTCGCGGAGAAGAAGTGCGTGACGAGAACGGCGTTCGACCCGTCGGCATTCAGTTCGCCGTAGCTTTCCCAGCCGACCCGGACGGACTTGAGCGTAGCCCCGCGGGACGTGGTGAAGTGCTGCAGCTCGAACACCTTCTTCTCGACGATCATCCCGTTTCCAAGGGAGGCGGTCATGGGATCTTCTCCTGGTGCCAGGGGGGATGTCCGGACGCCGGGACCGCCGGCACCGGCCCTTCTCGACGAACCCGACCTCATTCGACGGCCGGCCGGCCGGCGGCCTCGAAAACGTGCGGCGCCATTTCGCGCCGCCGCAACTCGTCGCCAAGCTTCAAGCGCATGAACGCGCTGGTGGTGTAGCGGGACGCCTTGTCGTAGAAGCGGGCATGGACGTCGCGCACCATATCGAACCAGGTCCCGGCGATCACGGGATCGATGACGCATCCGTCATAGTCGATCACCGCCGAGACCTTCCGCCCGAGCGGCTCGATCATCGACCTCACCTGTTCCCGCACCGCTTCGACCTGCTCCTCCCGCCGCACGCGGTAGCCGGTCAGGTCGATGAACAGCATCGACCGGGTGGCATCGAGGGTGAAGCGCTCCGCCAGCGGGCGGTTGAGCAGAATGGCGTCGAGACCCATCGCCGCGGTGCGGAACAGCCGGTCGTCCATGGGCTTGGGGTCGGTCATGATCGGGCGGAAATCCATCAGGGCCAGGATGTCCCGCTCCGGATCGATGCCCGGAGCCACCTCCACCAGAGCCAGGCCGGCCGGCGTCAGCTGGAAAACGCATCGTTCGGTGACGTAGAGCACCCGCTGCCCGGCGGCTGCCGCCAAGCCTCCGTTGAAGGTCACCTCCTCGACCGCCGCCACGAACTTGCGGCTGCGCCCCTCCCGGGCGATGCGAAGGCTGCCGTCGCCCGTTTCGATCCGCAGTCCGCCGGCGGTGAAGGCGCCGGCGAAGACCAGCGCCCTGGCGTTCTGCGTGATGTTGATGAAGCCGCCGGCACCCGCGAACCGGTCGCCGAACCGGCTGACATTGACGTTGCCCCGGGCGTCGGCCTGCGCCATGCCGAGGCAGGCGAGATCCAGTCCGCCGCCGTCGTAGAAGTCGAACTGCTGGTTCTGGGCGATGATCGCCGAGGGGTTGAGCGCCGCGCCGAAATCGAGCCCGCCCTGCGGTATGCCGCCGAAGATGCCGGGTTCGGCGGTGAGCGTCACCTGATCCAGCAGGTTCTCCTCCCTCGCCACGGCGGCCACGGCCTCGGGCATGCCGATGCCCAGATTGACCACGCCGCCCATGGGAAGCTCCATCGCGCAACGGCGGGCGATGATCTTCCGTTCGTCCAGGGGGAGGGGTGGAATCCGGTCCATCGGCACCCGCAACTGGCCGGAGAAAGCCGGGCTGTAGGCGGTGGCGTAGGTCTGGACGTGATGCTCCGGGGGAGCCAGGACGACGCAATCGACCAGCGCGCCCGGCACCACGACCTGCCTTGCCGGCAGGGCGTCCGTGGCCGCCAGGCGTTCGACCTGCGCTATGACGAAACCCTTGCTCGCCTTGGCCGCCATGGCGATCGCCAGGTTGTCCAGGACCAGCGCCTCGCGCTCCATGCTGATATTGCCGTCGGGGTCGGCGGTGGTGCCGCGAAGGATGGCGACATCGACCGGGATGGCCTCGTAGAACAGCCACTCCCGCCCGTCGATCTCCATCACCCTGACGAGATCCCGCGTGCTGATCTGATTTAGCTTGCCGCCGCCCCGGCGCGGATCGACGAAGGTGCCGAGCCCGACCCGGCTCAGCAGGCCGGGGCGCCGTCCGGAGATTTCGCGGAAAAGCTGCGAGATGCAGCCGAGCGGCAGGTTCCAGGCCTCGATCAGGTCGTCGGCGGCCATCCTGCCCAGCTTGGGCACCAGCGACCAGTGCCCACCGACCGCGCGCCGGATCAACCCGCGATGGGCCAGGCGATTGAGCCCGCGATCCTTGCCGTCGCCGGGCGCCGCCGCGAACAGGAGGCCCAGGTCCCTGGGCTCGGCACTGGCCAGGAACCGCTTTTCCAGCGCCGCGAAGATAGCGTCGGGCGTGCCGACGCCGACGAAGCCCGACGTGGCGACCATGTCGCCCGAGCGGATGATGGCGACCGCCTCGTCAGCATTGACCACCTTGTCCCGTATCGGCATGGTTTCCTCCAGGGTCGCCGCAGCATCGCCCGTTCGCTCTCAGAGTTTCACGACCTGCCGGATCGCGGTGCCGTCGTGCAGCCGGTCGAAGCCCTGGTTGATCTCGTCCAGCGTCAATATCCCGGTCATCAGCCGGTCGACCGGCAGCCGGCCGCGCCGATAGAGCTGGATGAAGCGCGGGATGTCCCGGCTGGGTACCGCCGTGCCGATATAGCTGCCCTTGAGCGTCCGCTCCTCCGCCACGAGGTTGACCGCGGGCAGCGGCATGGTGGCGTTCGGCGGCGGCAGGCCGGCGGTCACCGTCGTGCCGCCCCTGCGGGTGATCCTGTAGGCGAGTTCGAGCGCCCGGACCGAGCCGGCGAGTTCGAACGCGAATTCCACCCCGCCGCCGGTGGCGCTCCTGACCTGTTCGGCGCAGTCCGGGTCCTTGGCGCTGAAGGTCGCGGTGGCGCCCAGTTCCCGCGCGAAGGCCAGCTTGTCGTCGGCGAGATCGATGGCGACGATCTCGCGCGCGCCGGCCGCCACGGCGCCGAGCAGCGAGCACAGCCCGACGCCGCCCAGGCCGATCACCGCCACCGAGGCGCCGGCCTGGACGCGTGCCGTGTTGACGACCGCCCCGACGCCGGTAAGCACGGCGCAGCCGAACAGGGCGGCTTCCTCCAGCGGCAGGTCCGGATCGATCTTCACCAGCGAGTGGCGGGAGACGGTGGCGTAGTCGGCGAAGCCGGAGATGCCGAGATGATGGCGGACCGTCGTGCCGTCGGCCCGGTGCAGCCGGCTCGCCCCGGAAAGCAGCGTCCCGGCGCCGTTCACGGCGGCGCCCGGCTCGCACAGGGCGGGCCGGCCCTCGGCGCAGGGGCCGCAATGGCCGCAGGAGGGGACGAACACGCAGACCACATGGTCGCCCCGCGCGAGGTCGTGGACCCCGGGTCCGACCTCCTCCACGATGCCGGCCGCCTCGTGCCCGAGCGCCATCGGCAAGGGGCGCGGCCGGTCGCCGTTGATCACCGAAAGGTCGGAATGGCACAGGCCCGCGGCCTTGATCCGGATCAGCGCCTCGCCCGGTCCGGGAAGGTCGAGTTCCAGTTCCTCGATCGCCAGCGGCTTCGAGGTTTCATAGGGCGCGGTGGCGCCCATGGCGCCCAGCACGGCGGCTTTGATCTTCATCCCATCGACCTTTCGGAGTCGGTTCCATCGGCGCGCGGGTCGTGGTAGGCGGCCCTGAGCTCGTCCACCAGCACCCGCATGTTCTCCGAATAATCGATCGGGACGGTGACGAGATGCACGCCGCCGCCCTTGAACGCCGCTTCGAGCGCCGGCACCAGATCCTCGGTCGCTTCGACCCGCGATCCCTTGGCGCCATAAGCTTCCGCGTATTTGACGAAGTCAGGGTTGCCGAAGGTCAGGCCCCAGTCGGAGAAACTGTCGACCGCCTGCTTCCAGCGGATCATGCCGTAGCCGTTGTCGTCGAGGATCAGGACGACGAGGTTCAGTTTCAGGCGGACGGCGGTTTCCAGCTCCTGGGAGTTCATCATGAACCCGCCGTCACCGCATACCGCCAGCACGCGCCGGTCGGGATGAAGCATGGCCGCCATCATCGCCGAGGGCAGGCCCGCCCCCATGGTCGCCAGCGCGTTGTCGAGCAGCACGGTGTTGGGGACCCAGGTGCGGTAGTTGCGGGCGAACCAGATCTTGTACATGCCGTTGTCGAGGGCGACGATGCCGTCCTCCGGCATGACCCGGCGGACATCGTGGACGATCCGCTGCGGCGTCGGCGGGAAGCGGCCTTCCGTGGCGCGATCGGTGATCCGCGACAGGATTCCCTCCCGGAGCGAAGTCAGGGCGGATGCCGATCTCAGCTTGCCCTCGAGCCTTTCGGACAGCAGCGCCAGACTGGGGCCGACGTCGCCGACCACCTCGGCATGCGGGAAATAGACCTGTTCGACATTGGCCGGCGTATAGCTGATGTGGATCACCTGCGGCCCGTCACGACCCATCAGGAACGGCGGCTTCTCGATCGTGTCATGACCGATGGTGATGATCAGGTCGGCCCGGTCGATCGCCTCGTGGACGTAGTCCCGCTCCGAGAGAGCCGCCGTGCCCATGTAGAGATTGTGGCCGCCAGCCACGGTGCCCTTGCCCATCTGCGTGTTGAAGAAGGGTATCTGGGTGCGGGCGATGAAGTCCGTCAATCCGGCGCTCAGGCGCGGGCGGCTGGAGGCGGCGCCCAGCATCACCAGTGGCCGCTCCGCCTTCAGGATCATCTCGGCCGCGCGGTCGAGGGCGGACGGCGGCGCTACCGGCTGTTCGATCGGATGGGGCGGCACCATGGGAAGATCGGGAACCTCCTCGCCCGCGATGTCTTCCGGCAGCTCCAGGTGGACCGGCCCCGGCCGCTCCTCCATGGCCACGCGGAAAGCGTCCCGCACCAGGGTGGGGATGGAGCCCGTGCTCACGATCTGGCGGGTCGACTTGGTCAGCGGCCGCATCGTCGCGATCATGTCGACGATCTGGAAGCGGGCCTGCCGGCTGGTCATGATGCCCTTCTGACCCGTCAGCAGGATCATCGGCATGGCGCCGAGATAGGCATAGGCGGCGCCGGTCACGAGGTTCAGCGCGCCGGGACCGAGTGTCGAGATGCACACTCCCGGCCGGCCGGTCAGACGCCCATGGGTCGCCGCCATGAACGCCGCCGTCTGCTCGTGCCGCGTGAGGACAAGCTTGATGCGCGATTTGCGCAAAGATTCGACGACGTCGAGATTCTCCTCGCCGGGTACGCCGAAGATGAAATCGACACCCTCGTTCTCAAGCGCTGCGACCAGCAGGTCGGATCCTTTGGTCATCATCCCTCTCTTTTTCAACTAAATCTCTTGATCGCAAAGGAAATCTCGGGCCATTTGACCGCTTCGGTCCGGTAAGGCGCTGAATTTTTAGCAATCCTCGGTTTCGTGTGGTGCCAAGCGAAAGAGAGCTGACTTCCGATCGAGGATCTTCACTTCCAGGCGGCGATGTTGGCTTACGCCCTGTCTCCGCCATTCCAAGATTGTTTATACGGACAGTTCCTGGAGATGGAGAATTCAAGCCAAGGCATCAACATTTTCCAAAAGAGGGGACCGGGAGAATCTTACAAAATGGCGATGTTGCTGTCTTGCGAACACGGGAAAAACCGCCAAGCACAAGTGATGTCTAACTGCATAGACCGCTTGACCCAAAACCACTTTGAAACGAACAGATTCAAAGCGAGAAAGTTTGTCTCTCTGGTAAAAAATTATGTGGTAACCAGATATTTTGATCGACTGTAGAAACCCAAACCGTTGCGAAGTCCGGGGAATGTAGATGTTGCTTCCGCTACCTGGTTCTGCGATGCGTTCGGCCACCACCCAACCTACGGTTTGATGCGGAGCAGGGGTGATGCGGGCCGTCTATCGTAGGTTGGGCCGTGGCCCAACGCATCGGCCCGCCTGTTCCGGCCGGATCAAGCGAGGGTCTCCGCGGGATCGTTGCGCCGCCCCGATGTTGTCCAACTGCTTCCGGTGCACGACGAGGAAATCCTCAGCCGTGCTGGCGCCGCCTGCGGGAAGCCTCCTCTCGACATGGCATCCCCTCCAAGGCCGATCGCCCTCTCAGCGGCCGTTGGCTTTCCGCCAGGCGGCGAACCGGGTGCGGGTTTTCTCCTCGGTCGCCGGGTAGAGGCCGAGGATCGAATGTCCTGCCATGACCTGCTCGGTGACGAAATCCTCGAACGCCGTCATTTCCACGGCCTCGTCGGCGATCTCCTCGGCCATGTGGGCCGGGATCACGATGACCCCTTCGGCGTCGCCGACGATCACGTCGCGGGGGAAGACCGGCGCGTCGCCGCAGCCGATCGGCACGTCGATGTCGATGGCCTGGTGCAGGGTGAGGTTGGTCGGGGCCGACGGCCGCTTGTGAAAGGCGGGAAAATCGAGTGCCGCGATATCGCCTGAGTCCCGGAAACCGCCGTCGGTGACGATGCCGGCGACGCCGCGCTTCATCAGCCGGGAGACCAGGATCGATCCGGCGGACGCCGCCCGGGGATCCTTGCGGCTGTCGATCACCAGGACGGCGCCTTCCGGGCACTCCTCCACCGCCTTGCGCTGGGGATGTCCGCGGTCCTGGAACACCGTGATCGGGTTCAGGTCCTCACGGGCGGGGATGTAGCGCAGCGTATAGGCTTCGCCCACCATCGGGGTATTGGCGGGATTGAGCGGCCGGACGTCCTGGATCATCTGGTTGCGGAGCCCCCGCTTGAAGAGGGCGGTGGCCAGGGTCGCAGTGCTGACGGTCTTCAGCTTGTCGCGCGTTTCCGGCTTGAGGGTGTTCATGGTCGGGGTCCCGGATCTTTCAGGCATGGTTCTTCCTGCCCGGCGGAACGGCCGCCGGGCAGGGAACGAAGGTCGGAGCGCCGTTTCAGGCGGGGTTCCTGAACCTGGCGGCAAGCTGTTCGGAGGTCCGGGCCAGCAGGCCCACGTCGGAGCCGACGGCCGTGAACAGGCAGCCGCGCTCGATGAAGCGGCGGGCCAACGCCTCGTCGCCGGTCAGGATCCCGGCGGCTTTGCCGCACGCCTTGATCCTGTCGATCGCGTCCTCGATGGCCGCGGTCACGTCGGGGTGGCCGGGTTGGCCCAGGTAGCCCATGTCCGAGGACAGGTCGCCGGGGCCGATGAATACGCCGTCGACTCCCGGAACGGCGGCGATCTCCTCCAGGTGGCCCAGGGCCTCGCGGGTCTCGACCTGGACCAGCACGCAGGTCTCCTCCGCCGCCCGGGCGTAGTAGTCCTTGACCCGGCCGAAGCGCGACGCCCGGGAGGCGGAGGCGAACCCACGCACCCCGTCCGGCGGATAGCGGGTCGAGGCGACCGCCTGCCGGGCCTCCTCGGCGTTCTGGACATAGGGGATCAGGAAGGTCTGGACCCCGGCGTCCAGGTAGCGCTTGATCGTCACCATGTCGTTCCACGGCGGCCGGACGATCGGGTGCGCCGATCCGCCCACCGCCGCCTGGAGCTGGCCGTAGACCATGGGCAGGTCGTTGGGCGCGTGCTCCGTGTCGATCAGCAGCCAGTCGAACCCGGAACCGGCCAGGATCTCGACCGAGATGTTGCTGGACAGGCTCGACCACAGGCCGATCTGCTGGCGGCCTTCCTTGATCGCCTTCTTGAAGCTGTTGATGGGCATGTCCATGGCGTTTCCTCGTCGTTTTGTTGCTTGCCGGTCCCGGTATGCGGAGCGGTCAGTGGATCTCCGGCTCCCCGGCGGGGGCCGCGGAGGTTCCGGTCTCCAGGAACTTGAAGTCGCAGCCTTCGTCGGCCTGGCTGACAAACTGCGAGAACATCGCGCCGTAGCCCCGCTCGAACCGGGGTGCGGGAGCCTTCCACGCGGCGCGCCGGCGGGCAAGCTCGTCCTCGCCGACCCGGAGTTCCAGCCGGCGGGCGGGGATGTCCAGCTCGATCACGTCGCCGTCCCTGACCAGGGCCAGCGGGCCGCCGACGAAGGATTCCGGCGCCACGTGCAGCACGCAGGCACCGTAGCTGGTGCCGCTCATGCGGGCGTCGGAGATCCGCAGCATGTCGCGAACGCCCTGCTGGAGCAGCTTCCTCGGGATCGGCAGCTGGCCCCATTCCGGCATGCCGGGCGCTCCCAGCGGGCCGGCGTTGCGCAGCACCAGCACCGAGGTGGCGTCCACGTCCAGGTCGGGATCGTCGATCCGCGCCGCCATGTCGTTGTAGTCCTCGAACACCACGGCCTTGCCGGCATGGCGGTGCAGGTGGGGCTCCGCGGCGGGCGGCTTGATCACGGCGCCCTTGGGCGCCAGGTTGCCGCGCAGGACGGCCAGGCTGTCCGACGCGACCACCGGATTGTCGAGCGGCCGGATCACCGCGTCGTCGAAGACCTTGAAGCCCTCGATGTTGGCGCCGAGCGTCAGGCCGTTGACGGTCCGGCAGTCCCGGTCGATCAGGCCGCCCAGCCGCGCCAGCATCGCGCGCAGGCCGCCGGCGTAGTAGAAATCCTCCATCAGGTGCTTGCCCGACGGGCGGATGTCGGCGAGAAGCGGCGTCTTCCGCGCCAGCTCGTCGAACCGCTCCAGCGTCAGCTCCACCCCGGCGCGGCGGGCCATGGCGATCAGGTGGACCACCGCGTTGGTCGAGCCGCCCAGCGCCAGCACGGTGGTGACCGCGTTGTCGAAGGACCGCGGCGTGACGATGTCGGATGGCTTCAGGTCGTCCCAGACCATGTCGACGATGCGCTTGCCGGTCAGAGTCGCCATCGCGGCGTGGCGCGAGTCCGGCGCCGGAATGCTGGAGGCGCCCGGCAGCGTGAAGCCCAGCGCCTCGGTGGCGCCGGTCAGGGTGGACGCCGTCCCCATGGTCATGCAGTGGCCGGCGGAGCGGGCGATGCCCTGCTCGACGCCCTGCCAGTCGTCCTCGGTGATGTTGCCGGCGCGCAGCTCGGCCCAGTATTTCCAGCTGTCGCTGCCCGAGCCCAGCACGGCGCCGCCCCAGTCGCCGCGCAGCATCGGGCCGGCCGGCATGAAGATGGTCGGCAGGTCCATGGAGAACGCGCCCATCAGCAAGGCCGGCGTGGTCTTGTCGCAGCCGCCCATCAGCACGCAGCCGTCCGCCGGGTACGAGCGCAGCAGCTCCTCGGTCTCCATCGCCAGGAAGTTGCGGTAGAGCATCGTGGTCGGTTTCTGGAAAGGCTCCGACAGGGACATGGCCGGCATCTCGACGGGGAAGCCCCCCGCCTGCCAGACGCCGCGCTTGACCTCCTCGACCCGCTGCTTGAAATGGGTGTGGCAGGGGTTGATGTCGCTCCAGGTATTGATGATGGCGATTACCGGCTTCCCGGCATAGTCGGACCGGTCGTAGCCCATCTGGGCCGTGCGCGACCGGTGCCCGAACGAGCGCAGGTCCTTGACCCCGTACCAGCGGTGGCTGCGGAGCTCTTCGGGTTTCTTCCTGGACATTGTCTGTTTCCCCTCCCGCGCCTGCCCGCGCGGGTTTTCCGGCACTCGGCATGATAACGCTAACACGGTCATGTTAACGGTACCGGGAAACCATGCAAAGCCTTTTGTGGCAGGGTTGGGCCGGTGACCGGCACCGCTTGGATCGGGGGCCGCGCGGTGATAATGTCAGCGCTATCTGTTCGACGAACATCTTGCAAGGCAGGCTCCCCGTGGCCCGTTCCGCCCCCGCGTCCCCCCGCCGCAAGGCCGCCGACGGCAATCCGGCGCCCGAGCGGCCGGGCGGCGGACACGCCTCCGGCCGGTCATCCGGCAGCGTGACGCTGAGCGACGTGGCCAAGCTGGCCGGCGTGTCGCCGATCACGGTGTCGCGCGTGCTCAACCGGCCGGAACTGGTGACCCGGGACACCATCGAGATCGTGCGCCAGGCCATCGCGCGGACCGGCTACGTGCCCAACCTGCTCGCCGGCGGACTCGCCTCCAGGCGCAGCCGGCTGGTCGCGGCGATCGTCCCGACCATATCGAGCTCGATGTTCGCCGAAACCGTGGAGGCGCTGACCGACAAGCTGGCGGAGGCCGGATACCAGGTACTGCTCGGTCTGTCGGGATATCCGGCGGTCCGCGAGGACGACCTGCTGGACGCGATCCTGGGCCGCCGGCCCGACGGCATCCTGCTGACCGGCATCATGCATTCGCACGCGACCCGGCGGCGGCTGCTCGCCGCCGGAATCCCGGTGGTGGAGATCTGGGACTACACGCCGACCCCGATCGACGCGCTGGTCGGGTTCTCTCACGAGAGGGCAGGGGAGGCGGTCGCCCGGCATCTCCTGGCCAAGGGGCACCGGCGGCTGGCCGTGATCGGGGCGGACGACGACCGGGCGATGCTCCGGCGGAAAGGCTTCCGCGCGGCGATTGCCGGCGACGGAGCCGGGCAGGGCGTCGCCGACGCCGCCACCGTCACCGTACCGGCCCCGGGCACCCTCAGGACGGGCCGCGAGGCCATGGCGCGGCTGCTGGAATCCGATGATCGGCCGGACGCGGTCTTCTGCAGCTCCGACATCGTGGCTCAAGGTGCGCTGGCCGAGGCCCTGTCGCGCGGGCTCTCGGTTCCCGGCGATCTGGCGGTCATGGGCTTCGGCGATCTCGACTTCGCCGCCCATACCTTCCCCGCGCTGTCGACCGTGCGCATAGACCGGCGGGCCATGGGCCGCATCGCCGCCGAAACCCTGCTGGCCCGGATGGAAGGCCGGACCGACCTCGACCGGGTCATCGACATCGGCTTCGAGGTGATCGAGCGCGCCAGCACCTGAGTGCCGGACCGGCGTTTCCTACCCATATTTCGTCCTGCATGCTGTATGATCAATCTGCCGGCTTGCGCCAAACTCATATGATGAGTACTAGTTCGGCGGGGCTGGCCGGTCATGGGCATCGGGTTCGGGCATCGGGTTCGGGAGTAGGGACATGGCGATCGTCGCACGGGCCAGGGGGCGCAAGCCCCTGAGCTCCCAGGTGGTCGAGGCGCTGCGGCGCGAGATCGAGGAGGGCGACTACGCGCCGGGGGACAAGCTGCCGGCCGAACCGGTGCTGGTCGAGCGCTTCGGCTTCAGCCGGACGGTCATCCGCGAGGCCATCGCGGCGCTCCGGGCCGACGGCCTCGTCGAGTCACGCCACGGCGCCGGCGTCTTCGTCCTGGGACCCCGGCGGAACCCGGAAGGCGTCGAGCTCTTCACCCAGGCGACCGACAGGATCTCCGACATCATCGAGGAACTGGAACTCCGCATCGGCATCGAGGTCGAGGCGGCGGGCCTCGCGGCGCTGCGCAGCTCTCCCGCCCAGGAGGCGGAGATCCAGTCCCAGCTCGAGATCTTCGGCCAGCTGGTCGAACGCGGGCTGCCGACCGACCAGGCAGACTTCGATTTCCACATGGCGATCGCCCGCGCCACCAACAACGGCCGGTTCAAGGCCTTCCTGGAGCATGTCGGCCGCCGCATCATTCCCCGGGTGAAGTTCCGCAGCGTCATGGGCGGGGTCGATCCGCTGCCGAGCCGGGACCGGATCCTGTTCGCGGAACATACCGAGGTCGCCGAAGCCATCTGGGCGCGCGATCCCGAGCGCGCCCGCGAGGCGATGCGCCGCCACCTGCTGGGCGGCATCAAGCGCTACCGGGCGCTGACCCGCCCGAAAGCGCCGCCGGCCGGGCCGGATAAGGCTTGACAGGTCCCGGTAATCATCATACGACTCGGGAAAAGTCATATGATGAGAAGGGTGGTGGATGTCTCCCGCTGAAATCAAGTCCCGCCTGTCCTCGGGCCTGCTGTCGTTCCCGGTCACCCATTTCGACGCCGACCTGCGCCTGAACCTGGACAGCTACGGCCGCCATGTCGAGTGGCTGTCCGGCTTCGGCGCCGCGGCGCTGTTCGCCGCCGGCGGAACCGGCGAGTTCTTCTCGCTGTCGCCGCAGGAGATCGCCGACGTGACCCGCACCGCCAAGGCGGCATCCGGCGAGGTTCCCATCATCGCCGGTTGCGGCTACGGCATGGCGCTGGCCACGGATATTGCCCGAAGGGCCGAGGAAGCCGGGGCCGACGGGCTGCTGCTCCTGCCGCACTACCTGATCGGCGCGCCGCAGGAGGGCATCCACCGGCACGTCAAGGCGGTCTGCCGGTCCACCGGGCTCGGCGTCATCCTCTACAACCGGGACAATTCCGTGGTGAAGGCCGACACCCTGGCCCGGCTGGCGGACGAGTGCCCCAACCTCATCGGGTTCAAGGACGGCACCGGCCAGATCGACACGGTGCGCGCGATCACCGCGAAGCTGGGCGACCGGCTCTGCTATATCGGCGGCATGCCGACGCACGAGCTTTATGCCGAGGCCTTCAACGCGGTCGGCGTCACGACCTACTCCTCGGCGGTGTTCAATTTCGTCCCCGACCTGGCCCAGCGCTTCTACCGGGCCATGCGCGGCAACGACGCCGCCACCATGGAAGGCATCCTGAAGGACTTCTTCTTCCCGTTCGCGGCGATCCGCGACCGGCAGGCCGGGTACCCGGTGTCGATCATCAAGGCCGGCGTCGAGATCATCGGCCGCACCCCCGGCCCGGTGCGTCCGCCGCTGACCGATCTCACGCCCGAGGAGAAGGACATGCTCCGGAGCCTCGTCGCCTGCGCCGCCGGCTGAGCGGAACCCGCCCCTGATCCGACTTCGGAGACGGCGGCGGCAACAGATAGAAGAAACACGGAGGAAATCCCATGACACGCAGAACTGTGCTGTCCGTCGCCTGCGCCATGCTGATGGCGTCCGCGGCCCTGCCCGCGGCGGCCCAGACGGGAGGCGACGCCATCACGGTCGTCCTGCCGGAGCAGCCGGGCAATCTCGAGCCGTGCGGCAGCATCATGACCAATGTCGGCCAGATCCTGAACCAGAACGTCACCGAGCCGTTGACGGTCATCGACCCGGAGAACGGGACGCCCCGGCCCAAGCTCGCGACGTCGTGGGAACGGGTCGACGACACGACCTGGCGCTTTCGCCTGCGCGACGGCGTGAAGTTCCACGACGGCGCCGACTTCGACGCCGAGGCGGCGGCCTTCTCCATCCGGCGGATGACCAGCGGGGCCTTCACCTGCAACAACATCGCCAAGTTCGGCAGCGCGAAGCTGACGGTGACCCCGGTGGACAAGTCCACCCTGGAGATCCGGACCGAAACGGCGGAACCGATCCTGCCCGCTCTGCTGAGCGTCGCGATGATGGTTTCGCCGAAGACGCCGGCCGACCGGGCGGTCAACGATCCGGTCGGCACCGGGCCCTACGAGCTGGAAACCTTCACGCCCCAGACGGTCGTCCTGGAGCCGTTCGACGGCTACTGGGGCGAGACGCCCGACATCGCCAAGGCGACCTATGTCTGGCGCGCGGAGTCCTCGCTCCGGGCCGCGATGGTCCAGACCGGGGAGGCCCAGCTGACGCCCGCGATCGCGATCCAGGATGCCACCGACCCGGAGACGGACTTCTCGTACCTGAACTCCGAGACCACCGCGATCCGGATCGACACCGGCAAGGCGCCGCTCGACGACGTGCGCGTCCGTAAGGCGCTCAACCTCGCGATCGACTGGCAGGGCATGGCGGAGCTGTTCGGCGACGACGTGCTGCGCGCTTCCCAGATGGTCGTCCCCGGCATCAACGGCCACAACGCGTCCGTCGAGCCCTGGACCTACGATCCGGACCGGGCGGCGAAGCTCCTGGAGGAGGCGCGGGCGGACGGCGTCCCGGTCGGTACCGAGATCAAGCTGATCGGCCGCAACGGCATCTATCCCAACGGCAACGAGGCGCTGGAGGCGATGATGACGATGTGGGAGGCCGTCGGCTTCAACATCGATCTGACCATGCTCGACGTGGCGGACTGGACCCGGTACCTGCAGAAGCCCTTCCCGCAGGAGCGCGGCCCCACCCTGCTGCAGATCATGCACGACAACAACAAGGGCGACGCCGCCTTCACGATCCCGATCTTCTACCATTCGTCGGGTCAGTACGCGACATTCGAAGATCCGAAGCTGGACGCGCGGATCGACGAGGCGCTGGACCTGACCGACGAGGCCCGGACCAAGGCGTTCCAGGAGATCCTGGCGGAAGTGCATGACGGGATCGCGGTGGATATCCCGATGTTCCACATGATCGGCTACACCCGCGTCGGGCCCGGCCTCGACTGGCGCCCCAACCTGACGACCAACAGCGAGATCCCGCTGGCGGAAATCCGCCTGAAGAAGTGACGCCGTTCCGCGCCGCCGCTCGCCGGCGGCGCGGCGGCCCGCTTCCGCATCTCCGACAAGGGAACTCCGACAAGGGAAATCCGGATGTTCGGTTATCTCGGAAAACGCGCCCTCCACAGCGTCGTCTCGGTCCTGGGACTGCTGGTGCTCGTCTTCTTCCTGACGCGGCTGACCGGCGACCCGTCCTACCTCTTCCTGCCGCTCGACGCGACGCCGCAGGCGCGCGAAGCCTTCTCCAGGCTCCACGGCTTCGACCAGCCCCTCTACGTCCAATTCTTCGCCTATCTGGGCGACCTGCTCCATCTCGATTTCGGGGAGTCGCTGCGCCAGAACCGCTCGGCGATGGAGGTGGCGCTGGAAGCCTTTCCCCAGACGCTGAAGCTCGCCGTGCTCGCGATGACCTTCGCCTTCGCCCTGGCGCTGGTCGTCGGGTCGCTGGCGGCGGCGAGGCCGGGAAGCCCGTTCGACCGGTTCGCCAGCCTCGTGTCGCTGGCCGGGGCCAGCGCGCCCGACTTCTGGGTGGCGATCGTCGGCATCCTGGTCTTCGCCGTCAGCCTCGACCTGCTGCCGACCTCCGGGACCGGCTCGGCGGCCCACTGGATCATGCCGGTCGCCGTCCTGATGCTGCGTCCCTTCGGCCTGCTGGTCCAGGTCGTCCGGGGCACGATGATCGGCGCCCTGTCCTCGCCCTACGTCAAGACCGCGCGGGCCAAGGGGGTGGGGCGGCGGAAGATCATCTTCTCCCACGCGCTGCGCAACTCCCTGCTGCCGGTCGTCACCGTCGCGGGCGACCTCGCCACCAGCCTGGTCAACGGCGCGGTCGTCGTCGAGACCGTGTTCGGCTGGCCGGGCATCGGCAAGCTGATGATCGACGCCATCATCCAGCGCGACTTCGCGGTGGTGCAATCGACCGTGCTGGTCACGGCGACCGCCATCTTCCTCCTGAACATCGCGATCGACATCCTCTACGCCGTTCTCGATCCGCGCATCCGGTACCAGACGTCATGACCGTGATCCCGACCGACGCGAAGGCTCAGCCGAGCGAGCCGGGCAGGGCCCGGGTCCTCCTTGGATATCTCGTCCACGACAAGCTGGCGCTGATCTCCGCGATATACCTGCTGTTCCTGATCGCCGCGGCGATCGTCGGCCCGCTGCTGGTCGGCGACCTGGCGACCAAGCTGGGCCTGCGCCAGCGCAACATGGCCCCGTTCTCCCTCGACCAGGGCTGGGCCTACGTGCTGGGCGCCGACACGCTCGGCCGCAGCATCCTGGCCCGGCTCGTGGTGGGCGCGCAGAACACCCTCGGCATCGCGGCGGCGGCCGTGCTGACCTCCGCCCTGGTCGGCGGCGCGCTGGGGCTGGTCGCCGGCTATTCCAACCGGTGGTACAGCCAGGCCATCATGCGGCTGGCCGACATCATCATGAGCTTCCCGTCGCTGCTGCTGGCGCTGATCGTGCTCTACACCTTGGGGCCGAGCATCCCCAACCTGATCATCGTCCTGGCGATCACCCGGGTGCCCATATACCTGCGGACCACCCGCGCCGAGGTGCTGGAACTGCGCGAACGCATGTTCGTGAGCGCCGCGAAGGCGATGGGTGCCGGCTCGCTGCGCATCGTGCTGCGGCACATAGCGCCGCTGGTGGCGCCCACGCTGGTCACCATCGCCGCCATCGACTTCGCCTCGGTCATCCTGGCGGAATCGGCGCTCAGCTTCCTCGGCCTCGGCATCCAGCCGCCGCAGTTCACCTGGGGCGCCATGGTCGCGACCGGGCGGGGATACCTGGCGAGCGCCTGGTGGGTCGCGTTCTGGCCCGGCTTCGCGATCCTGCTGACCACGCTGTCCCTCAACCTGCTGTCGAGCTGGGCCAGGACGGTCGCCGATCCGCAGCAGCGGTGGCGGCTCCAGACCCTGCGGAGGGCTCCGCGATGACCGGCCGGACCCTGTCCACGCGGCCCATCCTGGAAGTGCATGGGCTGACGGTCGACTTCCTGTCGGCCGGGGAACCATTCCGCGCCGTCAGCTCGGTCGATTTCCAAGTCCATCCCGGGGAAACGCTCTGCATCCTGGGGGAGAGCGGCTCGGGCAAGAGCGTCAGCACCGGCGCGATCATGGGGCTGATCGACACGCCGCCGGGCGACATCGTCGCGGGCCGGATGGTCTTCGACGGGCGCGACCTCTCGGCCATGACCGCGGAGGAGCGGCGCGACCTGAACGGCCGCCGGATCGCCATGATCTTCCAGGACCCGCTGGCCCACCTGAACCCGGTCCATACCATCGGCCGGCAGATCGCCGAGGTGTTCGAGGCCCACGGCGCCGCCCGGGGAGGGGAGGCCAGGCGGCGCGCGGTCGATCTGCTGCGCCGGGTCGGGATCCCCGACCCGGAACACCGGGTCGACCAGTATCCGCACCAGTTCTCGGGCGGCCAGCGCCAGCGCGTGATGATCGCCATGGCCATAGCTCTCCAGCCCTCCGTGATCATCGCCGACGAGCCGACGACTGCGCTCGACGTCAGCGTCCAGGCGCAGATCCTCGACCTGCTGCGCGACCTCCAGGCCGAGTACGGCATGGCGCTCGTCCTGATCACCCATGACCTGGAGGTGGCGGCCTCCATGGCCGACCGGGTCATGGTGATGAAGGGCGGCCGGATCGTCGAGGAGGGCGACGCCAGGACCGTCTTCACCCGGCCGCGGCACGACTATACCCGCACGCTGCTGTCGGCCCTGCCGCATGCCGACGACGAGGGCGCGCACCGGCGCTCCGGCACGGCCGCCGGCGAGCCGATCCTGCGGGTCGAGAACATCGTCAAGCGCTACACCCTCGGTGCCGGCCTGTTCGGCCCCGCCAAGTACGTCGACGCGGTCAACGACGTCAGCTTCGTGGTCGCCAAGGGCGAGACGGTCGGCATCGTCGGCGAGTCCGGTTCCGGCAAGTCCAGCGTCGCGCGCATCCTGCTGCGCCTCAACGAGCCGACCTCCGGCAGGGCGCTCTACAAGGGGGACGACATCTTCCGCATGGACCGGCACGCGCTGCTCAAGCTGAGGCGGAAGGTGCAGATGGTATTCCAGGACCCCTATGGGTCCATGAACCCCAGGATGGACGTGCGCTCGATCATCTCGGAACCGCTCCGCATCCACCGCGACATCCTGCCCAAGGCCCGGTGGAACGACCGCGTGGTCGAGCTCCTGGAGCTGGTCGGGCTGAAGGCGGAGCACGCCGCCCGACACATCCACCAGTTCTCGGGCGGGCAGCGCCAGCGGATCGCGATCGCCCGGGCCCTCGCCAGCGACCCCGAGCTGATCGTCTGCGACGAGGCGGTGTCGGCCCTGGACGTCTCGATCCAGGCGCAGGTGATCGATCTGCTCGCCGACCTGCGGACCCGGCTGGGCCTGTCCTACATCTTCATCACCCACGACCTGCCGATCGTCCGGCACTTCGCCGATCGCATCATCGTCATGAAGCACGGCCAGATCGTCGAGCAGGGCGCCACGCAGGCGCTGTTCTCCAACCCGCAACATCCCTACACGCGCACGCTGCTGAACGCGACGCCCCATCCCAAGTGGGAGACGGGCGCCGGCGCGCAGCCATCGCGACAGGCAGGCACATAGATGAAATTCGACAAGCAGGATCTGAAACGGGCCCTGACGGGCATCTCCGGCATCCTCGTGACGCCGTTCGACGCCGAGGACCGGCTGGCGCCCGCGCTCCAGGCGCCGATCGTGGACCGCGCGGTGGAGGCCGGCGTCCACATCCTGGTGGCCAACGGCAACACCGGCGAGTTCTACGCCCTGACCACCGACGAGGCGGAGACGATGGTGCGGACCGCGGCGCGCCACGTGGACGGGCGCGTTCCCCTGGTCGCCGGCGTCGGCCGCGCCATTGGGGACGCCTGCCGCCTGGCCAGGGTGTCGGCCGAGGCGGGGGCCGACGCGCTGATGATCCACCAGCCCCCCGACCCGTTCGTGGCGCCGCGCGGCGTCGCGGAATACGTGAAGCGCGTCGCCGACGCCTCCGGCGGCCTGCCGCTGGTGATATATCTCCGCAACGACGCGATCGGGGTCAAGGCCATCGAGGCGCTGTGCGCGGTCGAGGGCGTTGTCGGGGTCAAGTGGGCGGCGCCCAACCCCCTGAAGCTGGCCGAGGCCATTGCCGCCTGCGATCCGGACATCGTCTGGGTCGGCGGGCTGGCGGAAGTCTGGGCGCCGCCGCTCTACGCCGTCGGCGCGCGGGGCTTCACCTCGGGCCTGATCAATGTCTGGCCGGAAAGGTCGGTGGCGATCCACGCGGCCCTGGAAAGCGGAGACTACCCCGAAGCGCGCCGCCTGATCGCCGGCATGCGGGCTTTCGAGGACATCCGGGCCCAGGAGATGAACGGCACCAACGTGACGGGCGTGAAGGCGGCGCTGCGCCTGCTCGGACACGACTGCGGTGCCACCCGCCCGCCATCGGCCTGGCCGCTGACCGAGGCGCAGTCCGCGATGCTGGCCGCCTTCGTCGAGGCCAACGGGCTCCGGCGGCTTGGCTGAAGATAAAGAAACTCTGCACAAGGGGAGGAAACCGATGAAAACGAAGAAATCCCGCAGGAGCACCGCGGCGCTCCTGGCGCCGGCGCTGGCACTGGCCCTGTCGGCGGCCCTGTCGGCGGGAACGGCGCTCGCGGCGCCGGGGGAGATCACGGTCGTCCTGCCGGAGCAGCCGGCCAACCTGGATCCGTGCCGGTCGATCCGCAACGACATCGGCCGCATCATCAACATGAACATCACGGAGACGCTGACCGACATCCAGGCGGAGGAGGGCACCGTGGAGCCCTTCCTGGCGACGGGATGGCAGCAGGTGGACGACCTGACATGGCGCTTCACGCTGCGGGACGGCGTCAAGTTCCAGGACGGGGCGGACTTCGACGCCGCCGCGGTCGTCCATACGATCAACCGCCTGATGAACCCGAACCTGTCCTGCGACAGCCGCTCCAAGTTCGGCGACATCAAGCTGACGCCCAAGGCGGTCGATCCCCGGACCGTCGAGATCAAGTCCGACATCCCGATCCCGATCCTGCCGACCCTGATGGGCACGGTCCAGATCGTCTCCCCGAACCTGCCGATGGACAAGGAAACCAACGACCCGGTCGGCACCGGCCCCTATCGGCTGGACGGCGCATCGCCGGAGCGGGTGGTGCTGGCGCGGTTCGACGGCTATTGGGGGGAGAACCCGGAAGTCGCCCGCGCCACCTTCGTCTGGCGACCGGAATCCGCCATCCGCGCCGCCATGGTCTCGACCGGCGAGGCCGACCTGACGCCGACCATCGCGGTCCAGGACGCCACCGACCCGGATACCGACTTCGCCTACCTGAACTCCGAGACGACCCGCATGCGCATCGACGCGCAGATGCCGCCGCTGGACGACCGCCGGGTCCGCGAGGCGCTCAACCTCGCCATCGACTGGGACGCCCTGGGCAGCGCCCTGTTCGGCGACGACGTGCTCCGCGCCTCGCAGATGGTGGCGCCGGGCGTCAGGGGGCACAATCCGGACATCGAGCCCTGGGGGTACGATCCGCAGCGGGCGAGGGAACTCCTGGACGCCGCCCGCGCCGACGGCGTCCCGGTGGACAGGGAGATCAGGCTGATCGCCCGCAACGGCTTCTTTCCCAACTCGGCGGAATCGCTCGAGGCGATGATGGGCATGTGGGAGGAGGTGGGCTTCAACATGACCATGGAGCAGCTGGAGGCGGCGGACTGGGTGCGCTACCTGGACAAGCCGTTCCCGCCCGAACGGGGGGCGACGCTGTTCCAGCAGCAGCACGACAACAACACCGGCGACGCCGGCTTCACCGCCCCGGTCATGTATTCGAGCGGCGGGCAGTACTCGACCATCGCCGACCCCGAGGTCGACCGGCTGCTCCGGCAGGCGATGAGCGCCACCGGCGACGAGCGCGCCAAGCTGTTCCAGGAGGTCTTCGCCCTGGTCCATGACGATGTCGTCGCCGACGTCCCGATGTACCACATGATCGGATACACCCGCGTCGGCCCGCGCATCGAGGGCTGGCGCCCGACCCTCAAGACCAACAGTGAGATCAGGCTTTCGGAAATCGACCTGAAGGACTGACGACCTGGATGGCGGCGCCCGCCGGTCCGGGCGCCGCTCCTTTCCGCAAGGACAGCCCGTGACGCGGATTTTCCAGTGACGCAGTTTCCAAGGACCGGAGCCGCCGCCTGGCTGCCGCCGGTGATCGCCGGCGCGCTCTTCATGGCGGTCAACTCGGCCGTGGGCGCGTTCGACGCGGTGATCGTCCGTCTCGTCGCGCAAGAGGTCCATCCCTTCGGGATCGTCTTCTTCCGCAACCTTTTCAGCCTGCTCTTCCTCGCGTTCTTTCTGCGGCGGATCGGCCCCAATCCCTTCCGCTCCTCGATGTGGCCGGTCCATTGCCTGCGGGCGGTGATGAAGCTCGCGGCGCTGGTCGCTTACTTCTACGCGGTGACCCTGCTGCCCCTGTCGGTGGCGATCGCCGTGGCCTTCACCACGCCCCTGTTCGTCTCGCTCGGCTCCCTGCTGTTCCTGGGCGAGCGCCCGCGCCCGCTGCGCCTGCTGGCGCTCGCCGCCGGCTTCGGCGGGGTCTGGATCGTCCTGCGCCCGGATACGGTGCCGGTCGGCACGGGAGCGTTCCTGGCGCTGGGCGCGGCGGTCGGGCTGGCGGGGGTGGCCCTCCTGATGAAGGTCTCCTCCTCGCGCGAGCCCGCGCTCCGGATCGTGCTGTTCAACCTGCTGGTGACGGTGCCCGTGGCGTTCCTGCTCTGCCTGCCGGTCTGGACAACGCCGTCGATCGGCAGCCTCCTGCTCCTCGCGGTGCAGGGGGCGGGGGGCCTCGCCGCCCAGTTCGCCTTCGCCCGCGCGATGAAGCTCGCCGACGCGTCGCTCCTCATCCTGGTGGACTTCATCCGGCTGCCTCTCGCCGTGTTCCTCGGCCTCGCCTTGTTCGGCGAGCCGGTGGAGGTCGAGGTCTTCATCGGCGGCGGGGTGATCCTCGCGTCGCTCCTCCTGCTGCTCCGGCAGGAACGGAAGGCGGCCCGGCAGGGGCCATAAGCAAGGGAGGTCGCAGATACCGCGAGTGTCAGGCCGAAGCAGTTGGCGGGGCTGGCCGAGCTCGCGCCTGAGGGTGGCGCGAAGCGTCGCAGCATCATCGCTCGGCGTCAGGTTGAACAGGCGGCGATAGTCGGGATTGAACTGCGACAGGCTCTCGTAGCCGACATCATAGGCCACAGCCGAGATGGTGCTGGATCCCGAAAGTCCCCGGCGCGCTTCCTGCAGCCGGACCCGCTTCTGGAACTGGACGGGCGACATGGAGGTCACCGCCTTGAAGTGCCGGTAGAAGCTTGGAACGCTCATGCTCGCTCGCCCGGCGAGATCCGGAATGCTCAGCGCCGCAGCGTAGTTGTCTCTGATCCAAGCCGTCGTCCGGCCGATCCGGGCGGCGTTTCCGTTGGCGAAAGCGAGCTGGCTGGGGAGCGGGCCGTGCTCCGTGTGCAGCAACCGCCAAACGATCTCCCGCTTGATCAACGGTGCCCGGCATGGACTCGCCCGGCGCCGCTGCGCAGGCGCTGGAATCCATGGCTGTGAGTGTCGGTGACTTCGAAGCGGCGTATGCCGCGGCACCGGTCAGGATCGACGCCCGCTACTCTACGCCTCCGCAGCACCAGAACCCGATGGAGCTTTTCGCCACCCAGTGCATGTGGGAGGGCGACCGACTGGTCGTCCATGAGCCGAGCCAGTATGTGAACAGCGTCAAGTTCGGGCTCGCCGAGCAACTCGGCATCGACCCCGAACGCATACGCGTCATCAGCACCTATGTCGGGGGTGCGTTCGGAGCCAAAGGCTTCCTGACACAGCGCACCGCCCTGGTCGCGCTCGCCGCGCGGCACGTCGGAAGGCCGGTCAAGCTCGTGCCGACGCGGGAGCAGGGCTTCACCGTGTCGGGCTATCGCGCCGAGACCCGGCACCATGTGCAACTCGCCGCCGGACAGGACGGTCGCGGCGCGCCCGGGCCGGACGAAAACGCCCGTTCTGCCCCGGCCGTCCCATCGCAGAAGGTTCGCGGCCACTCAATCCGGCCATGCGCCGCGATGACCTGGATATGGCGGTCGCGCCGGGTCGGATCAGTCTCGGCCGAGGCGCTGGGAACAGCCGTCTAACGCGGCGGCACGAACACCGCGCGGCCCGGAGAATGCCCGGCAACGGTGTCGTAGGGGTTGTCATGGTTTTCCAGCGCCATGCGCTGGATGCGATGCACCCGGACCGTTGCTCCGGCATTGCCGGGCGATATCAAGCTCGCAACCGACCCTGGCTTAACGCAATCCGCTGTAGTCTCCGGCGTCGCGGTATCGTACGTGATTGATCAGGGCGCGCAACTTGGGCGGGAGATTCCGGCGGTCCGCGAAGTAGAGGTAAAAGCCCTGGAACGGTGGGCAGTATTCCTCCAGCAGCGGCACCAGTTCCCCCCGATCGAGATACGGCCGGAACGTCTCCTCCATGCCGAAGGTCAGGCCGCCTCCGGCGCATGCTGTCCGCACCATCAGCCACATGTCGTTCGTCGTGATCCTCGGGTTGACCGCCACGTCGAACTCCCGGCCATCCTCCTCGAATTCCCAACGGTAGGGCGCCATTCCCGGTGCGGGGCGCCAGCCGATACAGGAGTATCGCGGAAGCTCGATCGGGTGAGACGGCGCGCCGAAGCGCTCCAGGTATGAAGGAGCGGCGACGACCAGCTGGCGCTGGTCACCCGAGACCGCCACCGCGATCATGTCCTGCTCGATCACTTCGCCAAGCCGGACGCCGGCATCATAACCCTCCGCGACGATGTCGAACTCCTCGTCCGTCACGGTGACATCCAGCAGCACGCCGGGATGAGCATCCGCGAAGCTCGAAAGCAGCGGGCCGGAGATGAACCGTTCGGCGATCGAGGAGACCGCGAGCCGCAGCAGCCCCGTCGGCTTCGCCTCACGGTCCCGGGCGGCGTCGAGCGCGGTCTCGACTTCGGCGATGGCCGGGGCGATACGGCGGTGGAGTTGGGCGCCGGCCTCGGTGAGGCTGACGCTGCGCGTCGTGCGCTGGACAAGGGCCACGCCCAGCCGATCCTCCAGTCGCCGGACCGCCTGGCTCACCGCGGAACGGGTCACGCCCATCCGCTCCGCTGCGGCGCGAAAACTCCTGGCATCCGCGACCGCCAGGAAGACGGAAACGAGGTTCAGGTCGGTGCTCATTGGTTAGCGGCTCTTACCAAGCTGTTCAGGACTGGGCAAATTGTCTCACGTATCGCCCCGATGTACCTGTGTCTCCGACGAAACTTGGGAGACAGGGACGATGACTTCTCTGGACAGTTACCGCCTTCTTGGCCGCTCCGGCCTCCGGGTATCGCCGATGGCGCTCGGTACCATGACTTTCGGCCAGGACTGGGGTTGGGGCGCCGACGCGGGAGAAGCCCGCCGGATCTTCGACCTTTATGTCGAGCGCGGCGGCAACTTCATCGATACGGCGGTGAACTACACGGAGGGTGCCTCCGAGCGCATCACGGGCGGTTTCATCAAGGAAAAGCGCGGCCGCATCGTGCTCGCGACCAAGTTCACCATGGCGCGGGAGCCAGGCAACCCCAATTCCGGCGGCAACCATCGGCTCAACATGGTGCGCTCGGTGGAACAGAGCCTGCGGCAGCTCGACACCGACCGCATCGACCTGCTGTACCTGCACGCCTGGGACATGACGACACGGCCCGACGAGGTGATGCGCGGGCTCGACGATCTCGTCAAATCGGGCAAGATCCACTATGCCGGAATCTGCAACACGCCGGCTTGGCGCGTCGCCCAGATGCAGGCGATGGCCGATCTGCGCGGCTGGTCGCCTTTCGTGGCGCTCCAGATCGAGTACAGCCTGGTCGAGCGCACGGTCGAGCATGAGCTCATCCCGATGGCGGAGGCGCTGGGCATGGGCGTGCTCCCCTGGTCGCCGCTCGGCGGCGGCGTGCTGACCGGCAAATATGCCCGGTCCGATGTCAAGGACTCGCGCGATGCGGCCGTGTCGCAGACACGCAAGGGGGTGATCGCCTCGTCCGGGCACCTCAATGAGCGGTCGATCGGCATCGCCGAAGCGGTGCGGGCCGTCGCCGAGGAGATCGGGGCGACCCCGTCCCAGGTGGCGATCGCCTGGACCCTCGCGAATCCCGCGGTTGCCTCGCCAATCATGGGTGCGCGCACGCTCGCGCAGGCGGAGGACAATCTCGGCGCCCTCGACCTGGCTCTTTCCCCCGATCATATCGAACGGCTTGATCAGGCGAGCGCGCCGGACCCGATCTTCCCCACCCGCTTCGTCGGCCGGCCGATGGTCCGGCAACTCATCTTCGGCGGCGCGTCCGTCGGCCGCCCAGGCTGACGCGGTATCCGATCCAATCGAAACAAGGAGCAGGCAATGGCTCACACGGCACATCCCGCATTGGCATGGTGCGTATCCTTCGCGATGTTCTCGGCTCTCTGTTCGACCGTGGCGATCGCCGGCACCCGCGCGAGCACGGTGGAAGACCACAACAGGCGCGTCGTCATGGAAGCCTTCGATCGCTGGGCGGCAGGCGGAACATCCTTCTTCAACGAGATCGTAGACGAAAACGTCGTCTGGAGGATCGCGGGATCCGGTCCGAGCGCCGGGGTCTTCGAAGGCCGCGAGACCTTCCTGGAGGAGGCCGTCCTGCCCTTCACGACCCGGCTTTCCACCCCGGTGCGGCCGACGGCCGCGACCGTCTGGGCGGACGGCGACCATGTGATCGCCCATTGGGAAGGCAGTGCCGTTGCTCGCGACGGCAGGGGCTACAGCAACCGCTACGCCTGGATCCTGCGCATGGACGATGGGAAGGCGGTGGAGGTGACGGCCTTCCTCGATCTCGCCCCGTATGACGATGTTCTGCGGCGAATCCCGTCACCTCCCCCACCAAACGGCCCGTGAACGGCATCGACGGACATGGTTCCGGGGTGATCCCCAGGCGCCGGCAAGCGGGACGGCGGAGCCGTCCCGCTTGCCGGCATGTTGCACGGATGGTCGGGATTGCGCAGGAGGATGGTCCGCTTCGATGCTCCGGAATCCGTCACTTGGCCCCGGCGATCGCCCGCGTCGCCCTTTCCTCGTTCTCCCGCGTCGCCGTCGCCAGGCTGACGATCACCAGGACGGCGACGGAGCACGGCAGCGCGAACAGCACGCTGTTCCAGCCCAGAGGCTTGCCGAGCGCCAGTTCCCACACCAGGGTCGCCACGCCGCCGGTCAGGATCGCCGAGAGGCCGCCCGCGGGCGTCGCCTTGCGCCAGACCAGGGCGGCCAGCAGGGCCGGGGTGATGGCGGCGCCGTACATCGTGTATGAGTACATCTGCAGGGCCAGGATGGTCGGGAAGAAGGTGCCGAGCGCATAGGCCAGGACTCCCAGCCCGACGACCGCCAGCCGGTCGAACATCAGCCGGCGCTCGGGCGCCACCGTCCTGCCCATCAGGGAGCCGTGGAGGTCGTACATCACGTTCGCGGACGCCGACAGCAGGTAGGAATTGCCGGTCGTGATGATGATCGCGACGGCCGCCGCCAGCAGCATGCCGCCCAGCAGGACCGGCAGTTTCTGGTTCGCCAGCGAAAGCACCGCCGTGGCCGGGTCGATCTCGGGCAGCAGGACGGCGGCCGAGGCGGCGAGCACCAGGATGATGCCGATGGTCAGGACCGAGCCCACGAAGAAGCCGATCGCCGCGACCCGGGCCGTCCTCGGGTTCTCCGCCGCGGAGAACCGCTGGTAGACGTTCTGGTCGCCCAGCAGCAGCAGGAACAAGGGCAGGAAGTAGCCGAGCATCTGCGGTACGGTGAGGCCGCCGGTGATGGTCTGCTTGGCCTCGGGAAGGGCCGCGATCATGCCGTCCAGCCCGCCCGTCTGCGACAGGATCAGCGGCACCGCGGCGATCAGCGAGACCAGGATGAAGATGGCGCTGATGAAGTCCGTGTAGGCTACGGACACCAGGCCGCCGATCGTGGCGAGGAAGATGATGATGGCCGCCGCGATCAGCGTCGCCTGCCACTCCGGGATGCCCGTCGTGATGTGGAGGACCTTGCCCCCGCCGATGAACTGGTAGGAGGTGATCCCGATGAAGGCGAAGAGGATGATCAGCGCCGAGACCGCGCGGGCCGCCTTGCCGTAGCGGATCTCCAGGATCTCGGGCACGGTGTAGCGCGCCGCGACGCGGACCTTGTCGGCCAGCCAGAAATACAGGATCAGCACGCCGATCGGCGTGCCGAGAAAGAAGAAGATCCCGGCGAACGGACCGTACTGGAATACGAAGCTGGCGCCGCCGACGATGGTGCCGGATCCGACGAAGGTCGCCAGCAGCGTGCCGGCCAGCACGGCCTTGGACAGGCTGCGTCCGGCCACCATGAAGTCGTCGCTGTCCTTGACCAGCTTGCGCATGATGTAGACGCCGAACACGCACACGAAGAGCAGGTACGCGGCGATGATTACGATCTGCATGTCTCGGATCTCCCGGATTGCCACCCCAAGGTTTCGCTCGATTTCGAAACTTATCGAAAGCGAAACCGTTGGAATCGGACTTGGTGGCATCACTGGCCGCCCGATTTTCCCGGAATCGGAGAAGCATCGTGTCCGTCGTGATTTTCAAGGATTGCACCGTGTTCGACGGGACCAGCGCGGATCTTCGCGACGGCATGAGCGTCGTCGTGGAGAACGACCGGATCCAGGAGGTCGCCGACCGGCCGGTCGGGGTCGATGGCGCGCGCGTCATCGAGGCGAAGGGCAAGACCCTGATGCCGGGCCTGATCGATGCCCATTTCCACGCGATCGCCGCCGATCCCGACCTGGGCAAGCTCGAGAACATGCCGAAGATGCTGCTGGCCCAGCATGCCCGCCGATTCCTCGAGGCGGCGCTTCACCGCGGCTTCACCTCCCTGCGGGACGCCGGCGGGGCGGACTACGGGCTGGCGCTCGCGACGGAGCATGGCCTGATCGACGGGCCGCGCCTGTTCTTCGCCGGCCGTGCCCTGACCCAGACCGGAGGGCACGGCGACTTCCGGTCCTACGAGGACGGCTCGTCGCTCAGCCTGTGCATGTGCTGCCGCGGCGGCGCCGCCCTGGCCCAGGTGGCGGACGGGGTCACGGAGGTGCGAAAGGCTGCGCGCGAGGAGCTGCGCCGCGGCGCCACCCAGATCAAGATCATGGCGTCCGGCGGCGTCGCCTCGCCCAGCGATCCGATCGACAATCTCCAATATTCCGACGAGGAGATCGCGGCCGCCGTGTGGGAGGCGCAGTCCTGGGGGAAATACGTGATGGCCCACGCCTACACGCCCCAGTCGATCACGCGCTGCCTGAACCACGGCGTCCGGAGCATCGAACATGCCAACCTGATCGACGAGGCGACCGCGACGCTGGCGGCACGGAAGGAAGCGTTCGTCGTCCCGACGCTGGTGACCTACGACGCGCTGAACCGGTTCGGCGCCGGTTTGGGATTCCCGCAGGTCAGCCTGGACAAGCTTCAGGTGGTTCTGTCCGCCGGTCTCAAGTCCCTCGAAGTGTTGCGCCGGGCGGGGGTCAGGACCGGATTCGGGACCGACCTGCTGGGCGACATGCACCAGCACCAGTCATCCGAGTTCTCCATCCGGCGCGAGGTCATGAGCGCCGCCGAGATCCTGATCTCGGCGACTTCGGTGAACGCGGCCCTTGTCCAGAGGGAAGGCGAGCTGGGGGTGGTCCGCGCGGGGGCGCTCGCCGACCTCCTGCTGGTCGATGGCAACCCGCTTGAAGACATCAACCTGCTGGAGCATCACGGTCGCAATCTGGCGATCGTGATGAAGAACGGCAGGATCTACAAGGATGCGCTGGCCGCTTGACGCCGCTTGACGCCGCTTGAGCCGGCCTTTCAGGATCCTCCGACGCGTCCGTACGCTTTCGGCCGAATCGTCGCGTCGATCCCGACCCGCGGATCGATCAGCAGGTGAACGCACTGATCCACTTGCCTGACGGAACGGGGCAGTCCTTATTCTCCGGGCTCGCCCCTCACTGGTTCGGACACTGGCCTAAATGCGGAATGGAATGTCGGAAAGCGCAAGTCCAATTCTCGGACACGGTCCAATACATCGAAAGGAGTGGACGGATACGGGTGCCGCGATATTCGTCGTGACCGTCACGGTCTGCATGGCGGCGGTCCCGTTTTTCGGAAACAATTATTTTTACTTCTCCGATGATTTCCAGACGATGATCATGCCGGTCATGCTGGAGATCGCCCGCCAGGTGAAGGAATGGCAGATACCGCTCGTGACCGGCCGGTCCTGGCTCGGCGGGGCGATCTCCGCCGAATACCAGTACGCGATCTGGAACCCGGTGTCCGTCTCGCTCTATGTCCTGATGGATCGCTTCGGCCGTCTTGACCAAGCCGCGGCCTTCTTCTCGATCTTCCATCTCGGCCTGCTGTCGGCCGGCATCTTCGCGCTGTGCCGCGGGCTGGGCATCCCGCGGGCGGGAGCCGTCGCCGCGGCACTGGCCGGCGGCACCGGCATGTGGGTGGTCTATTGGGGCCAGGCATGGGTGAACGCCCTGGTCGGCATCGCCTGGCTGCCCTGGGCGTCGGCCGCCCTCCTGCTGGCCTACCGCCGCACCCTCCATGTCGGACCGGCGGCGGTCGCGACCGCCCTGGCCCTGGTCAGTGGCTGGCCCTACACGGCCATCGCCCTGATTCTTGGCGCCGGCCTCGGCCTTGCCACGAGCCTCGCGCTGACCGGCCGGTTCCTGCCCTGTCTCCGGGTCGTCCTCGCCATGGGCCTGGGGGGCGCCGTCGCCGCCCCGGCGTTTCTCCCCCTGCTGTACTTTCTCCTGGACGCCTCGATGCGCTCCCACGGCGCATCGGCGGGCGTCCTGACGGCGCATTTCGAGACCCTCGCCGCCGTCAGCCTTCCGGTCTTTCCCAATGTCCTGAAGACTTTCGGCGGCGTGGACCGCATCTCGCCGTCCCCGCCGATCCATTATGTGTCCTGGTTCATCCTGCCCGTCCTGGCCAATGCGAACTGGGCGATCCTGAAGGAGAGGCGGGGAGGCCTCGGCCTCGGGCTGGTCCTGGTGGCGGCCGCCTTCGGGCTGCTGTCCATGTACGGGGCCGGCTGGTATTTCCGGTGGCCCTTCCGGCTGCTGCCCTACTACCACATCACGCTCGCCGTCCTGGCGGGATGGCTGATGACCCGGACCATGCGGGACGGGCAGGGGGCCGCGGCCTGGGGAACGGGCAGGACTGCGCTTGCCTTCGCCGTGCCCCTGGTCCTGGGGCTGTTCAACCAACCTACCCTGGGCCTTGACCAGGCGGTCCTGCTCTCGTGGATCTGCGTGCTGGTCCTGCTCACCCGGCAACTCCAGAGGTCATGGCCGGACTACTGGATAGCCGTTCCCGTCATCGGGCATGTCACCGTCTTCATCTATCTGACGTCGATCTTCCCCCACAACGACCTGGTGCCGCGATGGACGCCGCCGGTGGAGAGGCAAGCCCTGCCGGGCATCACGGAGGCTCCGGGCGTCCGGCGGCTCGCCCTTTACCAGCCGCCCGGGCGCGACGCGTCCTTCGGTTCCGGCAAGGCCCTGGACGATGCCTTCTGGTCCGAGATCATGCCGGGCAACACGCCGCTCCACCATGACGTGGAGGCGATCAACGGCTACTCCGCCCTGGACCCCCGGGGACTGCGCCAGGCCTTCTGCATGGACTACATCGGGGCCAGCTGCCCGGACGCCGCGAAGCGGATCCTGTCCCCGGACGGGGTTACCGGGCTTTCGCTCCTGGATCTCACCCGCGTCGACCGCGTGGTCGCGCAGCGGGGGCTTCATGCCGACAGGTTCGCTTCCGCGGCCGGAGGGACCTGGGTGCGGGCCGGATCGGGGAAGCACAGCGACGTCTTCGTGAGGCGCGAACCGCTTCCCGAGCGGCCGGGCAGCGTTTCGGTCCAGCCGCCGGACATGCGGCTGCGGCTGGTCGGGAGACTGCCGGACCGCGAGTCCTATCACCTGGACCGGGGGCACGGCGGCGGCCGGATCATCTGGGCGCGGGCCTGGTACCCCGGGTACCGCGCCTTCCTGGCCGGGCGCCCCCTCGAGGTCGAGCCCGTCCTCGGGCTCCTCCCCTCCGTCGTGCTCCCCCCGGGCGAGGGGGGCGAACTGGTCCTCGACTATGTCCCGGCCGGCCTTCGGTCGGGCTTGGCGATCGCGGGCGTGGCCCTCGGGCTGGCCGGCGCCCTCTCCCTCGGGTGCCTGTTCCGGGGCCGGAACGGCAGGCGCCTGGCCCGGCCTCTGCTTGAGCGGCGATGATGTTACCGATGTGTCACAACCGGATGCCGGGAGAAAACGATCTGGTGAAGGATTGTGACCTGAGGAAGCATCGACAAGTGGAAGCCGTCAGCTTCGCAGAATCGAAACCGCCGCACGGCAGGGCGGAGACACGAGAGGCAGCAGGGAGGAGCAAGCGTGGATATGGATCTTTGGCATCTGGGAATTCTGCTTGTCCTGTCCTGGATGGCGTGGCTTAACCGGCGGGTCATCGTCTATTACCTGCGCTCCCGACGTCTTCTTAACAGGACGATGGCCCGCTACGTCCTGCTTTCATCTTCGGATGTCGTTCTGTCGAGCCTGATCCATATAGGCGGAATCATCGGCATCATCCTTGTGTGCGACGCATACTATAGCTGGTATGCCGGCGTGGCCGAGTACCAAGCTCCTCATTGAGACGCTCCGGCTGCCTCAAGGCAGCCTCGCGCAGCGCATTTCCGGCTCACCGTATCCCCACGTCACCAGAGCCGTGTCATCCTGCTCCCGGAAACTCTCGTTGCGGCCCCGGTAACTGGTGGCCCCTCCGGCCGGCTGGCCGTACATCAACGAGACGCCGTCCCCGCGCTCGGCGATCAACGTCGGAGGATCGGTCCTGAAGAACGTCACGGCGAGCTCATCCCGCGGGTTGCCGTTGCAGGCGAAGACGGTATGGGCAGTGGCGGGAACCAGGCGATACTCCGCCTGCAGCTCGGCAATGCGGAGCCGGTAGGAATCGCGCACGCAACCCCGCTTGTCGCTGCTCTTCCAGCAGTCGTCGCGCCCCTTGATCCAGCCGCGCTGCTCCGCCTTCAACACCGGCGGATGCTCATTCGCCGCCTTCCGGGATGCCTGCGCATAGACGTCGTCCAGCCGGCGGTCGAGGTCCGACAGTTCGCGGTCGCCGCAGACCATCTCCTCGATGCTGCCGGCCGCCGCCTTGGCGCAGGGAAAGGACGGAGCCTGGGCATGCGCCGCTCCGCCGGCGGATCCGAAGCCCGCGGCCAGCAACGCCGTTCCAAGGACGATCCGGCCGATATCGGGGCCGCGACCGATGAGGTGCCAAGTCATCGCAAGGACCTTTCTTCCGTCGATTTCCTCGAGGATATCGGCTCCCCGTCGGTCCGCTCGGGTGCGGCGCGAGCCTTCAGCTTGAAATCATAGGCGAGCCTCCGCCACGGCCCGGCGCTCCCGTCCGGGGCGTCGCCGGGGGCGCCTGGCGGGCACTCCACGACCAGGGAGGGCTTGACGCCGAACGCCACGTCGTCGGCGAGGTATGGACCGTCGGCCGGGAAGAGCTGGGTGACCAGCGTCTCGTGCCCCTCCGCCGCGATCCTGAAATGGATGTGAGCCGGCCGGAAGGGATGGCGCCCGGTGGCGTTCAGCAGCTCGCCCACGGGGCCGCCCGCCGGGATCGGGTAGTGGGACGGCAGGATCGACCGGAAGGCGAAGCGCCCCCGCCCGTCGGTGCGGAAGCAGGCCCGCAGCGTCGGTTCCGTCAATTCGGGGCGCTGGACGTCGTAATAGCCGTTCTCGTCGGCCTGCCACACATCGACCAGGGCGCCGGCCAGCGGCCGCCCGTCGGCCGACGACACGGATCCTTCCACGTGGAGGCGCTCGCCCGGCTGCCCCCGGGCCATGTCGGCGCCGAGCGGCAGTTCCGGGGCGCCGGCGGCGTAGAAGGGGCCGGGCGGGGTGGTCTCGGTGGCGCCCCCGGCCACCGGGTGGTTGAGGGAATCGACCAGCATGGTGACGCCGAGCACGTCGGACATCAGGGCGTATTCCTGGCGCGTCCCGGCGCAGGCGCGGCCGGCGCGGGCCAGAAAATCGATCGCCGCTTCCCATTCCCCGATGGTGGGCTCGACATCCCGCACGAAGCCGTGCAGGTGGCGCACGAGGCTGGCCATGACGGCCCTCAGGCGCGGATCGCCGGTGCGGGCGAAGCGGTCGATCACCTCCCGGGTGAGGGAGTTCCCGTCGAGATCCGTCATGAAGTCCCCCATTGCGGCCGTCAACCGGGCATCATGACGCCGAGATAGGGCGCCGTCGGCTTCTCGGACGGTCCGGCCAGATCCGGCACCTTGTGCTGAACGGGCTTGAGGCTCCTGAGATAGGTTGCCAGGGCCCGGGCATCGGCGTCGGTGAGCTTCCCGTAGCTGTGGTAGGGCATCACCGGGGCCAGGACGCGGCCGTCCGGGCGGACGCCGGTGCGCACCGCCTTGACGATATCGGCCTCGCTCCAGTTGCCCAGGCCGGTTTCCGGCTCCGGGGTCAGGTTGGGCGGGTAGAAGGTCCCGAGCCCCGGGACCTGGAATCCCACATCGGAACCGCCGAGATGGCCCTGCGGATCGGGCTTCCCCAGCAGCGCCCCGGTGGTATGGCAGCCGCCGCAGTCCATGATGGCGGCAAGATACTCGCCTCGCTTCACGGTCTCCTCCGCGGCGGTCGGCGAGGTCGTCACGAGGGCCGCGCCGAGCAGCAGCGAGGTGGCGGCGGCGCCGGCAGTCAGGATCGTGCGCATGTTCCCAAAGTCCCTTGATCATCGTTGGATGACCGGAGTCTTACCGTGTGCGGCTTTCCCGGGCTCTCGCCGGACCTTTCCTGAACTTTCCGGAATTCTTCCGGATCCCCTATTCGGGCACCCCGGCCTTCCTCAGCCCCTCGATGAACACGTCGCGGTGGGCGAACTTGCCCAGGTTGCGGCGAAGCACGCCGAGGCAGAGCGGAGGGCCCACCCTGTTGCGGATCTCGATGAATTCCCGGGCCTCCTCGATCAGGCCCAGGTGGCCGCAGCAGCTGATCAGGGTGTTGTAATGCCCGGAATATTCCGCGAAGGAAGAGACCGAGGTCCGCAGGAAGGGCAGCGCCTCCTCGAAATGCTGGGCTCCCAGAAGCGCCAGCCCGTGGATCGCCGTGTACAGCCCGGAGAAGCCGTCGAGCGGGCTCATGCGCAGCGCGCGGGCGGTCTCGGCGATCGCCTCGTCGAAATGGCCCGCCCGCAGGAGCGCCCAGCCCAACGCCGTGCGGCCCAGCGCGAAGCTCGGGTGGAGACCGAGCGCGGTCCGGAGCTCCCCGAGGGCCCGCTCGTGCTGGCCCGCCGTGCTGAGGCACAGCCCCGAGACCATGCGGGCCCAGGGGTCGCCGGGATCGAGGGAAAGCGCGTCCTGGGCATGTCCGGCCGCTTGGCCATAGCCCTCGCGCGCATCGGGGAACCAGTAGCACAGCGCCGCCCACCACAGCGCCCAGCTCAGCAGCGCATGGGCGCGGGCATAGCCCGGCTCGATGGCGATGGCATGGCGCAGCAGGGCCTGCGCATCCTCGTTCTGCCGGCGTCCCACCCGGTTGATCAGGCCCATGGCCCGCACGACCAGCCCCCAGGCGTCGATGCTGTCCGGCGGCCTGCTGGAGACGCGGAACCCCTCCTCGGCGTAGAGGTGGGGCTCCACCGCGGCGACCACCCGTTCCGTGATGTCGTCCTGGACCGCGAAGATGTCCTGCAGGTCGCGGTCGTACCGCTCCGCCCAGATGTGCTTTCCCGACTCCGCGTCGACCAGCTGGCCGCTGATGCGGATGCGCAGGCCCGCCGTCCTGACGCTCCCCTCCAGGACGTAGCGGACCCCCAGGTCCCGGGCGACCTGCCTGACGTCGGCGGGCTTGCCCTTGTAGACGAAGGAGGAGTTGCGGGAGATGACGAACAGCCAGCGCAGGCGGGCCAGCGCCGTGATGATGTCCTCGGTGATGCCGTCCGCGAGATACTCCTGCTCGGGATCGCAGCTCATGTTGGCGAAGGGCAGGACCGCGATGGAAGGCTTGCCGTGGATCGTCGCCTCGCCGGGACCCGCGACCGTCGCCGCGTGCCGGTCCGGTTCCCCTGCCGGGCGGAAAGACAGTTTCGTGTGGTTCTCGACGATGGAGAGCGTCTTGTCGGAGAACAAACCTATCAGCAGCTTGTCGACCGTCGATTTTCCCAGCTTCGTTTTGAAGGCGAACTGCTCCCGCGACATCCTTTCACGGGCAAGATAGTCCCTGATCGTCGCTGCGATAAGCTTCTTGTCTTCCAACCCTGCTCTCCGTCGTCCGCAGAGGTCGCCCCTTTAGGAAAGATGCCGGCCATTATCCGGAAAATCCAGGCATATTCCGGATAAACCCGCGGAAACGAAACGGGCGTACAAGAAGGGCGTTCCGGGACCGGCGACCCTGTTCCGCAAGAAAACCCAGGACTTCGCCGCTGGCACCCCGATGCCCTGGAAGTGGAGGAACAAAGGATGACAAGCCTGATCGAGACCGCCGGCCCTGAATTTCTTCCCGATCGGCCGATCTTCGTCGAACCGGACCTGCCTTCGCCGGCACCCCTGATGGCCCTCTCGACCGGCTTCTGGGCGTTCAAGACCCTGGCCGCGGCCCATGAGCTGGATCTCTTCACCCGGCTTTCCGGCGGTGCGGGCACGACATGCCTGGAGCTTGCCGAGGCTCTCGGGATATCGCCCCGCCCGGCGGAAATGCTGCTGACCGGATGCGCGGCCCTCGGCCTCCTGGAGAAGAACGACGGCCGGTACGGGAACGCCCCGGTCAGCGAGGCCTATCTCGTGCGCGGCAAACCCGGCTATTTCGGAGGCTGGGTCGAGATGGCCGACAAGCGGCTCTATGCCGGCTGGGGGAAGCTCGCCGAGGCGATCCGGACGAACCGGCCGACGACCTGGGATCCGGCCAAGCAGGCCTCGATCTTCGATGCCGAGGATCCGACGATGCTGGCCCTCTTCTGGGAAGCGATGCACGCGCTCTCGACCATGACCGCGCGCCGGCTCGGGGAAGCCCTGGATTTCAGCCGCTTCCGGCGTCTCCTGGACATCGGCGGCGGGTCCGGTGCTTATGACATCGAGCTCTGCCGTCGCTATCCCCACCTTCGGGCGACCGTGTTCGACCTGCCCCACGTGGCCGGGATCGCCGCCGGCAAGATCGCGGAGGCCGGGCTGGGCGGGAGGATCGGGACGGTTCCGGGAGATTTCTTCGGCGCGGCGCCGTTCCCCGGCGGCCACGACGTCCATCTGCTCTCGATGATCCTCCACGATTGGGACGAGGAGAAGGACCGGGCGCTGCTGCGCCGGTCCTTCGAGGCGCTGCCGAGCGGCGGCTTGACCGTGATCAGCGAGCTTCTGGTCAACGACGACAAGACCGGTCCGGCCCCGGCCGCGCTGATGAGCCTCAACATGCTGATCGAGACGGAGGGACGGAACTACACGCCGTCCGAATACGCGGGGTGGATGCAGGATGCCGGTTTCCGCGAGGTGGCGACCGTCCGGTTCGACGCGCCGGGCGCCAACGGCGCGGTCATCGGCCGCAAGCCCTAGGGCGGGGGCTGGCCGGGCGCGACCGATGGACAGGGTCGATGGACAGGGAGGATGCTATGGGCCTGGGGATCCGAAGCACGCTTCTGTACGCCAACATGGCCCTGATGGCCTGCTCGCTGGCGGTCGTCTCGGCGGTCGTGCTCCTGCGTCATCTCTCCGTGGTCCAGGCCGTCGCGGACCGCGAGATCGAGCAGGTCGCCAACGACGTGGCGCACCGGGTTTCCCGATTCCTGGAGAACGGCCCCGCCGTCCTGCTCAGGGTGAAGTATTTCACCGAGCACCGGGACTCGATCCTGGGCGACACGGACCGCATGACCGGCTACCTGGTTTCCGAGGCCCGGGCGAGCCCGGCGCTGACCTGGGTGAGCGTCAGCAGCGCCGGAACGGGAGAGTTCCTGGGCGTGACCCGGCGCGACGGCATGCTCGTCCTCAACCGGTCGGACCCGAGGATCGACGGGGGGATCGCCCGTGAATGGGAACTGCGCGCCGACGGGACCCGGACACCCCTGGAGACCGGACCGGGAGTGCCGTACGACCCCCGCGGCAAGGCTTGGTTCGCCCTGGGGATCGACGCCGACGAACCGCGCTGGACGGATGCCTACGAGTTCGCCGAGGGCAGGCCGGGCATCTCGGCGGTGGTCGGACTGAGGCATCCCGGGACGGGCGGGGCGGCGGGCGTGGCGACCGCGGACTTCCATCTCAGCGGGATCGAGAGTTTCCTGGCGGACCTGCGGGTCGGGACCGGCGGGCGCGCCGCGATCGTGGCGCCCGGGTCGGCCGGCGAACCCCTCGTGCTCGGTGCCGGTCCCGACTTTCCGGAAGAACTGCGCGCCGCGCTGTCGGCCGCCGGCGGACACTCCGCGGGCCACTCCGGCGGCCAGTTCCGCGCCACGGCCGGCGGGGTCGTCGTCGACAGCCGAGTCCTCGCGGTCGGCGGCGGCCTGCGCTGGCGACTCCTGGTCATGCTGCCCCTCGCCGACATCGAGGAGCCGATGTGGTCCGCCACGGCGGCGGTCCTGGTGACCGCCGGCATCTTCCTGGCGGCCGGAATCGTCGCCGCGACCGTGATCGCCCATGCCATCTCCAGGCCGATCCGCCTGATGAGCCGGGATCTCGCGGCGATCGGCGACCTGCGTTTCCCGCGCACCGGGCCGGTCCATTCCTCCATCCGCGAGATCGACGCGATGGCGCGCTCGCTCGTGCGCATGAAGGCGGCCCTGCGGTCCTTCTCGACCTATGTGCCGGTCGACGTCGTCCGGCGCGTCCTGACGAGCGGGCAGGCGGCCGAACCCGGCGGCGAGTTGCGCGTGCTGACCATCCTGGTCTCGGACCTGGCCGGCTTCACCGGGATCGCCGAAGGCATGCCGCCGGGGAAGCTGGTGGGATACCTGGGCAGGTATTTCGGCGCCCTGGAACGGGCCGTCCAGGACGCCGGCGGCGTCGTGGACAAGTTCATGGGCGACGGCATGCTGGCCTTCTTCAATGCCCCGCACCGTGTCCGCGGTCACGCGGCCCGCGCATGCGAGGCGGCGCTCGACGCGCAGCGCTTCCTCGGCCTGCTCGACCTCGAGGACGGCGACGCGCCGCCGTCCCGGACGCGCATCGGCCTGGCCACGGGAGAAGTCCTGGTCGGCAATATCGGGACGGCGCAGCGCCTGTCCTACACGGTGATCGGGGACGCGGTGAACCTGGCATCCCGGCTGGAGATGCTGAACAAGGCCTACGGGACCGGCATCCTGGCCTCGGGCGAGGTGCGCCGGACCGCCGGCGGCGGGTTCGAATGGCGCCACCTCGACCGGGTGACCGTTCCCGGACGGTCGGAACCGGTGGAGCTGTACGAGCTGCTGGGCCGCACGGGCGAGGTCGACGGGACGACGCTGATGGTCCGGGACCTCCACGAGGCGGCCCTGAGGCACCTGGTCGCCGGCCGGTTCGAGGAGGCCGCGCACGGCTTCCGCGCCCTCCTCGGCAAGGCGCCCGACGACCGCCCGGCCCGCTACCTCCTGGAGCACACCGTGGGGATGCGGGCGGAACCCGCCGGCGCGGCGCCGTCGAGGGACTGGCGGGGCGTGCATGTCCACCGGTCCAAGATGTGAGGACAACGGCGGTTTCTCACGCCTTCCCGTCGATGGGAACGGGAAGACGTCCATCTCATCGACGTCACTTCCGGTGAAGTCACCGGAAGTCTCGCCGGGCTTGACCAACCTTGACCGCTTGCGACACCCGGCCGATCTCCCGCGGGTCCATGGCGACCGTCGGATTGGGGTTCTCGATCAGCGTCATGGGACGGCTGGCGGTCCTGCCGGAACCCGGGTGATGGCGGATACGGTTCCGGCGTTTCATGTCCAGAGCGCGGCGGGCGTGTTCGCCCTGAACCTTCCGGCTCCTGGCTTTCCTGATTCGCGACAGTTCCCGGTTGATGCGCTTCAAGGCGCTTGCGAAGATTTCCCCTTTCCGCTCCGTGCCGCTGTTGTCACGAGCGGCGACCGCCCCCCGCGGCTGCGACTTTCCGCGCATCTCGCGGCGCTGCTGCCGCGCGCGGTCGCGCGCTTTGTCCCTGTAATCCCGCAGCAGCTTCACGATTTCCGACAGGTTTTCCTCGGGCAGTTCCAGGATCGCCGGATAGTGGGTCCGCTCGACGACCTCGAACTCCGTGGCGGTCAGCATCCGTTTCTCGGTGGAAATGGGTGTGCCCATGTGATCGCTCCCTTTTGAAAGCCGGCCTTCCACGCTCCGCCGCTACAGGGCGGCCAGGATCCGCACCCAGGACCGGATCCCCTTGTGGAAGCTCTTCAGGTCGTACTTCTCGTTGGGGCTGTGGATCCGGTCGTCGCTGAGGCCGAAGCCCACCATAACCACGTCGATCCCGAGCTTGTCCTTGATCAGCGTCGTCACCGGGATCGAGCCGCCCCCGCCCACGAAGGCGGCGTCGCGGCCCCATTCCCGGGTCAGGGCCCCCTGCGTCTTCTGGAAGGCCGGCGCGCCCGTATCGAAGGCCACGGCGGTCCCCGACCCGTGCTCCATGAACTCCACCCGGCAGTCGGCCGGGACCCGCGCCCTGACGAAGTCCCGGAAGGCCGCGCGGACCTTGTGCGGATCCTGGTCGAACACCAGCCGGAACGAGATCTTGGCCGAGGCCTGCGCCGGGATCACCGTCTTGAAGCCGGCGCCCTGGTAGCCGCCGCCCATGCCGTTCACTTCGCAGGTCGGCCGCGACCAGACCATCTCGAGCGCCGAGCGCCCCTTCTCCCCCGCCGGCACCGAAAGCCCGATCTCGCCCAGGAAGGCCTCCGTGGAGAAATCGAGCCTGGCCCAGCTCTCCTTCAGCGCCTTGGGCAGCTCCGGCACGCCGTCGTAGAATCCGGGGATGGTGACGCGGCCGTCGGCGTCGCGCAGGTCGGCGATGATGCGGGCCAGGATGTGGTTGGGGTTCGCGGCCGCCGAGCCGTAGAATCCGGAGTGCAGGTCGCGGTCGGCTGCGTGGATGGTGATCTCCTCGCCGCAGAGCCCGCGCAGGCTGGTCGTGATCGCCGGCGTGTTCGCATCCCACATGTTGGTGTCGCAGATCAGCGCCAGATCGGCGCGCAGCTCCTCCCTGTTGGCGTCCAGGAACGGCGGCAGGTTCACGCCGCCGGATTCCTCCTCGCCCTCCAGCAGGATCGTGATCGGGATCGGCAGCTTGCCCGTTACCGCCTTCCAGGCGCGGCAGGCCTCGACGAAGGTCATCAGCTGTCCCTTGTCGTCCGCCGCCCCGCGCGCGACGATCATTCGGGAGCCGTCCGCCCGCGTCTCGATCGAGGGGGCGAAGGGGTCGTGCTCCCACAGCTCCAGCGGATCGACCGGCTGCACGTCGTAATGACCATAGAACAGCACCGAGGTCCCCGGCGCCGAGCGGTCGTGCGCGACGACCATCGGATGGCCTTCCGTGTCCCGCACGCTCGCGTCGAAGCCGATCGAGGCGAGATCGGCCGCGTGCCATTCGGCGCAGGCCCGCGTCTCGGCGGCATAGGCCGGATCGGTCGAGATCGACTTCAGCCGCAGCGTGGCGAACAGGCGGTCCAGCGCCGCGTCGAGATCGGCGTCGGCACGGGCGAGGACTGCATCGAGTTCGGACATTTCCAGGTTTCCTCCCTTGGTTTCCTTTACCTTCCGCAGAGATTCACGCGGAGTCTTCGCCTGGGCCGCAGGCTCAGAACGGCCAGATGACCGGCACCACGAAGATCACGAGGATGAAGCACCAGATCAGCATCGGCAGGCCCAGCTTCCAGTAATCGCCGAACCTGTAGGCGCCCGGCTCCATCACCATCAGGTTCGTCGCCGTCGCCACCGGAGTCAGGAAAGCCCCGGCGCAGGCGACGCACACGCACATCAGGACCGGCTGCGTCGAGATGCCCATCTGCTGGGCCGCGACCACCGAGATCGGGATGATGATGAGCGCCGTGGCGGTATTGGAGATCACCTGCCCGAGGACCGCCGAGAACACGAAGAGGCCGGTCATCAGCGCATAGGGTCCGGCATCCCCGACGAACCCCACGAGGCTCTCGGCGAGCAGGGCGGCGGCGCCGGTCCGCTCCATCGCGGTCGAGAGCGGCATCATGGCGCCGACCAGGATCACCGTCGTCCAATTGATCGAGCGATACACCTGTTCCACGCTCAGCACTCCCGAGATCAGGATGATGCCGGCGGCGAGCAGCCCCGCGACGGCGGGCGGCACCAGCCCCGTGGCCAGCAGGAACACCATGACCGCGAGCGCCGCGAGGACCGTCCCGGCGCCCCGCCCCATCGGCACGGCCTGGCGCCGCATCAGGTCGGGCGAGTTGACCACCAGCACCTCGGCTTGGTCGAGCCGCGTGTCGAGGGCCTTCCAGGTGCCCTGCAGAAGCATGGTGTCGCCCGCCGCCAGCGCGTTGCCCGGCGTCAGGTCGACGCCCTGCCGCTGAAGCGCCAGCACGATCAGGTCGCCGCTTTCGGTGACCATCCCGGGAAAGAAACGCTCCCCGATCAGGGGCGACCGCGGCGGGATCAGCACTTCCGCAAGCCCGGAGTCGCGGTTGAAGAGCTGGTCGGCGATCTCCCCCTCGGGCGCGTCCTCGCGGAAGGCGAGGTTGAATTCCCGGGCGACTTCGGCCGCCTGGTCGGCAGGCCCGCGCACGACCAGCAGGTCGCCCTCGCCTATGGTGTCGCGCCGGATCAGGAGGCCCTGCGCGTCCTTGAACGTCACGAAGGTCAGATCGCCCCTTCTGGCGAGGCCGATGGCCTCGCGCGTCTTTCCGATCAGCGGGGATCCCGGACGCACATGCAGCTGATACACGTCGCCCGACAGGCGATACTGCTCGAACAGGGTGGTCGCATGCCGGCTCAGGTCGGGCGGCAGGGACCGGCTGGTGCGGCTCGGCAGCAGGCGTTCGCCGAACAGCACCACGATCCCGATGCACCCCAGCACGATCGGCGCGCCGATCAGCGCGAACTCGAAATAGCCGAATCCGCCGCCGCCCGCATCCGCCGAAGCTTCCACCACGAGCACGTTGACCGGGCTGCCGGTCAGCATCAGCAGGGAGCCCCCATGGGCTCCGAAGACCAGCGGCATCAGCAGCTGGGAAGGCGACCGGCCCAGCCGGATGGCCATGACGACCACCACGGGCAGAAGCGCCGCCACCGCGCCGTTCACGCTGATCAGCGCGCTCAGGACCCCGACGAAGCCCATCATCAGCACGATCAGCCTCATCCGGCTGTCGCCGGCCTGCCTGATCAGGACCTGCCCGGCCCAGGCCGTCACGCCCGCCACCTCCAGGCCGGCGCTGACGACGAAGAGCGCCGCGATGAATATCACCGCCGGGTCGCCGAAGCCTGCCAGGCTCTGGCTCAACGTCAGGATTCCCGTCACCCAGAGCGACAGCGCGGCGCCTACGCAGACAGCGATGACCGGAAGACGGTCCCATATGAACAGCACGATGATCGCAGCAATGATGGCGAAGACGATCCAGATATCGCTCACGGATCCAACCTTCAAATCTTTTGCAGATGCCGACCGTGCCGATGCAGGCGCGCCAGCCGCCGGGATCAAGCGTTGCCGGCTCTTCATCTAACACGCCAGGGAAAATAATCAAACCATCAGCAATGACAGGAAGTCCACCGAAATTTGCTGATAACCGGAAACGAGATTGCATGCCTAATGTCTCATTTTGAAACATCAGTTCGCAAATGCAAAAAGATTCTTGAAACTGTTTCACCGGTTTCTATTTGTCTTTACAATGGTTGGGATGATTTTCGAAGTTCTTGCCATTTTGGTATTAATACTATGCTTGAAGTATCCTCGCGGTCGTTGTTCTGACTATATCCCCATAAACCTTGTCTGAAGGGGAGGACGATGGCGGGCGAACTCGGATACACGACGCCGAGCCAGACGCAGGCGGTGGCCAAGAAACCGGGAGCTCTGGACAGGTTTCTCACGACGATCGAACGCGTTGGAAACAAGGTGCCGCACCCGGGCATCATCTTCTTCATCCTGATCGGCATCGTCATCGTCCTGTCGGCTGTTTTCGGCCTTCTGGGAACCTCGATCACCTACGAGGTGGCCGATCCGGTCTCGGGCGAGATCGAGACGCGCACGACGGCCGTGCGGAGCCTGCTGTCGGCAGAGGGCCTGCGCTTCATGATCACGTCCCCCGTGGCTAATTTCCTGGGCTTCGGATCGGTCGGCGTGATCATCATCGCCATGGTCGGCGTGGGCGTCGCCGAGGAGTCCGGGCTGATCGCGACGCTGGTCCGCAAGATCGTCCTCATCGCGCCCCGCTCGATCTTCACCTTCATCGTCGTGATGCTCGGGGTCGTTTCCTCGATCGCGGCGGACGCGGGCTACCTGGTGCTCGTCCCGCTGGGCGCCGCGGCATTCCACAGCCTCGGGCGGCATCCCCTGGCGGGGCTGGCGGCGGCCTTTTCCGGGGTGGCGGCGGTATTCCTCGTCAATGTCTTCGTCACGCCCACCGACGCGCTGCTGGCCGAAATGACCAACGACGCGATACGCCTCGTCGATCCGGCGCGCCAGGTCACCCTCGTCGGCAACCTCTATTTCATGATCGTCTCAAGCCTTCTGATGGCAGTTCTCTGCACGCTCATCACCGAGAAGATCGTCGAACCGCATCTGGGACCCTACACGGGCGGCGTGCCGGTGGAGGCCGCCGAAGGATTGACCCCGGAGCAATCCAAGGGCCTGCGCAACGCCGGCATAGCGCTCGCGGTGTTCGTGGCGGTGATGGCGCTCCTGACCGCACCGCCGAACTCGGTGCTGCGAAACCCGCAGACCGGGGAGATCCTGTCGGGCTCGCCCTTCATGGACGGCCTGATCATCCAGATCAGCGCGCTTTTCTTCGCGGTCGGCTTCGCCTACGGCAAGGGAGCCGGCACGATCAACAACCTGACCCAGGCGATCGGCATGATCGTGAAGACCTTCGCGGGGCTCGCGGGGCTGATCTTCCTCCTCCTTGTCATCGCGCAGTTCATCGCGTTCTTCAACTTCACCAACATGGCGACCGTGCTGGCCGCCAACCTCGCCGACATCCTGCAGGACGCGCCGATCAACGGGGTCGGCTACATCATCATCTTCGTGCTGATCATCTTCCTGATCGATGTCCTGATCACCGGGGCCGTCGCGAAGTGGGCGATCTTCGCTCCCGTGTTCATTCCGCTCTTCATGCGACTGGGCGGGGACCCGAACCTTGTCCTGGCGGCCTATCGGGTCGGGGATTCGCCGATGAACGTCATAACGCCGCTGAACGTGTATCTCGGGGTCATGGTCGGCTTCGCCGCGAAGTACCAGAAGGACGCAGGCATCGGCACCATCGTCTCCCTGATGCTGCCATACACCGGGATCCTCGTGGTCGCCTGGACCCTGCTCCTGATCGCCTGGTACGTGCTCGGCATCCCGCTCGGGCCGGCCTGACGAAGGGAAACGTCCGTCTCACCATAGGGAGGAAACCACAGATGTCCGATCTGATCTGCGTCGCGTTCAAGGACAAGGAAACGGCCGACAAGGCCCTCGACGAACTGCGGGAGATGCAGCGGGAATACCTCATCGACCTTGAGGATGCCTGCGTCGCGGTGCGGGAACTGGACGGCAAGGTGCGCCTGAAGCAGGCGGTGAACCTCGTGTCCCTGGGAAGCGCCAAATCGGGGCTTTCCGGCATGCTCTGGGGCTCGCTGGTCGGCCTGCTGTTCCTCAATCCTCTCGCCGGCATGGCGCTGGGAGGCGTCATCGGCGCCGGGACCGGCGCGCTGGCCGGCAGCGTGACCGATTACGGCATCCCGGACGATTACATCCGGAAGATCGCCCAGACGATCGAGCCGGGGACCTCCGCGCTGTTCGTGCTGGTGCGCAGGGTCAATCCCGACAAGGTGCTGCCCGAGCTCAGCAAGTACCATGGCACGGTGCTGCGCACGTCGCTGACGACCGAGCAGGAGAACCGCCTCAAGGAGGCCTTGAACTGCGCCACTGCGCAGGCGACGGCATAACCGGAAACCCGCGGTCGGGCTTTGCCCGACGCGGGTCATTCAGATCGACCAGCGCCTGTCGCCGACGAAGGCGATCGTCAGCCAGCGCTCGCGTTCCGATCCGCCGATCGCCGCCCCGATCTCCTCCCGGATCTCGTCGAGGCGCCGGACGCTGTCGATCCGGAACGATTGCGGCACGATCAGGTGGATCTCGATGAAACGGGAGCGGCCGACCTTGGCGACGTAGGTCTGGTAGCCTTCGAAGCCGTATTTCTCCACCGTCGCCTCCGCGACGGCCCGGACGCTGCTGTCCAGGTTGCCCGGCGCGGCGAGGAGGATTTCCGAGATCGCCTGCCTCACCGTCCTCACGGGCACCGGAAGGATGATCAGCGCCAGCACGGCGAGGATGGCCGGATCGACATAAGGTGCCAGGGCCTCGAAGCGCGTGTCCCGCAACATGGCCGCGGCGATGAAGGCCACCAGCAGGGCCAGGGTGATCGTCCCCGACATCAGCCAGCCCTTGACGTCGAGGGCGACGAACTCCGACCCGATCGCCCGGTTCGCCCTGCGGCCGGCGAAGAACATCGCGAAACACGCGGCCGCGACGACGGCGGCGTAGACGATCGCCCAGTCGAAGGAGAGGTCGCGCCCGCCGGCCAGCAGCAGGCCGACCGCGTTCACGAAGGCGTAGAAGGCGAGGAGGATCAGCAGGGCGCCGTTGAGCGCCAGCGCCATCGGTTCGAGGTGCCAGAAGCCCAGCTGGAAGCGCTCGCTCTTGTCGCGGGCGATGAGCCGCGTCACCATCAGCGCCAGCGCCGTCATGGAGGCGTCGACGGCCGAGAACATGCCGTCGAAGATGATGGAGAGCGATCCGGACAGGATGCCGAAAAGGACCCCGGCCGCTCCGATGAGGACGGTGACGATGATCGAGCGGCGTAGGACTTTCTGTTCGGCGTCGGCTGCGGGCATCATTGAACTCCAACTGACTGGGCAGACTGCCTTGATCCCCGGCGGTTCCCGGCAGCCGTTCAGTATTCCCATTCGTACAGCACGCCGATACTGGCGCCCGAGTTGGTCCCAACATCGGTGCGGAGCCTCAGGTTCCTGGTCAGGGTGATCTCGACCACGGCCCGGCTGCCCGCCTCGCCCACGCGCTGCTCGGCACCGACATAGACGTCGCGCGAGACGTAGCGGCCGGCAGCGACGCCGGTACCCGACAGGCCCTCGCCCGGCTTGCCGCTCAGCAGCTCGAGCCGGTCGATGCCCAGCGTGCCGCGCACCTTGTCGATGACGCCGGGAGCGCCGCCGATGCCGGTGAGACGGCTGACGGACTGGGCGATCTGGACGGCCTCGATCGCGCTCAGGTTGCTGAACGGCTTGCTGAACAGGACGCGCGCGAGGATCTCGTCCTGCGGCAGTTCGGGCGTGGAGGTCAGCGTGATCCTGGGGGCGGACGCGCGCCCCGTGACCACCACCCGCGCCGTGATGTCGGCGGCCCTGGCCTGGGCGCTGACGTCCAGCATCGGATCGGCGCTGCCGTCGCCGGTGAAAACGATGTCGGCCCGGGTGAACTCGAACCACGTGGTCAGCAGGTCGAGCGTGCCGTTGACCAGCCTCAGCCCGCCGCCCGGGATCGGCTTGGCGGCCGTGCCGCCGACCGTCGCATCGGACGACAGTTCGATCGCCAATCCGCGGCCGCGAACGAAAATCCGGTTCTCCGCCTTCACGGTCATGTCGAGCCGGAGCCGGAGCGGCGACGCCGTGGGCTGCTCCGCCGGGGCGGGGCCGCCCGGCCGGTTGATCTCCTCCACCTGGATCTCGACCACGCCGGGCGGCATCCTCTCCGGTATCCGGATGTCGGCGTGCCGGATCGTGACCGGTCCCCGGAGCAGCGGGGCGTCGAGCGGCCCGGTCAGGCTCAGCAGCGTGTCGAACTTCGCCGTGACGATGTCGGTCTGGACGAGCTGCGCGTTGCCGGCCTCGATGCTCAGGTCGAAGGCCCGGGGGTCGGCCGGATCGACGTTCACCGAGCCGGAGACCTCGACGGTGCCGCCGCCCGGGGTGCGTCCGTCGAACCGGTCGACTGTCAGGCGCCTGCCGTCGCCGCGCAGCCGCAGGGTGATCCCGCTGATCACCGCGCCCGCCGCCCGGTTCTCGTAGCGGCCGCCTGCGATTCTGGCGTCGCCGCCCAGCCGCGGATCGCCGAGGGAGCCGGCAAGGTCGAGATTGACGTCGAGCCGCCCCTGCGCTTGGTCGCCGGTGTCGGCGAGCAGGTCGTTCAGGATCGCGAGCTCGACATGGCCGCGCAGCGCCCCGCTGACGGGGACGTTCCGCGGCAGGTCCACCGTCAGCGGTTCCCGGCGCAGCACGAGCGGCAAGTCCGCCTGGAACCGCATGTCGACGCCGTCCCGCCGGCGGGTCGCGGCCTTGCCGTCCAGGGCCAGCCGGCCGTTCCGCCACCGGCCGGTGGCACCGATGTCGATGCCGGTCAGTCCCGCGGCCTCTCCGCCCCTCAGGGTCACGTCGGCGGCCCGCAGGTCCAGGTCGGCGCGCGGATCGGCGAGGCTGCCGCCGAAGACGGCCTTGCCGTCCAGGCGGCCGGTGACTTCATGATCAGGCGCTACCAGGGAGGCGAGCGCCAGCGGGATCCGGGTCAGGGTGGCGGTGCCGTCCAGGGCGTTGCGGACCAGTCCGCCGTCCAGGGCGACGCGGGCCTCGCGGCTGGTGAGGAGCAGGTTGCGGACCTCGAAGATGTCGGGGCCGATGGCCGCGGTGGCCGGACCGGCCAGCCGGAACGGTTCACCGGCATAGGCGCCGTCCAGCTTGTCGACTCCGAGCCGCCGGAGAGTTCCTTCCCGGGTCAAGCCGCCCGCGAGTCTCACCCGTACGGGCTGCGCCGGAGCGCCGGCGACGGCAACGCCCGTTCCGTCCAGCCTGCCGTCGAACCGAATCCCGCCCCGCGCGGCGCTGACGTCGGCGTTCAGGTCAAGCCGGCTGGCCGCCAGCACGGGACCCTCCGGACCGGCGACCGACAGGTTCCTTGTCCCGAGGGCGGCGGTCGCGGCCTGCCGGCCCCGAGCATCGTCAAGCCTGACTTCCAGCCTGCCGCTGCCGCCCAGCGTCCGGCCGGCCAGGACGGAGAAGACGCCGAGATCGCCGATGTCGCCGGCCAGCCGGCCCGTCGCGGTCATGCGGTCGAGCGCCACCCCGACGGCGCCGGTGATCCGGTCGCGCCCGGCGCCCAGCGATAGGCCGGTCAGGCCAAGGCGTTGTCCTTCGAGGGCGAAGGCGGTCCTGGCATCGAACGGCTGCCGGCCCACGACGGCGCTGGCGTCCAGGGTGCCGCGCGATGTTCCCGGCGCCAGGGTCGCCCGCACGGAGAGATCGGCGCGCGGCACGGCGCGGCCTGACAGGACCAGATCGCGGCCGGCCAGATCGGCCCGGACTTCCAGCGCGTCGAGCGGCCCGGTCGCGGTGCCGTCCACCACGGACGATCCGGCCACCGCCGTCTCCAGCGGTTCGGCGAGGACGTCGAGGCGGGGCAGGCTGGCGCGCCACCCGGCGTCCAGGGCGCCGTCGCGGAAAGTCGCCGACGCCGTGAGCTCCACATGCCGGCCGTCAATCCTCAGGCTGGACAGGTCGATCGAGCCGTCGGTCCCCACGGTCACGAGGCCGGCCAGATCCACCTCGCGGCCGACCAGGGCGTCGACTGCGGGATGGATCCGGCCGGTGCGCAGGCCGGTGGCGGTGCCAGTCACGTCCGCCCGCACCAGGACCGCCTGATCGCCGCCGGTCAGATCGGCGCCGAGCACGGCCGCTCCTTCGAGCGGCACCCCGGCGATATCCGCGAGGTGCTTCAGGTCGGGCATGTCGAGCGCGACCCGGGCGTCGACCGCCTGCCAGTCGCGGACCAGGGCGGTGGCGCTCAGGGTCCCGATCGCGGCGCCGACCCGAAGGCCGTCGATACGGATCTCTCCGGTGCCGGGAAGGATCACGGCGCTGCCGGAGATCCTCACCTCCGGGCCGGCCAACCGGGCGATACGCGGGTCCGCGGCGGCGATACCCTCGATGGCGAGATCGGCGGCGACGGTCGGTGCGTCGACCGGTCCGGCGGCTTTCCCCGAGAGCCGGACGTGCTCCCAGCCGACCTCGGGAGCGAGGATGCGCAGGGACGAACCGGCATCGGCCTCCAGTGCGTAGTCGAAGTCGAGCTCCGGGGGATCGAACCGGTAGGTGCCGGAAAGCTCCAGCGTTCCGGCTGCCAGCGTCACGCGGGCGCCGGTGAGCGCGATCCTGCGGGCCGGCTCGAGGGCGGCTTCCGCCCGAAAGGCGATGCCGTCACCGATCAGCGCGGCGATCCGCCGGTCGAGCAGCCGGTCGGGCGGTCGGGCGAGGGCGGCGTCACCGCTGATCGTCACCCCGTAGCCCGCAGCGCCGTCCGCACCCGGAATGCCGCGGATGGTGGCATCGGCGCCGACGCGCGCCATGTCGCCGGCGCTGCCGTCCAGCCGGCCCCGCCAGCCGGGCAGGGGGCCGGAGCCGCGCAGGACGACAGTGACCGGCGGCAGGCCGGGGATGCCGGCGGCCCGCGCGATCACGCCACCCTCCGGCTCCTCCACCGCCAAGTCGAGGTCGAGCCGGTCGGCGCCGGGCGCGTGGTCCAGTGCCAGCTTGCCGGAGCCCGGCCTGTCCAGGCGGCCGACCGCGAGATTCGCCGCGACCCCAGCGCCGCGGCGCTCCAACCGGGCACTGCCGTCGATCCTCAGGCTGGCCGGCTCGCCGCCGAGCAGGGGGGCACCGAGGTCGAGCTGCCCCACCGTCAGCTTCTGAAGATCGATGCCGACCGGCAGGTCGGGAAGCCGCGGCAGGCCGAAGGGCTCTTCGCCGGGCGGAGGCTCGGGCTGGCCGGCGGGCAGGCGCTCCAGCGCCATGCGGTTGACGTCGAGGCCGCCGATCCGGACCTCGCGGCGCAACAGGGCGCCCGGCGCCCAGTCCAGCGTCACCCGATCGACGTCGAGCCAGATTCCCTGGCCGTCGGCAATGGCGAGGTCATGGATGGCGACGTCGAGGCTCCAGCCGATTTCGACGCGGCCGATCGTGACGGTGCGGTCCGGGCCGCTCAGCAGGTGCTGGACTTGGCCGGCGATCCAGCCGGAACCGTTCTCCCCGGATCGCTCCTGGAAGATGACGGCGCCTGCCGCGCCCGCCAGCAGCAATGCCGCAGCCCACCGGCGAACCCGACTTCCCATGGAACTTCGCCTTCTTGCAATGCTTCCGCGCCGGCACTCATTCGGGAGGCGGAGCATCGCGGTTCACCTGGAAGTCCCGCTTGGCCGTCCAGGCATAGCGGATCAACTCGTATTCGAAGGGCGATCCTGTCGAATGATAGCGGAATGGAACCCGGTAGCGGGCATCGATCTGCTGGATGCCGTAGGGAGCGTAGTCATAGGCGGTGTTGTCCAGGATCGAGTTCGGGATGGCGAAAGCGAGCGTCGCCCAGTCCACCGCCGTCCCGACCGCGTCGCGCAGGTTGGATGGGCCGAGGGCGGGCAGCACCAGGTAGGGTCCGGTGTCCACCCCCCAGATGCCCAGGGTCTGGCCGAAATCGGCGTCCTGCCGCGGGACGCCCAGTTCGGTGGCGACGTCGAACAGGCCGAACAGCCCGACGGTCGAATTGATCATGAACCGGCCCAGCGTGGGAGTCGCCTTGTCGGGACTTGCCTGAAGCACCGAATTGGTGAAGGTGTTGATCTCCCCCAGGTTCTGGAAGAACGACGTCACCCTGCGGCGCAGGAAGCGGGGGACGACGAACTTGTAGGCGTCCACCACCGGGATGAGGACGTATTGGTCGAGCTGGGCGTTGAACTTGTAGATGCGGCGGTTGGCGCCTTCCAGGGGGTCAGAAACGAGGAGGATCTCGCGAGCCCGGGCCGGATCGTCCGAAACCGCGGCCAGGTCCCTTCGGGGAGGCTCGTACCGCCCGCCTCCGCCCGGACCGGCGCATCCGCCGGCCGCCAGCAGGAAAACCAGGGCCAGATGGGCCACGAGGCAACGGGGCATTGGGCGCCGGGGCATGCGGCGCGTCATCGTGAAAAGAAGTCCGCTATGAACGCGGCGACGGCGCGGTGCTGAAGGTTTCCCATATGGCCGCCGTTGGGGAAGATCCTGCTGCGCGGGCCGAACAGCCGGATGAGTTCGTCCAGGTCGCCCGGTGCCAGGATGACGTCGTCCCGGTTCGTCATCAGCCAGACCCTGTCGTCGCGCGACAGCCACTCCCCGATGGTCGAGAGGCTGGTCCGGTCGAGCAAATCCTGCCGGGTGCGTCCCGGTTCCTTGCCCAGATAGTGGTCCGCCAGCATATCGTCGAAATAGTCGAGCAGGCTCGTGCGGAAGGCCACGGCCAGGTATTCCGACAGGGGCGTCGTGGACCTGTACGGGCGGTCCCGGGGAAAGATGTACCCGGCCCCGGTCATCACGTCCGAGGTGAAGACCAGGTTCGCCGCGGACAGCCGGAAGGCCAGGCCGATCGCCGTGGCGAGCTGGTCGTCGGTGGGGCGAAGCCTCCGGTAGGCCGCCATCTTGAGGTCCGGGTCCTGGAAATCGAGGGCGTCGGAGCCCGGATACGCCGCCAGCCGGGCGACCGCCCGGTTCAGGAAAGCGTCCAGCCCGTAGATCCCATCGGGCAGTCCGCGCACCAGCATGGCATCGATCTCCTTCACGGAGTGGTAGACGCTGAGGGGGGGATTGATCAGGAGGACCCGCTCGAAACCGAAGCCCGCCTGTCCGGAACCCACCGTCTCGTCATCCAGCTTCGCGACATAGGCGGCATGCCACCCGCCCAGGCTGTAGCCGGTCAGGTGGTAGCGGGAGATTTCGACGGATCCCCGCAGCCGGCCGTCGATCAGGCGCATGAGCGCGTGCAGGTCGGCGGCGTCCGATTCCGGATATCCCGGCAGCCGGGTCGTGCTGGCGTTGACGATGAAGTTCGCGTGCGTCGGCGACGGGAGGAGGACGACATGCATCCCGGCCGCATGCAGGACCTGGCCGAGCATCAGCATGTGGCGGGACTGGTCGTCGGCGCCCGTGCCCGCGATCACGAACACCAGCGGCGCCTCGTGGTCCTGGAGGAGGGTCGAATAGCGGAGGCGGTCATTGTGCCAGAACCCCTCGGGCACTTCCCTGCCGTCGAAGACCGTCAGGTTCCGGCGGTCGATTCCGACGTCCGCCGGGAACTGGGCCTGGAACTCCGCCGGCGTGCCCAGCACCGTCGCGGTCCAGGGATTGTCGAAAGGATAGTCATAAGGCGGGGCGGCGCCCGAATCGATTCCGCCCGGCGCCGGAAGCCGGGCGCAGCCGGCCACGAGGAGCAGGCAGAGCGCCGCGCACAGGATGCGGGTTGGGAAGATCACCGCCGGACGACGACTTCGGCGGCGGCGAGGCGCTGGAACAGGCGTCGTCGGCGGTCCGGCGGAAGCCACTCGTACAGGAACATCTCGAGCGGCTTCCAGATCGAGACCCACCCCAGGATGACGAAGCTTTCCTGCACGATCCGCGTGATCGGACGGGCGGGAAGGTTTTCCGTCACGTGCCAGGCGAGCAGCAGGCAGGTGGCGAGCGTCGCGAAGCCGATCAGCCCGGCGCGGCGCCCGGCCCTGAACAGCTCCCTGATCCTTTTGGACTCGACGTTCGCGCTGGCGGCGAAATGGCCGGTCATGGCGGCGGCGATGTCGGACGCCGAACGCCCGGACTCCCCGGCCGCTTCGGCGGCCGGCAGGTGGATGACGATGCGGAGCCGCTGGTTCGCCGGCAGCTCCTTCGCCTTCAGGAGGAGATACTCGTCCGCCTCCGCCGTCAGGGTGCCCTCGCGGAACGGCGACGGATCAACGTCGGTGAACAGCTGCGAAAGCCTGCCCAGCCTGATGTCGATGTCCCCGCCCGTCCGCTCCGTCGGCAGCACGACCGCTTTGTTCATGTCGATCCCTCCAGCTTCCTCTCCCGGCCGCCGAACCACGTCACGTACAGGGTCGGCAGGAAGACGAGCGTCAGCAGCGAGGCGACGAGCAGGCCGCCCATGATCGCGAAGGCCATCGCCCCCCAGAACACCGTGAACGCGATCGGGATCAGGCCGAGCACGGTGGAGGCCGCCGTCAGCATGATCGGGCGGAACCGGGAACTGCTCGCCTCGATCACGGCGTCCGTCACGTTCCTTCCCGCCTTCCGTTCCGCCTCGATCTGCTCGATCAGGATCACCGCGTTCTTCGCGATCATGCCGACCAGGGCCAGGACGCCCAGGATCGCGACGAAGCCGAGCGGCTGGCCGAAGGCCAGCAGCGCCAGGACGACGCCGATCAGCCCGAGCGGCACCACGCTCAGCACAAGCAACAGGCGCTGGAAACTCCTGAGCTGGACCATCAGGACGGTCAGCACGAGGAACACCATCAGCGGCACGACGGCGAAGACCGACGCGCGGCTCTCGGCGCTTTCCTCCGCGATGCCGCCGATCTCGATGCGGTGACCCTTCGGCAGGGTCGAGGACAGGTCCGCGATCTTCGGCGCCAACTCGTCGATGACGGCTTCCGGCATGATGCCGCCCGCCACGTCGGCCTGCACCGTCAGCGTCGGCACCCGGTTGCGCCGCCAGACCAGCGGATGGTCCTGTCCGTACTCGAACGTCGCGAACTGCTTCAACGGGACGGTGCGCCCGTTCGGCAGCGACACTTCGAGGGTGCGCAGCGTCTCCACGGAAAGGGTCTGGCCGCGGGTCTCCCGCGCCAGGACGTTGACCAGATGGATCCCGTCGCGCACCTGGGTGACCGTCGCCCCGGAGATCGCGGCGTTGAGCACGGTGGCCGTTGCCGCCGAGCTCAGGCCCAGGCGCCGCGCCTCGTCCTGGTCGATCCGGATGCGCAACTCGCGGGAGGTCTCCATCCAGTCGAAGTTGATCCGCCGCGTCTCCGGTGCGGTCGCCATGACCTGCGCCAGCCGGAGCGCGATCTCGCGCACCTCGACCGGATCGGGGCCGCTGACGCGATACTGGAGCGGCCAGCCCACGGGCGGCCCGAGCTCCAGCGGATAGACGCGTCCGACCACGTCGGGGAACTCCTCGGCCAGCAGCTGCTCCAGCCGGGGCTGCAGCCGCTCGCGCGCCTCGATGCTCTTGGTCACGATCACGGACTGGCCGACGAAGGGGTTGGCCAGCTGGACGTTCAGCGGCAGGTAGAAGCGGATGGCGCCGCGCCCGACATAGCTGCTCCAGCTTTCGATGTCGGGGTCCTCGCCCAGGCGCGCGTCGAACCGCTCCACGGCGCTCTGCGTGGCATGGATCGACGCGTTCTGCGGCAGCCGGAGATCGACCAGAAGCTCGACGCGGTCCGATGGCGGGAAGAACTGCCGGGGAACCAAGCCCAGCATCAGGATCGAGAGGACGAAGAATCCCAGCGTGACCCCGATGGTCAGCCAGCGCGCCCGGATCGCTGCGGCCAGCACGCGGCGATAGGATCGCAGCACGACGTTCGGCTTCGTGGCCTGGGCCGCCATGGGCGGGCGCAGCAGCATCGTGCCCAGCAGGGGCGCGAAGATCATCGCGACGAACCAGGAGGCGATCAGCGCGATGCCTACGACGGCGAAGATCGAGAAGGTGTACTCCCCGGCCGAGCTCTGCGCGAAGCCGATGGGCACGAAGCCCGCGATCGTCACCAGCGTGCCGGCCAGCATGGCGAAGGCCAGGGTCTTGTAGGCGTACACCGCCGCCACCTCCATCCGGTCGCCTGCCGCCAGCCGCCGGGTCATGGCGTCGATGGTCGTCAGGGCATCGTCGACCAGCAGGGCCAGCGCTATGATCAGCGCGCCCAGGGAGACGCGCTGGAGGTCGATATCGACCAGGTCCATCACCGGAAAGACGATGGCCAGGGTCAGCGGTATGGCGATCGCGACGACGGTCCCGGCGCGGACGCCGAGCGCCAGGAAGCTGACCGACAGCACGATGAGGATCGCCTGCCACAGGGAGGTGGTGAAGTCCGAGACCGCCTCGTCCACGGTGCTCGCCTGGTCGGCCACCAGCTCCGCCTCGATGCCGATCGGCAGGTCGGCGACGATGCTCGCCATCTCGGCCGCGATGTTGTTGCCCAGCGCCAGGATGTCGCCGCCCTCGCGCATCGCGATAGCAAGGCCGAGCGCCGGCTCGCCATTCACCCGGAAGACGGGCTGCGGCGGGTCGGCGTAGGCGCGGCGCACGTCGGCCAGATCGCGCAGGCGCAGCATGCGGCCCGCCGCCACGAAGTTGACGTCCAGGATGTCCCGCTCCGTTTCGAAGGCGCCCGACACCTGGAGGGACAGCGCCTCCTCGCCGGTGCGCAGCACGCCGGCCGGACGTACCATGTTCTGGGCCTGGAGCGCCGCGATCAGCGCGGCCGGCTCGACCCCGAGCCCGGCCAGCGCCGCCGCCGAGAAATCGACGAAGATGCGTTCGTCCTGCTCGCCCAGGATCTCGATCTTGGAGACGTCCGGCACCAGCAGCAGGCGGGAGCGGACATCCTCCACATGGTCGCGCAGTTCGCGGTGGGTGAAGCCCTCGGCGGTGAAGCCGTAGATGATGCCGAACGTGTCGCCGAAATCGTCGTTGAAGCCCGGCCCGACGACGCCCTGGGGCAGGGTATGGCGCATGTCGGCGACCCTCTTGCGCACCTCGTACCAGGTGTCGGCCACCACTTGCCCGTGGGCGCTTCCCACGAGATCCACGAAGATCACGGTCGTCCCGGCGACCGTGTAGCTGCGCAGCCTGTCGAGGTTGGATACCTCCTGCAGCGTCCGCTCGAGCCGCTCCGTCACCTGCTGCAAGGTATCGTCCAGCGTAGCGCCCGGCCATTGGGCCTGTACCACCATCGTGCGGATCGTGAAGACGGGGTCCTCCGCCCGGCCCAGCTTCAGGAAGGACATGGCCCCGGCCAAGACGATGGCGATCATGAAGAAGACGACCAGGGAGGGGTTCCTGATCGACCATTCCGAAAGGTTGAAGCCGTTCACGGTGCTGCACCCAGGATGCGGACCTGCTGACCCGGCCGCAGCGCCTGCACGCCGGCCGTGACGACGACGTCATAAGGCTCCAGCCCTTGCGCCACGACGACCCGGGCGAGGTCGAAGCGATCGACGTCGATGTTGCGGAGCGCCACGGTGCCGCTCGCCGGATCGACGATCCAGACGGCGGGCTGGCGGTTGGCCTGGGTCAGGGCCGAGGCGGGGATCTCGATCGCGCCGGCCCCGCCCAACTGCATCGACCCGACGACCGTGGAGCCGAGCCGCATCGCCTCGGGCGGGTCGTGCAGGCCGATCCGGATCTGGAAGGTGCGGGTCACGGGATCGGCCTGAGGTGCCACCTCGCGCACCCGGCCGGTGGTGCTCACCGTCGGGTCCGAGGTCAGCGCCACGGTGATGAAGGGGTCGGCGGGCGCATTCTGGATCACCCGCGCCGGCACGTCGAAGACGGCGTCGCGCCCGCCTTGGCGGGCCAGGTGCACGATCATCCGGCCGGCCGCCACGACCTCGCCCGGTTCGGCCCCGCGGGCGGTGACCGAGCCGGCGCTGTCCGCCACCAGTTCGGTGTATCCCAGGTGGTCCTCGGCGATGTTGAGCTGCGCCTGGGCCGCATCGAGCTGGGCCTCGGCGGACTTCCGCGCCTCCAGCGCCTGGTCGTAGCGCGCGCGGGTGGTCCAGCCCTGGCCCAGCAGGGTCTCCTGCCGGTCGTAGTCGTTGCGCACCCTGGTCAACTGGCCCATGGCGGCCGTCAGGTTCGCGCGGGCCGTCTGGAGGGCGTTGCGCGCCGGTTCGGGATCGAGCCGGGCGATGACCTGGCCGGCCTCCACGCGGTCGCCCACGTTCACCGGGCGCTCGATCATCCGCCCGCCGACGCGGAACGACAGGCTGACCTCCTCCTGCGCCTGGACCTGCCCCGTCAGGGTGACCGTCTCACCCGCCTCGCGTTTCTCGACCGTCACCACCCGGACCGGACGGATCGGCTCGGCCACGCTTTCCTCCTCGCCCCCGCACGCCGCCAGCAGCGTCAGCGATACGAGCGCGAGCACCAGGGGCGCCGGCCTCCGCCGCCGCGGCAAGGGTCGGGATTTCCGCTCGGAAGCGCAGATCCAGGTTCGTCTTCGGTTCACGGTCGCCCCCATTTGTGCCGGTTCACGGCGAGCCTGTCCGGTCAGAAGGAGCCGAAAAGGCTGGTCAAGACGATCAAGACAGCCAACGCCAGCATCGGTATGGCGCAAGCGACGATGAAGACGTCGCCGTAGGCCTCGCGGTGGCTGATCTTGCAGACGGTGAGAAGCGTGATGACGGCACCGTTGTGCGGCAGCGCGTCGAGGGCGCCCGACGCGACCGCCGTCACCCGATGCATGGCATCAAGGGAAACGCCGGTCGCGTTCGCCAAGTCGACGAATGTCGGACCCAGGCTGTCCAGGGCGATGCTCATGCCGCCGGAGGCCGAGCCGGTCATCGCGGAAAGCACCGAGACCGACAGCGCCACCGACATCAGCGGGTTGCCCCCGCCGACCGCCAGGACGGCCTGGCTGATCAGGTCGAAGACCGGCAGTGCCGCGATCACCGCACCGAAGCCGACGAGGCTCGCGGTATTGAAGATCGGCAGGACCGAGGCGTCGGCGCCCTTGTCCAGGCTCGCCCGCAGATCGGTCAGACGGCGCCAGTTGCCGGCGACGAGCAGGAGGATGGCGAGGAACAGCGCCACGATGACCGCCCAGACGCCCCGGACGCTCTCGATCGTCGTCGACCCGAACAGCGGCTCGGCGAGCCACGAGGTGTCGAGCATCGGGATCACGACCTGGATGAAGGCGAAGTTGGTGACGATCACCACGACCACGGGCAGCACCGCCAGCGCGAACGGGGGCAACTCCCCGTTCCGGCGCGTTCCCGCCGGTGCCGGGTCCCCCGACAGTTCGGCGATGTCGAACCCCGCGCCCTGCGCGTGCTCGCGCGTCGCCACGTCGGTTCCCGGCACGCCGTCGGCATGCGCGCCGTAGCCCTCGCCCGCCGTCCGCGCCCGGGCGGCGCGGCGGTTCAGCCATGCCAGCCCGAGCAGAAGCATCACCAGGCCGGTGACGATCCCGAGCCCCGGGGCGGCGAAGGCCGTGGTGCCCAGGAAGGGCATGGGGATCGCGTTCTGGATGGCCGGCGATCCCGGCAGGGCCGACATGGTGAAGGTGAACGCGCCGAGCGCCAGCGCCCCCGGCATCAGGCGCTTCGGAATGTCGGCGGCGCGGAACAGGGCCGCCGCGACCGGGATGATCGCGAAGGCGACGACGAACGCCGAGACGCCGCCATAGGTCAGCAGGGCGCAGCACAGGACGACCGAAACGATGGCGCGCTCGGGTCCCAGCCAGGCGCTGACCGAGCCCGCGAGGGATTTCGCCGATCCCGTATCGTCCATCAGCTTCCCGAAGATCGCCCCCAGCATGAACAGGGGGAAGAACGAAACGATGAAGGCGCCGGTGTTGGTCATGAAGATCTGGGTATAGGCCCCCAGGATCGGCAGCCCGCCGGTCAGCAGCGCCGCGAGAAGCGCCATGGCCGGAGCCAGGATCAGCAGGGTCACCCCGCGATAGGCCAGGTACATGAGCAGTCCGAGCGCCAGGAGGACCGCGACGAGATCGAGCATGTCTAAGACTTCTCCCGGAAGCGGAGACCCAGCGTTTCAAGCCCGGTTCAGGCGGGTTCGGGGTAGCGCGCGTCGTTCGGATAGCGGATGAAGTCCGCGCCCAGCGCACGCCAGTCCGCCAGCCACCGTTCCGCGACCGCCTGGCCCTCCTCGCGAAGCCTCGCGAAATGCGCCGGGCTGCGGTCGAACTTGGATGTGTGCTTGAGGCCCCAGGCGGTTTCGCTCGTCATCTTGATCGTCCGGACATCGACGATCTTCCGGGCGTCCAGCGGGGGGTGGTCGTTGCCGTATTTCCTGATCCACTGGTTGATCGTCATGATGGTGTCCAGTTCCTGGTTCAGGGACAGGTTTCCGGCCAAGTCGTTCACCCGATCGTCGATGTCCTCGAGGCTGATATTCAACGACGCGGGACGGAATTCCTGCGGATTGATGCGGACGATCCAGATCTCGTCCGGCTTCTCGTCCTTCGTCGCGGCGTCCAGCAGATCCCGCACGGGCGGATTGCGCGAGTACAGGCCATCCCAATAGTATCCGGTGCGGGTGACGGTCCGGCCCGGATCGCAGGTCGGGAACATCATGTTCCCGATGACCTGTGCCGGCAGGACTTCCGGAAGCATCCCCGACGCCGCCACGCCCTCCAGCGATATCGAGCGGCGCATCCGCCACCGGACGATGTCGTACTGGTCTATCTCCCGTCCGTCCGGCAGCAGGCCCATCTGCTCGAGGGTCTTGTCGCTGTCGAAGATTTCGAAGTTGCCGCTGAGGACCTCGATGGCGCCGACGATGATCCGCAGATCCGCCTTCGCCAGCTGCGGCCAGTCGATCTTGTCGAAGTCCGGACACACCGCCCTGAGCAGGGCCGGAAATCCCAGGTACTCCTGGCGGGCGCCCATCATCGACAGGCTGGTAAGACCGAGATTGGCCTGCCTGTCGTAAGGATTCGACCCGGGAAACGGCACCCCCCGCGATTTCCAGTGCAGGAGGGTGCCGACGATCTGGTTGAGGGCGGTTTCGGCCGGGGTGGTCGCGGCGAACGTCGTCCAGAGGAAATCCAGACGCTCGATGGCCTTGTCGATCGTCCCGCAATCCGCGTCGGCGGAGTTGGGAGCCAGGCCGTACCATGTCGCGAGCGCACACAGCGCGCCCGCCGAGGTGCCGCTGACCGCGATGATCCTGAAGGTGTCGCCGTCCCGCGGGTTGGCGTCCCAGCGCTTCTTCGTCGCCAGGATCGTCCTCAGCACGCCCCAGGTGAACGCGGCATGCGTGCCCCCGCCCTGGCAGGCGATCGCAACCTTTCTGGTGGCCATGACTCTCCTAATCTTCTCTTGATGCAACGGCAACGGAGCGGCCGACCGCAGGCCGGCCACTCCGCCCGCGTCCGTAGTCACAGGGTACGGGCCCGGGGCTACCGCATCGAAACGTCGGTGTCGTAAGGAACCCTGACCTTCTTGACGGTCAGGTCGAACGGCGCATCCGGGGTCGAGGCCGTGGTGCCCAGGTACATGAAGGTTCCCGCCGGAAGGGATGCGCCCGCGGCCAGCGTCGTGCCGGCGGGCAGGCAGGCGCCGGGCGGCAGGGACATGCCGGCCGGCAGTGTCGTGCCGCCCGGAAGGAACATGCCGCTGGGCAGGATCGAGCCCTTGGGCCAGGTGGTTCCTTCGGCGACCCTCTCGCCATCGGCCAGCATCGCGCCGTTGGGCATGGTCATGCCCTGCGTGAGGGTGACGCCGCTGGTCAGGGCGACGCCGCTGGCCAGGCTTATGTCCTCGTTGACGTCCATGCCGTTGAGCAGGCACACGCCGTTGAGCAGCTTGATATCGTTTTCGAGGGTGATGTCATCGGTCAGCAGCAGGCCGCGGCTCATGGTCACGCCGTCGACGACCATCTCGGCCGCCATGGCCGGGCCGGAGGCGCTGCAAAGACCGACGGCGACAGCCACGATCCCGGCAGCCCGCATGGCTTTGAAGACAGGTGTTTTGCGCATGGTTTCTTCCTTTTTTGAAAGATGAAGATCCGACACCATTGGGGTTTCACTGCGCGCAATCGAATGAAAGGCTTTCCATTTTCATGGCGATGGAAGCTTCTGACGTTTCATCGGATTTCAATGCGGGTGGCAGGTCAGATGATTCCGCAATGAACATCTCGTTTTCTAAGGAGAGCGTGACTGTGAAATGATCTTCTGCGTCCGTCGGAAACCGGCTTGATATCTTTGGATCGCTTCTCGCGAACCTCATTCATTGACGTTATTTATTGCGTTCGCGATGCCATTGCTCGAAAAGACGTCGCTCCTCGATCTCGCGGCGGACCTCTTCGTCCTGCAGGGCGCGTTGGCGCTCGAAGTCGAGTTGCCGGCGCGCGCTGGCGTCCCGTGAGGCTTCGGCCTCCTGTATCCGCCGATTCTCGGCTTGCCGGTCGAGCGTCATGTTGCCGGCGAGTCCTCCGGCGGCGGCCCCGATGAGCATGCCGCTCGTGCTGTTGCCGAAGATCGCCCTGCTGACGCCCGCGCCGGCGGCGGCGCCGCCGAGCGTGCCGACGCCGGCCGTCGCGGTTCCGCCGCCGGTCGTCTCGCAGCCGGCCAGCGCCAACCCGGCGACGACCCCCAGCAAGGAGATCCTCAGTCCCGTCCGGCGCGTTCCATGCAGCTTCCTCATCTTGCAGCTCCCAGGTCGGAGCTTGCCGCCTCGACCATTTCTTCGAAGGACAGGGCACCGTCACCGTCTTTGTCGCCGGCCGCGAGCGCCCGGGTCTTGTTGATCATCACCTCCGAGAAAGTCAGGACGCCGTCGCCGTTGGCGTCGATGCGGGAGAACCTGGCCGGGTCATGCGGTCCCAGTTCACTCCGCGTCAGCGTCCCGCTCCGGTCCTTGTCGAGCGAACTGAACCCGACGGCCGCATCCCGGGCAAGTTCGGCCTCGCTGACCAGTTCATCGGCATCGGTATCGGCCGCCTCGAAGGCCAAGCGTTCGTACCCGGTTGCTTCCGTCCCGCCAGCCTGCTGCGCATTGGCGGACTTGACCGGCACCCCCGCCATTACAAAGGGGAAACACAGTGAGGCCGCGAGAATTCGGGCATACGGGGTCAGCATAGCCCATCGTTCTCTTGCGTATCGGCTAAGCATCCACGTTTCCTCTTTTCTGTTCTATCGCGATCTTGCGCTATCCAGATCGGATCAACCTGACATGTGTACAGTGAAGTTACTCACGTGGACAAACTACTATATTGACTATGAGCGCAAGAAGCATTCAATGCGGTAAGGCGATTAGCTCTTTAGGCTTCTACAAAATAGTGTTTCAAATAAGCCGTTCATGGAAATCAGAATCGACCATGAGTCTTCCGGAGTAAAGTAAAAATGTCATATCAATATTTCAAGAAAACATTTCATATGAAACGATACATTCTATGAACAGTCCTTGCCAGGAAGTTTTCATTCGGATAACGTGGCTATAACGGTCTGTTTTCTCGGTTGTTTCCTCATTTCCGACATCGCTCAAGGTCTCGGTCATCGCGCGGCTGTGCTGCGGGACCGTTCTCATGGATCGATCCCTTCATGTGGATGGGCGAGGTCACCGAAGCGGCGGGTTATCCGGGCGGAAACACCCCGGGGGTCCCGCCGGGGCCCACGGGAAACGAAGTAAACGGAAGCGGGAATACTCGGAAGCCGGAATACCAACAAGAGGTGGGCATCATGCGGATTTGGGTCGCAAGGATGTTGAAGCGGGCCGCGGCGCTGCTTGCCGTCCTCGCGGTGGCGTTGCTCGGCATCCGCGCCTATGATTCCCAGCGCGGCCAACCGCTCGAACCCTGGCACAAATACGTCCCCGAGGAACTGGGCGCCGATGAACTCGACGACGGCGACTGGGCCGGTTACCTGAAGACCGAGGCGGATCTCTTCGACAGGGTGCGGGAGGAAGTCACGCGGAAGCTGCCGCCGGAAGACCGCATCCCGGTCAACCGTTATTTCGACGGCAGCCCGATCCATCCGGGACGGTTTCCCCAGGACTGGAACCGCTCATATACGCTCGAACCCGTCGGCCCTCTCCGCGGCGCGGTCGTGTTCCTCCATGGCCTGACCGACTCGCCCTACAGCCTGCGCCACATCGCCCGACGGTACGGCGAGCACGGCTTCGCCGCGGTGGCCATCAGGCTGCCCGGGCATGGCACCGTCCCGGCCGGCCTGACGGACATCGACTGGGAGGATTGGCTGGCGGCGACCCGGTTGACGGTCAGGGAAGCCCGGCGCCGGGCAGGTCCGGGGCTGCCGCTTCACCTGGTCGGCTTCTCGAACGGCGGCGCGCTCGCGATGATGTACGCGCTCGACGCCTTGGACGACGATCGTCTGACGCGGCCGGACCGGATCGTGCTGATCTCACCGATGATCGGAATCACCGCGTTCGCGCGCTTCGCCGGACTGGCGGGGCTGCCCGCGATATTCCCGGCCTTCGCGAAAGCCGCCTGGCTCAGCGTGCTGCCGGAGTTCAATCCCTTCAAATACAACTCCTTCCCGATCAACGGGGCGCGCCAGTCGCACCTGCTGACGGAAGCGCTCCAGCGGAAGATCGCGGCCCGCGCGTCGGACGGCCGTTTGGCCGAACTGCCCCCGATCATCACTTTCCAGTCGGTGATGGATTTCACGGTCAGCACGCGCGCGATCGTGTCCGCGCTGTATGCCCATCTGCCCGCCAACGGCAGCGAACTCGTGCTGTTCGATGTGAACCGCAACACCAAGTTCGGTCCGCTCCTGAGTTCCGCCTCCGACACCATTCTGACCCGGATCCTGCCCGAACCGCCCCGGCGGTTCAGGACTACGATCATCACCAACGCCAGCCCCGACAGCGCCGAGGTGGTCGAGCGCGTCGTGGAGGCGGGTGCCGCCACCGAGCAGACACGCGATCTCGGATTGTCCTATCCGATCGACGTCTACTCGCTTTCCCATGTCGCCCTTCCGTTCCCGACCAGCGACTCCCTTTACGGCCTGCACCCCGATCCTGCGGAGGATTTCGGCATCAACCTGGGCGCCCTGGCCGCGCGGGGGGAGCGGGGCGCCCTGATCGTCAGCATGGACTCGCTGCTTCGCATGTCGTCCAATCCGTTCTTTCCCTATCTCATGGGGCGGATCGAGGAAAAGCTGACGTCGCCTCCGCAGCTGAACGCCGGACACGGCGATTGACCCTTATCCGGGCCGTCGGGGCGGGATATGATCCACGTCCCGATTGGACGTCGCCTGGTCGCGAGCATCCGGAGCCCGGCCGGCGTCATGCTCGGTCAGCACCGCGTCGACCGCGGCGGGATCGATTGCCTGAGCCTGCGACAGCAGATCATACGCCTCTTCCTCATGGCCCAGGGCCTGCTCGTGAAGTCCTCGTTCGGCCAGCTTCCGGGCGCGATGCGCCGTTCCGGCGCCATCGTCCTCGGGAATATCGGATCTTGCAGATCTGTCGGTCATGGCTTCCTCCTGGGGAGTGAACAGGCGAGACGGCACATCGGTGCGGAGGCGCCGCGGATACTCGGCGGCGGAAGGTCATCCGCTGGAAATCCGGCCCGGCAATCGACAGGACCGGTCAGGAGACCGTCCCGGCTTCACGATCAGGAAGAAGATGCCGCTCATCCCACGAGGTCGATGACGCCGACGATCGTGTCGGGCACCGCTCCGTAGCGGATCAGCGGGATATCGACCGACTCGAAGCGGATATGGTCGCGGTTCTCGTACAGCAACCGTCCCGAACAGCGCCAGGATCGGCCGCCGGTCAGGACACGGGTGAAGTAATCGTGCAGCTGCTCGCTGATCGCCCCCGGAGTCTCCGGCGTGATGACCTGGCCGGTCATGTTCCGTCCGATGATCTGGATCGCCCGCTCGCCGTAGAGACGAAACTGGAAGGCGTCGTCCAGAGCGCGCACCACGTAGATGTTGGGAAGCAGCGGCCCATGGCTGGTGACGTCGAAGGAGGACCAGTGCGGGACCCCGTCGCGGCTGGCCGCCGCCCACCAATGCCACAGCTTCTCTGTCAGGCGGCTTTGGAAATACCGGGCCTGAACAGCCGCCTCATCGATGGGCTCTTCCACGACCCCGGGTTTGCTCTGCTCGCATTCGTTCCAGTGCTCTGAATACATGTTGTTCCGAGGCGGGCCATTCGACGGGGTTCCATCGTATCATGACCAAGCTTAATTTAAGATTGTTGGATCGGGCAACGGCACTTTATTCGCCGCGGCCGCGAAGCCGAGCCGACTATTGCCGCGTCGGCGGCGCCTATTCCCGCGCCGCCACGATCGTCCGGCCGTCGGCGCCGTGGATGACGAGCGTCCCGTCGTCTGGAAGCTCGTACCGGGCCGGCGCCTCGAGGATACTCAGGAATGCCGCCTCCAGACGAAGGAGATCCGGTGGGCAGGCCCGCCGGGTCGAGGCGACAGGTCCGATCGACACTCCCTCGCCCCTGACGGCATAGGCCGCGCCATAGGCGTTGCAGCCCGTCGTGCCGGAAAGCCGGCCGCCGTCCGCGAAGGCCAGCGTGGGCGGCATGCTTCCGGCGACCGCGGAACCGCCGACCTCGCGGACGGTCCAGGGGCGGCCTCGCAGCAGCTCCTCCGGATCTCCGCCGCAGCCCGCCAATTCCCGCCCGTCCACCGTGACGGTGACATGGTCCGGGTAAGGTATGCCGGTCATGGTGTCCGCGCAGGTCCGCGTCTCGATCGCGACGTGCAGCCGATGCGCCTCCGTAATCGCTTCGTAGCGGCGGCCGCCGGGCACCGTCTCCTCCGCCGGGCGCGGGACGGTGATCCGCGCCGCTCCGTAGTCCATCACCAGGGTGATCCGGTCCGGGGCGATCTCCAGCGACCAGCCCGGCTCGTTGCCGCGCGCCGCATAGGCGGCGTCGGCATCCGCCGCTGCCGCCGGGCAGGTTCCGCACAACACGGCCGCGGCGAGCATCGGCGGGAGGAGGACTCTCGACATCATGGAAACCCCGGAGACGGTCCGCCAGATTTCCACGCCGATCGTGAAAGGTCCAGGGTGCGGCATGGTCACCCCGATCGGGCGCGGGATGCCCGGCGTCATCCTCCTGCGCACCGGAATTCCCTCAAAATCCGTCTATATTTTGCGACCCATGGAAATGCATCAGATACGCTACTTCCTGGCGGTCGCCCGCACGCGCAACTTCACCCGCGCCGCGGAGGAGTGCCATGTCAGCCAGCCGTCGCTGACCCGCGCGATCCAGAAGCTGGAAGGGGAACTGGGCGGCCCGCTGTTCCGGCGGGAACACAGCCTGTCGCACTTGACCGACCTGGGCCGCATCATGCTCCCCCACCTGGAGCAGACCTACGGCGCGGCGCAGGCCGCGAAATCCATGGCGGAAGGGTTGCGCAAGGGCAGCCTGGCACCGCTTGGCCTGGGCGTCACCGCGTCCTTCGCCCCCGATCACCTGGTGGATCTGCTGGAGACGCTGAACCGCTCGCTGAACGGGCTGGAGCTGACGCTGGAGTCCGGGACCCACGCCGATCTCGTGCGGGACATGATGCAGGGCGGGTTCGACGTCGCGATCCTGGAGGAGGCGGCCGACCTTCCCGACCGGCTGCGAAGCTGGCAGCTCTTCCGGGAGCATTACCGGGTGCTGTGCCGGACCGACCACCGCTTCGCCCAGCTGAACGCGATCGAGCCGGCACTGCTCGACGGCGAGGTCTGGATCGACCGGCCGAACTGCCTGTCCAGCCCCCGCTTTCGGCAGCTCTGCGCCTTGGCCGGGGTCATGCCCGCGTTCCGCCACCGCGCCACCGGCGAGGAGCATCTCCAGCGGATGGTGCTGGCCGGCTTCGGCTGCGCCCTGGCGCCGGAAACCGTGCCGATCGCGGAAGGGCTGGCGATGCGCCCGGTCCACGACCTGGACCTGTCTCGTACCGTGCTGGTCGCCACCGTGATCGGCCGCCGCCTGTCGCCGGCCTCGGACGCCTTCCTGAAGGCGGCGCGGGCCCGCGCCTGGCCGCCAGGGGACCCGGAGGCTCAGCCGCCGATGCCCCGCAGGACCTGAAGCACCGCCTCCGGTTCCGCGCGGCGGCGGAAATCCACGTCGGCCTCGGCGAAGCGGATGATGCCGTGCCGGTCCACGACATATGTGGCCGGCACCGGGATGAACCACGCGTCGCTGCCGTAATGCAGGGCCAAGTCGCGGCCGATCCCCAGGTACGCCTCGCGGATCCGGTCGTTGATCCGGACGGCGAGCCCCATCCGGAGCGCAAGGCCATGGTCGACATCGACCAGGAACGAACCGTCCAGGTCGAGCGCCCGGCGGAGCGCCTCCGCCTCGCCGCCGATCTCGCCGGTCACCGCCACGAAGGTGGCGCCGAGCCGGCGGACTTCGGAAGCAGCCTCCGACCATGCCGCCATCTCGGTTCGGCAATAGGGACACCAGCCGCCCCGGTAGAAGCTCAGCACCGCCGGCCCCTCCGCCAGGAGGTCGAGGGACGACACGTAGCGGCCCCGGCTGTCGGGCAGGGCGAAAGGCTCCAGCCTGTCGCCGACCGCCGGGCTGCACGACGCGGCGCCGGCCGCGCGCAGATCCGCGACGAACCCGTCGTAGAGGACGTCCCAGGCCGGATCGAGCGACCGGCGTATCTCACCCAGCCTGTCGGCGAGTAGTGTCATGACCCGTGTCCCGATCGAAGGCGTCACTCCAAGGGCTTCAAGCCGGCCAGCAGCGTGGGGATCAGTTCGCTGACCGTGGGGTGGATATGGACGCAGCGCTGGATCACCGTGTAGGGCGCCTTCGCCGCCATGACGTCCAGCAGCGAATGGACGATCTCGTCGCCCTCGATGCACAGCAGCGCCGCCCCCAGGATCAGGCGGGTCTCGCGGTCCACCAGCACCTTCATGAAGCCCTGGGTCTCGCCGCGCTCCCGGGCGCGGCCGACGCGGGTCATGGGCAGCACGCCCTTCAGCGCCGGCCGGCCGGTGGCCCGCACCTCCGCCTCGGTCATGCCGGCGCGGCCGAGGGGAGGATCGGTGAACAGGGCATAGGCCGTGATGCGGTCCGACACCCGGCGCGGATCGCCGTCGAGCAGGTTGGCGGCGACGATCTCGAAATCATTATAGGAGGTATGGGTGAAGGCGCCGCGCCCGTTGACGTCGCCCAGGGCCCAGATCCCTTCGGCCCCGCTCTCCGCGGCGCTTGCCCTCAGCTGGTCGTCGACCTGGATGAAGCCGCGCTTGTCGGTGGCGACGCCGGCGGCCTCCAGGTTCAGGCCGTCCGAGTTCGGCACCCGGCCGACCGCCAGCAGCAGGTGGCTGCCCTCGACCTCGACGGGGCGGCCGCCGGCCGTAGCCGCCAGCCGCACGCCGGAGCCCCGCTTCTCCACCGCGATATCCCGCACCCCCAGGTGGATCTCGATCCCTTCCGCCGCCAGGATGTCGCGCACCGTGTCGGATACCTCCGGGTCCTCCCGGGCGATCAGGCGGTCGGCATACTCGACCACCGTGACGCGGGAGCCGAAGCGGCGGTACATCTGGGCGAACTCCAGGCCGATATAGCTGCCCCCGGCGACGATCAGATGATCCGGCAGCGTGTCGATCCCCATCATGGAGGTGTTGGTCAGGTAGGGCACCCCGGACAGGCCGGGCCAGTCGGGCACCGCCGGCCGCCCGCCGGTATTGACGAAGATCCGGGGCGCGGTCAGGGTCTCGCCGTTCACCTCGATCTCGCGGGGACCGGTGAAGCGGGCCGATCCCCAGACCAGGGTCAGGTTCTCCGTGCCGCCCAGCCAGGCCGCCAGGCTGTCCAGCGACGCCTGCACGATCCGGTCCTTCCGCGCCTTGACCGCCTTCATGTCGACCCGGACCTCGCCGCCGGTCAGCACGCCGTAGTCCGCCGCTCGGCGCGCCAGGTGGGCGACCCGGGCGCTGGCGACCAGGGTCTTGGTCGGGATGCAGCCGTCGTTGACGCAGGTCCCGCCCAGGTGCTCCCGCTCGATGACCGCCGTCCTCATGCCCGCCTGGGCCAGCCGGACCGCCAGGAAGGGACCGGCCTGGCCGCTCCCGATGACGATCGCGTCGAAAGTCTTCGCCATGCCGTTTCCTCCCCCGTCCTTGTCGGCGCCGCCTCAAGGGCGGCCTGCACTCGGAGACGTTTTCAGATTGAACCCCAGAACCGCGGCCAGCGCGAGGGCAACTCCGACTCCAGCCACCGCGGCGGACCAGCCGAACCGGTCGAAGACCTGTCCCAGGACGGCGCTCCCCGCCAGCCCGCCGGAGAAATAGGCCGCCAGGTAGACGCCGCTCGCCGCCGCCCGGTCCGGGGCCGCCCGGCTGACGAAGCCGGTCGCCGTCGCCTGGGCGAAGAAGGTCCCGGCCCCCGCCAGCACCATGCCGAGCAGCACCTCCCCCAGGGCCGGGCTCAGCAGCAGGGGCAGGCCGGCGGCCGCGACGCCCAGGCCCGCCCACAGGGCAGGGCGCAGGCCCCAGCGCGCGGCGAAGCCGCCCGCCAGCGGCGTCAGCACGATCGACGGCAGGAAGACGAAGTAGACGAGCCCGACCGACATCATGCCGAGACCCAGCGGCGGCCCGGCCAGCACGAAATTGACATAGGTGAAGACGCCGATGAAGGCGAACAGGATGCAGAAGCCGATCCCGAACGCCGACAGCACCGGCACCGTGCACAGCCGGCGCAGGCGGACCCACGGCGGGGCCGCCGGTCCGGCGGATGCCGGCGCCGGGTGGCCGCGCAGGGTGGTCCAGGCCAGCGCCGCGCCGGCCAGGTTGAGCGCCGCGAACAGGACGAAGTTGCCGGCCAGGCCGAAGCCGTCGGCGAAGGTCGCGGCGGCCAGCCGCCCGATCAGGTTGCTGGCGACGTTCCCCGTCACATAGGCCGCGAAATGCCCTCCGCCGCCGCCCCGCTCGCCGAGCCAGGCCAGGGTCAGGGCGAAGGCGGTGGACATGCACAGCCCTTGGAGCACGCGCAGCGCGGCGAACACCTCCAGGTTGGGCGCCAGCGCCAGCAGGCAGGTCGGCACCGCCAGCAGCACGAGGCTGACGGTGACTCCCCTCCTCCGGTCGATCCGGTCGCCGAACAGGGCGGTCGCCAGCCCGGCCGCCGCCATGCCGAGCGTGCAGGCATTGACCGCCATGCCCATCGCCGAGGGCGCCACGCCGTAGGCTTCGGCCAGCATCGGCAGGATCGCCTGCGTCGCGAACAGGTCGACGACGGTGAAGAACGCCATCAGGGCTACGATCGTGGGACGGAGCGCCGGAACGCCCTCGGCCCCGGGAAGTGCTCTCGTGACGGACATGGCGGATCCCCTCCGAAGAAGCCGGTCGCGGCGTGTCACATCATGCCCGGCTCGGGGTCGGCGACATGCAGCAGATCGGCGGAGAGCAGCACGGCCGTGCCTTTGCCGGTGTTCTTCCACCAGTGGGCGACGCCGTGCCGCTCCGCCGTGCTTTCGCCGGCCTTGTGGACGATCGGCACCGCGCAGGTGCTGGAATACTCGGTGATCTCGCCCTTGATGACGTAGATGATCGCGGGGCGGTCCTGGTGGCTGTGCCAAGGCACGACCCCGCCGGGCTTCACCTCCAGCCGGCGCAGACGGAACTGGCGGTCCTGGATGCCGGCCGGCTCCTTCGCCAGGTCGATCGAGGCGACGACCTTGTCGGTGACGTCCTTCGCCGGGGTGGAATCCGGCATGCGGAGGTCGGTCCCCTCCTGGCCCGCCGGGCAGGTGCCGGCGAGCGCCGCGGCCGGTGCCAGGGCCAGGGCGGAGCCGAGCAGCAGGAAGCCAAGCAGCCCCCCCTTCAGAACGGTCTTCAGGGAAAGCACGGCAGTGAAACGACGTGTCATGTGAAGTCTCCCGGTTGCCACGCCCCATCGCGTGGTGTCGGGACCGAGGATCGGCGGAACCGGCGCTCCGGGGAAATGCCGGTTGGCTAAGGGATCGATAGCCGGCGGCTATGGACTGGTTAGCCAACCGGCATTTCACGGCGGGGGGCTCCCGGTGGGACAGTCAGGCCAGGATCACCAGACCATGATCGCAAGAGAGGTCTCGCCATGGATACGTTCGCAGTGAGGAAACCCGCCGCGCCGGCCGCCGCCCCGGTCGACGAGTTCGCGGGGAGGGTGGCGCTGGTCACCGGCTCGACCAGCGGGATCGGCCTCGGCATCGCGCGGGCCTTCGCCGCCCGGGGCGCCGCGGTCGTGTTGAACGGCTTCGGCCCGGCGCGGGACATCGCCGAGGCGCGCACCGCCATCGAGGAGGAGTTCGGGGTCGGGACGGACTATTCGGACGCCGACATGTCCGACCCGGAGGCGATCGGCCGCATGGTAGAGACCGCGGCCTACCGGCACGGGCGGATCGACATCCTGGTCAACAATGCCGGCATCCAGCACGTGGCGCCGGTCACCGGGTTCCCGCCCGACAAGTGGGACCGGATCCTGGCGATCAACCTCACCTCCGCCTTCCATACCGTGCGGCTGGCGCTGCCGGTGATGCGGCGGAACGGCTTCGGCCGGATCGTCAACGTCGCCTCGGCCCACGGGCTCGTCGCGTCGCCCTTCAAGTCGGCCTACGTCGCGGCCAAGCACGGCGTCGTTGGCTTCACGAAGACGGTGGCGCTCGAGGTGGCGGAGGAGCCCATCACCTGCAACGCGATCTGCCCCGGCTACGTCCTGACGCCGCTGGTCGAGCAGCAGATCGACGACCAGGCGAAGGTCCACGGCATCTCCCGCGAGGCGGTCGTCCGCGACGTGCTGCTGGCGCAGCAGCCGAGCAAGCGGTTCGCCACGGTGGACGAGATCGGCGCGCTCGCCGTGTTCCTGTCCAGCCATGCCGCCGCCTCGATCACCGGCGCCGCGATCCCGGTCGACGGCGGCTGGACCGCCCATTGACCCCGCCTCCAGACACCGGAGATCCCCCCATGCTGATAACCAGGACCCCGACCGAGCCCGGAACCGGCGAGAAGCCGAAGCCGGCGTTCGACAAGGAAACGCTGGGCCAGATCGTGCTGGTGTTCCAGGGCGGCGGCGCCCTGGGCGCCTACCAGGCCGGCGTATACGAGGCGATGCAGGAGGCCGGACTGGAGCCGGACTGGGTGATCGGCACCTCGATCGGGGCCATCAACGCCGGCCTGATCGCGGGCAACCTGCCCGGCATGCGGCTGGCCCGCCTCCGGGAGTTCTGGCGGAGGGTCCAGCACGGTCCGTTCCGGCAGCTGACCGCGGCATCCTTGGGCGGCGGTCCGGAGGCGTTCAGCGCCCTGACGGCGGCGGCGGGGGTGGACGGCTTCTTCCAGCCCAACCCCTGGGCCTTCCTTGGCATGAAGACCGTCCTCGGGCCGGAGAACGCCGGCTACTATTCGACCGAACCGCTGGCGAGGACGCTGGCCGACCTGATCGACCCCGGCTGCCTGGGCGCCGGCCACCCGCGGCTGACGGTCGGCGCCGCCAATGTCCGGACCGCGGAGATGCATTACTTCGACAGCCGCGCCGCGCCGCTGACGATCCGGCACGTGATGGCGTCCGGGGCGCTGCCGCCGGCCTTCCCTGCGGTCCGGATCGACGGCGAACTCTACTGGGACGGCGGCATCCTGTCGAACACGCCCGTCGAGGCGGTGTTCGACGACAATCCCCGGCGTAGCGGCCTCGTCTTCGCGGTCCATATCTGGAACCCCAGCGGGCCGGAGCCGGACAGCATCTGGAAGGTCATGAGCCGCCAGAAGGACCTCCAGTACGCCAGCCGGGCGGCCAGCCACATCGCCCGGCAGAAGCAGATCCACCGCCTGCGCCACGTCATCGCCGAACTGGCGGAGACCCTGCCGGCCGATCTGCGCGACGATCCGCGCGTCCGCGAGCTGGCGGCCTACGGCTGTCTCACCCGCATGCACGTGGTCAGGCTTCTGGCCCCGCCGCTGGCGGGCGAGGACCATTCCAAGGACATCGACTTCAGCCCGCAGGGCATCCGGGCCCGCTGGTCCGCCGGCTATGCCGACACCGCGCGCGTGCTGGCCCAGGCTCCCTGGACCCATCCCGCCGACCCGATCGAGGGCTTCATCCTGCATGATGCCAAGGCCGGCCGGGTCGTCGGGGAAGGTTAGCCGCCGGATGCCGCGGCGCCTCTCGAAAGTGGTATGACGATACGAAATCGCCAGCAGCTCCATTGTCAGGCTGCCCATTCTGTGGCTCAATATCAAAAAAACGCGCTGCCAAGGGCTCCGGGCCGGCAGCAGAATCAAGACCCGCGGGGAAGCTCAACAGAGGGGTTGCATATGAGGGACAATCTCGACACTCAGGCGCAGCTATACTGGCGCGCCAATATCCAGACGGTCATGGCCTGTCTGATCGTATGGTTTCTCGTGTCGTTCGGAGCGGGAATCATCTTCGCCGATGCCCTGAACGGCATCATGCTCGGCGGTTTTCCATTGGGCTTCTGGTTCGCCCAGCAGGGCTCCATCGTCATCTTCCTGCTGCTCATCATTTTCTACGCTTGGCGAATGAACCGGCTGGACCGGAAATTCAACGTCGACGAGATCTAGGCGATCGCAGGGAAGGCTGAAACAATGGAACTCCAGACACTTACCTATCTGATCGTCGGAGCCACCTTCGCCCTCTATATCGGGATCGCCGTATGGTCGCGGGCGGCGACGACGGGCGATTTCTATGTCGCGGGCAAGGGCGTCCATCCCATCGCCAACGGCATGGCGACCGGTGCCGACTGGATGTCGGCGGCTTCCTTCATCTCCATGGCCGGGTTGATCGCGTTCCTCGGCTACGGCGGTTCCGTCTACCTGATGGGGTGGACCGGCGGCTACGTCCTGCTGGCGATGCTGCTCGCCCCGTACCTGCGGAAGTACGGCAAGTTCACGGTGCCGGAATTCATCGGCGACCGCTATTACAGCAGCGCCGCGCGGGTCGTGGCGGTGATCTGCCTGATCTTCATCTCCTTCGTCTACGTCGCCGGGCAGATGCGCGGCGTCGGCATCGTGTTCTCCCGCTTCCTCGAGGTCAGCATCGAGGTCGGGCTGATCGTCGGCATGGGCATCGTGTTCGTCTATGCCGTGCTGGGCGGCATGAAGGGCATCACCTATACCCAGGTGGCCCAGTATATCGTGCTGATCACCGCCTATATCGTGCCGGCGGTCTTCATCTCCCTCCAGCTGACCGGCAACCCGTTCCCGCCGCTCGGCCTCGGCGGCACGCTGGTGGACAGCCCCGCGGTCAGCGCCGACGGCGTGTTCCTGCTGGAACGGCTGAACGCCGTCGTCACCGAGCTCGGTTTCGCGGCCTATACCGACGGGCAGAAGAGCGTCATCGACCTGTTCGCCATCACCGCGGCGCTGATGGTCGGCACCGCGGGGCTGCCGCACGTGATCGTTCGCTTCTTCACCGTGCCGCGCGTCCGCGACGCGCGCTCCTCGGCCGGCTGGGCGCTGTTCTTCATCGCCCTGTTGTATCTCTGCGCCCCGGCGGTCGGCGCCATGGCCCGGTACAACCTGATGGACACGCTCCAGGTCGGTGCCGTGGGCGCCCCGGACGGCAACCTGCTCTATGAGGACCGTCCGGCCTGGATGCAGCGCTGGGAACAGACGGGCCTGCTCAAGTTCGAGGACAAGAACGGCGACGGCCGCATCCAGTACTACAACCCGGCCGGCATGAACGACGACCTGGAAAGGCAGTACGGCTGGAGCGGCAACGAACTTACCGTGGACCGCGACATCCTGGTGCTCGCCAATCCCGAGATCGCGCGGCTGCCCAACTGGGTCATCGCCCTGGTCGCGGCGGGCGGTATCGCGGCGGCCCTGTCCACCGCCGCCGGCCTGCTGCTGGTGATATCGTCCTCGATCTCCCACGACCTGCTGAAGAGCACCCTGGCCAAGGACATGTCGGAGAAGAACGAGCTGATGGCCGGCCGCATCGCCGCCGCCGGCGCCATCCTGATCGCCGGTTACCTGGGCTACAATCCTCCCGGCTTCGTGGCGGAGGTGGTCGCCTTCGCGTTCGGCCTCGCGGCCAGTTCGCTGTTCCCCGCGATCATGATGGGCATCTTCGCGAAAAGGGTGAACCGGGAAGGGGCGATCGCCGGGATGCTGACCGGGCTCATCTTCACGATGGGCTACATCGTCTACTTCAAGGGGATCTTCATCACCCCGATCGGAGTCAACGCGCCCGCGAACTGGCTGCTGGGGATTTCTCCGGAAGGCATCGGATTCGTCGGCATGCTGCTGAACTTTGCCGTCGCGTTCGCGGTCAGCAGGATGACGGCGGCACCGCCGCGCGAGATCCAGGAACTGGTGGATTATATCCGGTCGCCGCGCGGCGCCAAGGCCGCGGTCGACCACTGAGCATCGACTACTGGGCGACGGCCGGAGGGGCAGGGCGGTCGCCGTCCTGCCCCTCCACGTCATCGTGTGATAAACCACCGTGGAGGCGGCCTTGAACATGCCGGTCGAGCCTGCCGCGGTCCGCGATTTCATCGCCGACCAGCCGGCCTTCGCGAAACTGCCCGAGGGGGACCTGGACGCCGTCGCCGCCCAGGTCGTCCCGATCCGCCTGAACAGGGGCGAAACGCCGGCCTGGGCGGGTGACCCCGCCGGCGGCATCGCCCTGGTACGAAGCGGATCGCTGGAGGTCCGGACCGTCACGGGGGAACCCGTCGCCCGCCTGGGCGAGGGCGATCTGGTGCCGGCCTCCGGATCTTCCGATGGCGAGACCCCGCTTCGCGTCGCCGTCCTGGAGGACGCCGTTCTCTACCGGATCCCGGCCGAACAGGTCCTCCGGTTGCGCGCGGCGCACCCCGGTTTCAGCCGCCTGCTCGATTCCAGGCCGGGCGAACGGCTGCGCGCGGCCCATGGGCGGATGGATCCGGCCAGCCGCCGGGAGGTGAGGGATCTGATCCGGCGCCCGCCGGAGGTGGCCTCCCCCGCGACCAGCATCGCCGACGCCGCCCGGCACATGCATCGGGCCGCGGTCTCCTGCCTGCCGGTGGTCGAGGAGGGGCGGCTCCTGGGGATCCTCACCGACCGCGACCTGCGCAACCGGGTCCTGGCGGCGGGCCTGGATCCGGCCGGCCCGGTGGCTTCCGTTATGACGCCGGACCCGTACCGGATCGACGACACCGCCCTGGTCTTCCAGGCGGAGATCCTGATGGGCCGCCACGGCATCAACCACCTGCCGGTCATGCGCGGGGCGGAGCTGGTCGGGATGGTGACCAGCACCGACATCCTGCGGACCCATGTGCGGTCGGTCGCGTTCATGGCGGGCGACATCGCCAGGCGGGACGACGCCGCCGGCGTCGCGGCGGCCGTGAAGCCGGTGCCGGACATGGTTCACGATCTGGTGGAAGGGGGCAGCAGCGCCTATGGCATCGGCCACGCCGTCGCGGCCGTCACCGACGCGGCGACGGAACGGCTGCTCGGGTTGGCGGAGCAGCGGCTGGGCCCGCCGCCGGTGCCCTATCTCTGGATGGCGCTCGGTTCCCAGGCGCGGAACGAGCAGGCGGCGGGCTCGGACCAGGACAACGCCCTCGTCCTTTCCGACGACTATGAGGAAGCGATCCACGGCGACTACTTCAAGGCCCTGGCGGAGTTCGTCTGCGACGGGCTGGCCGATGCCGGCTATCCCCTTTGCCCGGGCGGCATCATGGCCCGGAACCCGCGGTGGCGGATGCCGCTGGCGGCCTGGCGCCGCGCCTTCGAGCGCTGGGTAAGGGAGCCGCTGCCCGAGGCGCTGATGAACGCCAGCATCTTCTTCGACATGCGGCCGGTCGCCGGCCCGCCGCCGCTGTTCCGCGACCTTCAGCGCCACGTCCTGGAACTGACCGGAAGCAACGGCATCTTTCTCGGCCACATGGTCCGCAATGCGCTGACCCACCAGCCGCCGCTGGGACTCTTCCGGAACTTCGTCCTGATCTCCGGCGGGGAACACCACCGGTCGCTGGACCTCAAGCACTCCGTCCTGGCGCCGATCGTCGATCTGGCCCGGATATACGCCCTGGACGCCGGCTCGCCCGTGGTCAATACCCACGACAGGCTGGTGGTCGCCGGCGAGACCGGCAAGGTCAGCCGGGACGGCGCCCGCGATCTGGTGGACGCGCTGGAGTTCCTGGGCCTCGTGAGGATCCGGCACCAGGCGCGGCTCATGGCGGCCGGCAAGGCCCCCGACAACTACCTGTCGCCGCAGGAACTCTCGCCGTTCGAGCGGGGGCACCTCAAGGACGCTTTCGCCGTGGTGAAACTGATGCAATCGGCGGCTCTCGCCGCCTACCGCGGCGGCATGGCCTGACCGCGGACCAACCGGGAATTCCACGGATGCTCCTCGATGTCGTGATCGCCGCCTGCGCGGCCTTTGCAGCCCTCGGCGTCATGCTGATCTGCTTCAAGGCGCTGCGCGCCAAGCCGCCGCGCTGGCTCGGCCCGGCGGTGGCCGCGGTCGCGGTCGTCGCGGTCACCGCCACGTTGCGTTACCAGTGGGCCGGCCGCATGGAAGCGATGCTGCCGAAGGAGATGGTCGTCGTCGAGCGTCTCGCCACGCGGTCGCCGTTCGAGCCCTGGTCCTACGTGAAACCGGTCGTCACCACGCTGGTGCTGGCCGACAAGGGCACGGCGCGGACCAACTCCGCCCATGCCGACCTCGTGCTCATCAACGTCCTGATCGTGAGGCGCGCCGACGACACCCTGGTCACGCGCCATCTGGTCGATTGCGCCGGGCGGCGCGAGGCGGTGTTTCCGGCGGACGCCCCGTTCACGTCGGACGGCCTGCCGGAGGACCTTGTCTGGGCCGCCGACACCCCGCCCGAGCTGATCACCACGGCATGCACTGTCCGGCCTTCCGCCGGCATCGGTTCAAGCAGTCGGGATGAAAGTCATATGCATAAAATCAAGGCCGTTATTTAACTAATACTGCAGGAAACCTTGGCCAAGAATGGCGCATCCGGGCGGCTCGCCATGTCGATCGGCACTGCCCCGCAGGAAAGCGCAACCAAGGATCCGCCATGTCATCCATTTCGTCCGCGACGCGGCATTTTCGCTCCCCCGGTATCGGAGCGTCGCTGAACCTGATCGTCGCAGCACTCTGCCTGATCCTCGTCGGCATCACCGGCTCGACGCTGATCGGCGCCTTCGGTGCCGTACGTTCCGCGGAGCGCGCGGGCGAATTGGCGCGCGCCGGCCGCGACGTCTTCACGGCACTCCAGAACGTCCGGATCGAGCGCGGCAGCACCCGCCTCCAGTTGGAAGCGCGGGACGCCGCCGCGGCGACCATGCTGACCGGCCTGGAAGCCCTCCGCGCCAAGTCCGGCGGGGCGCTGGAAGCGCTGATCGCGGCCTGCGGACGCGCCGACTGCGCCGACCCGGCCGAGATGGCGGAACTCGAGGCGCGGAGCGGCCGGCTGGCGGCACTGCGTCCGGAGATCGACCGGAGCCTGCGCGAGCCCCTGGCGGCGCGCCGGGACGGGATCGCGAAGGAGGCGAATGCCGCCATCACCGCCCTGGTCGACCAGCTCGAACTGATTTCCGGGCGGCTGACGGCTCGGCTCGGCGAGGTCGACGCCTTTATCGCCGTCCAGGTGGCCGTCAAGGACGCGGCCTATCTGGCCCGCGACGCCGCGGGCCTGGAGAAATACCCGGTCGCCGCCATCATCAAGGACAAGGCCGTCTCGGCCGAGAACCGGGCCAGGATCGCGGAACTGCGCGGCAAGGCCGATGCGGGCTGGAAACTGGTCAGGGAGATCGTCGGGCGCCCCGGCATGCCGGCATCGGTCGTGACCGCGGCCGACGCCGCGCAGATCCTTCATTTCGGCACCACCGTCAAGCTGAGCGACGAGATCCAGCAGGCCGTGGCGGCCGGGAACGTACCGCCCGCCGGCGCGGCGGAGTTCAGCAAGGCGGTCGACGCCGGAACGACCAGCCTGGTCGCCGTCTGCGAGGCGGCCCTGGATGCCATCGTCCTGCATGCCGACGCGAATTCGTCCGAAGCTTCCGGGAACCTGGTGCTGCATGCCTGCCTGCTGCTGCTGGCCGTCGCGATCGGGATCGGTGCCCTGGCGGTCATCCGCGGACGGGTCGTGCGCCCGATCGACGGGATCACCGGGGCGATGCTGCGCGTCGCCGAGGGCGACCTGTCCGGCGAAATCCCCTACGCGCAGCGGGGTGACGAGATCGGCCGCCTGGCCGGCGCGCTGGGCACCTTCAAGCGCAACGCCGAGGAGACCCGCCGCCTTCAGCGTGAGCAGCACGAGGAGCAGGTCAGCAAGGAGGCTCGCCATCGGGAGATGGAGACCGCGCTCGCGGAGTTCGGCTCGGCCGTCGCCCGCGTCCTCCAGAGCTTCAACGTCTCGGCGGAGCGGATGAGCGCCGCGTCGGAGAACCTGACGGAGGTTGCCGATTCGTCGAAAGCGCGAGCCACCGTGGTCGCGGGCGCGTCCGAGCAGACCTCCGCCAACGTCCAGACCGTCGCCGCCGCCACCGAGGAGTTGGCCGCCTCGATCGCCGAGATCGGGCGCCAGGTCAGCCACGCCGCCGGCCGCGCCCGCAACGCCGTGTCGGAGGCCCACCAGACCGGCGAGACGGTGCGCGCCCTGGACGATGCGGCCCAGCGGATCGGCGCCGTGGTCGGACTGATCCAGCAGATCGCCAACCAGACCAACCTGCTGGCGCTGAACGCCACGATCGAGGCGGCGCGCGCCGGCGAAGCCGGAAAGGGCTTCACGATCGTAGCGCACGAAGTGAAGAACCTGGCCGGCCAGACCGCCAAGGCGACGGAGGAGATCTCCAGCCAGATCTCCGCGATCCAGGCCTCGACCCGGCAGACCGTGGACGCGATCGTCGGCATCGCGGCGACTGTGGAGGAGATCGACCAGACCTCGGCGGCGATCGCCTCGGCGGTGGAGCAGCAGGCCGCGGCGACCCGCGAGATCACCCGCAACACCAACGAGGCCGCCCGCGGCACCCAGGAGGTATCCTCCAACATCCTGGGCGTGACGGAGGACGCGAGCCGGACGGGCGGGGCCGCCGGCGAGGTCCATGCCGCCGCCGAGGAACTGCGCAGCGAGGCCGCCGTGCTGGGCCGGCAGATCGACCGCTTCCTCGACCGCATCCGGGCCGCCTGATCCGGGGCCGGCCGAAGCGCCGGCCATGCATCAGAGCTGGATTCCGGTTCGGATTTCCTCACGGCGATGCCATGGTTGCCTGTAGCCAGGGAGATCGCCGTGACAGCAATCCCGAAACCGTCCAGGGACAAGGTACGCATCCAGCGCGAGCGGCTGCGGGCGATCCAGATCTGGGTTCCGGATGTCCGGTCGCCGGAATTCGCCGCCGAGGCCCGCCGGCAGTCGCTCCTCGTCAGCCGGAGCCCGCACGAGGACGAGGAACAGGCGTTCATCAACGCCGTCTCGATCGAGCCCCGGGATGACGAGGAGTGAAGCAGGGCGTGATCCGGACCGTCAGCCGATCCCCAGCTCGCGCATGCGCTTCCACAGGGTCGTGCGCGAGACGCCCAGCAGCCTCGCCGCTTGGCCGCGGTTGCCCCCGGCGCGCCGGAGCGCCTCCTCGACCTTGGCCCGGGTCGCGACGGTAAGCGCCTCGTCCAGGGTGCCGGTCGCCGCGGCCGCCGGCCCGTCCAGCGCGGATTCCGGGAACAGGTCCGCGGGGCCGATCACGGTTTCGTCCGCGAGCGCCGCCGCCCGTTCGATCCGGTTGCGCAGCTCGCGCACATTGCCCGGCCAGTCATGCTCGGCCAGGGCCGCCAGTCCCTCGGGGGACAGCGCGCGGGCTTCCAGGCCGAAGCGCGCCACGGCGTCGTCGAGGAAGCGGTGGGCGAGGGGGGGCACGTCCTCCGGCCGCTCGCGGAGCGGCGGGATGCGGACCTCGACGACGTTGATCCGGAAGTAGAGATCCTCCCGGAAGGTCCCGGCGGCGACGCACTCGGCCAGGTCGGCGTGGGTGGCACAGACGAGGCGGGCCTCGAACCGCCGCTCGTCGCGGGCGCCGACCGGCAGGAAGGCGCGCTCCTGGATCACGCGCAGCAGCTTGGACTGATGCTCGAGCGGCAGCTCGGCGATCTCGTCGAGGAAGAGCGTCCCGGCTCCGGCCCGCGCCAGCAGGCCGGGACTGGACGCCACGGCCCCTGTGAAGGCCCCCCGTTCGTGGCCGAACAGCGTGCTCTCCACCAGGTCGCGCGGGATGGCCGCGCAGTTGACGGCGACGAACGGCCGGTCCGCCCGGTCCGCGGCGGCATGGAGCAGCCGGGCCGCGACCTCCTTGCCGACGCCGGTCTCTCCCGTCAGCAGCACCGGGATATCCACCCGGGCCGCCTTGCGCAGGACCGCCTCGGCCTGCCCCATGGACGGCGGGGCGCGGTCGGGTCGCGCCCCGCCGGGCGACCCGACCGGCACGCAGGCCCTGCGCAGTTCGGCCACCAGGAAATCCACGTCGACCGGCTTGGTCAGGTAGTCGCGGGCACCCGCCTTGATCAGGCGCACGGCCTGGTCGACCTGGCCGTGCGCGGTGATGAAATACACGGGCAGCGCCCCGGCTGTGTCCAGCAGGTGCCTGTAGAGCGCTTCGCCGTCCATGTCGGGAAGCCGGATGTCGCTGACCACGGCATCGGGCGGGGCGGCGCCCGCGAGAGCCTCGACCGCCGCGGCGCCGGTGGCGGCGAGGCGGGGCCGGAATCCTTCCAGGCGAAGCCGCTGCATCAGGGCCGGGCCGAGCACCGGATCGTCCTCGATTACCAGGACGGAGGGCACCAGGACTGAGGGAGCGTCGTTCATGCCTTGGCTCCCAGCGGGATGGCGATCCGGATCGAGGTCCCGCGGCCCGGCGCGTCGATCACCGTCGCCCGGCCGTCGAGCGAGCCCAGCAGGGCGACCACCACGTCGATGCCCAGGCGCCGCCCTCCGTTCCCCCCGGTTCCCGGCCGATCCGCCCCGCCGCCGGCCAGGCGCGACGCGACGGAGCGGTCCAGGCCGGGCCCCTGGTCGACGATGTCGCACACCAGGTCCGGCCCCTCGGTGCGGGCGGCGAGGCTGACCCTGCCGCCGGCCGGCGTCGCGGCGCAGGCGTTCAGCAGCAGGTTCAGGAGGAGTTGGCGCACCTCGACGGCACCGAGATCGACGTTGTCCGGCACCTCGACGCGCCATTCCAGGGCCACGCCGCGCCGGACGGCCTCGGGCGCCACCAGATGGCGGAGATCCTCGAGGTCCTCGCGGCCCAGCCGGCGGTCCTCCGGCGGCCGGTACAGGTCGAGGGTGCCGGTCACGATGCGGTCGATCGTCCCGATGCCGCGGTCCAGCAGTCCCAGCGCCTCGTCCCGCACCTGCCGGTCGTCGCCGAACCGGCGCAGGGTCGATACCGCCGTGGCCAGCCCGCCCAGCGGGTTGCGCACCTCGTGCGCCATGGTCGCCGCCATCCGGCCGAGCGCCGCCGCCTGTTCCCGGTCGGCGAGCGCCCGGATCAGGCGCTCGCGGTCGCGGACCCCTTCGGCCAGCCGGTTGTAGGCGTCGAACAGGCGGCGGGTTTCCGGCCCCGCGGACCCGGCGGCTGCGGCCGGCAGGGGTTCCGGCTCGCCGAGCGGCTGGGAGCCGAGATGATCGACCAGGGTGCGCAAGGGTCGCGACAGGCGCTGCAGGATCGCGAAGGCGAGGATGCCGCACAGGCACGCGATGACGAAGTCCATCAGGATCACCGCCCAGAGCAGGCGGTCGCGCGCGGCGATGACCTCGGACAGGTCGAGCGCCGCCGCGATCCCCGGCCCGGCGCCGGCCCCCGGATCGCCGAGCGGGCGGCTCGCCCAGCCGATGTCCCCGACGGGATCGATCCGGAACCCGAGGCGCATCAGCGCGGCCATGTCGGGCGGCTCGATCCGGGGATCGCCCGCGCGGGCGATCAGCCCGCCGTCGCCGCCGAAGGCGAACAGCGCCTGCTCCGGAATGCCGTGCTGTTCGGCCAGCGCCTGCGCGAAGCGCCGCTCCACCTCGACGGCGTCGCCGGCCTCCACGTAGGGACGGACGCTCGCCGCGAGCCCGTCGAGATAGACTTGGCCGATCTGCCTGAGCTGGTCCGTCTGGCGGGAGTTCATGACCTGGAGGGCGACCTGGGTCGACCCGACCGCGACCACGAACACCATCGCGGCCGCCAGGGCCGGCAGCTGCAGGGACGGGGGAACCAGGGTCTTCAGTCCGATCAAGCTCGGCATCCGGGGCGCATCGGGAAGTGTCGTCCTGCCCCGTAGTTGGCTTCCCGCGGGCTCAGGGCAAGAGCGTCACCGGCATGCGGTCCGAAACGACCTCGAACGGGCAGGTCCGGACCATGCCGAGCCAGCCGCTCCGATGCGACAGGCAGGACATCGCGGCGGCATCGAACCGCCGGACCTCGCGGTCGAGCACGTCCGCCTCGGAGTCGGGATCGACCGCAGGCATGACCTCGGCCTTGCGCCCGTGCGCGCGCACCAGCTCGACCTGCTCGTCGAGGGCCGCCTGGATCCGCTGCCGGTCGCCGGCCACCGGCAGCAGCGTCACCGGGGCATCCGTCCAGAGGCCGGAATGCAGGAACCGCCGGGCCAGCCGGGCGCAGCCGTCCGTCCCGGACACCACGAGGACGACGTTGCGCACCGCCGCGGGATGATGCCTCACCCGCAGGACGGGAACCGCGGACCGGGCCGCCAGGGTCGTGGCGAGCTCGTCCGACGGCGGCTGCCCCGACCCGGAAAGGCCCGCGCCGGCGGGGACCACCAGCAGGTCGCAGCCGGCCACCACGGTGGCGAGCCCGTCGAACCCGGTCTCGTCGTGGCGGCTGGTGATTTCGATCGGATGGCCGCGGGTCGCCTCGTCGAAGTCGCGGAGCGCCGCCGCGGCCGCCTCGCGCCTCCGGGCCCGGCGCTGGTCGGCCAGCCATCGGGCCCAGTAGGTGCCGCCCGCCGGTATCGCCTGGGCTTCCGGCTCCGGGTCGAAGGCCGATAGGCCGGTCAGCTGCGCGCCCGAGGCGACCGAGATCCCCACGGCCAGCTCGATCGCGGACCGCTGGGCGTCGCCGCCGCCGAGCCAGACCACCACGCGTTTGGCCGAGGCGGCGGAGGACGCGGCGGAAGATGGGGCCGCAAGGTGGGCCGGCTTGCGGAACGGGATGGGTTTCATGGCTCCCTCCGGTGGGGCAGGGGTTTCCTCTCCGTCCGAAGCCTTACAAGAGGCGTGCCAGACGGCCATCGGCATGTCCCAGCGGCGTTTCGGGACTTCGGGCGGGCGCCGATGTTTCGCGACGTGAACGCCGGGGCGGCGGCCTGTTCGCGAACGTGAACAAGCCCTTCCGCCCCGTCGGCTGCGGCCTGAATCATCCGGGGTCTCGAGGATGGCACCATCACCCCATCCGGATAGTTGCCGGATCGGGGAAGCGCCTGTACTGTGCCTGTTGACAGAACAAATCATGAACATTCCCGACGCATGATCATGCCGTCTCCCGCGCCGTCCCCATGCCTGGGCGGCCGCGGCAGGGCCGGCCCGACGACGGAGGTAGAATGATGAAGCGGACCGGCCAAACCATCGGGGAACTCGTCGCGCGCCTGCATGGCACGGGGATGACCCGCAGGGGAACGGCGGCGCCCGGGACGACCAAGCCCCCGGCATCGGATCTTCTGATGGCATATACCCGGCGGGCCGCCCTGGGCCTGGTCGTCCTGGGCGCCGCCATAGGTGGGGTCTGCCAGATCGGCGGAGAGGCCCGGCCGTACCAGCATCGGCAGCTCACGACGCCTGCGTCGGCGGAGGGCTCCGGCCAGGCCGGGACGCTGGACGACGTTCTGGCGGAAGCGGGCGGACCGGAACCCGGGAATCCCGGATTTGCCGAGGGTCTGGACGCTCCGCCGGCAGGGTTTCGCGCGTCGGAGGCGGAAGCCGCCGGAACGGACGCGTCCGGCATCGGAAGCCTCGTTGCACGCCTCGACCGGCAAGCCCGGACCCTCGCGGCGATCGACGAGGCCGCCGCCAGGGTCGGCGCTTCCGCGCGCCTGATGCGCGCCATGGCCAGCCTGGAGTCCAGCCTCGACGCCACGGCCAAGGCGTCGACCAGTTCGGCGACCGGACTTTATCAGTTCATCGAGGCGACCTGGCTCTCCAAAGTCCGGAGCCATGGACGCAAATACGGCCTCGGCCATCTCGCCCGGCATGTCCGCGGAGGCCCGCTGGGCGAACCCGTCGTCGACGATCCCCTGGTCCGCGAGCGGATCCTGGCCCTGCGCAAGGATGCCAGGCTGAGCGCCTTCCTGGCGGCGGAGCTGACGGTCGACAATGCGCGGCGCCTCCGGAAGCTGATGGGCCGCCCGGTCACCCAGACCGAGATCTATCTGGCCCACGTCTTCGGCGTGGCCGGGACGGCGCGCTTCCTGAAAGCTGCCGAAAGCACGCCCGACAGGGTCGGCGCCTCGATGTTTCCGAAGGAAGCCAGGGCAAACCCGGGCCTTTTCCGGATGGGCGATCAGCCGGCGACGCTCGGTGAGATCCGGAAGCGGTTCATCGCCAAAATGTCCAGGCTCGACCTCCCCGACCGGCTGGCCGCCATCGACCGCATCGCCCCGGCGCGGGATGCCGCCGCGGACCAGGATGACGAATTTGACCAGTCGGAGGATTGGCGCGGCGGGATGGGCGAACAGCAGGTCGCCGCTTCCGCCATCCGGTGACGTGGCACCTTCGCCGGGAAGCGGACCCGGCCGGCCGGGGAATATAGTGGTATGCGGGAATAACTCATCTGGAATGATTTATTGCCGCTTGCCTCGTGCGGCTCGGTATATTAGTTTTTGCACTGCAGCAGCGATGCTGCATACGCCTCTTTGGGCGTTTCCTCCCTAGACTCTAAGGCCACCCCCCGGGGTGGCCGTTTTTTTTTTCATGAACAAGCCGCCTGCCAAGGATCGCACGGTCCGGCGACGGCGAAATCCCAGCGTCATTTCGGGGCCCGTCGCCATTGGTCGGCCATCAGGAGCAGAAGGGCCCAGGCATAGGCCGATCCGAAGGTGGCCTGCTGCCATCCCGGGGCGGACATGAACCGGTCGAGCAGCACCGGCACCGGGAGAATCAGCAGGCAGGCCGCCACCGCCTGCACCGGAGTCGGCGGCGCCCGGAAAAACAGCGGCAACAGGAACAGGGTGTAGTGGATCCAGGCCAGCGGCGAGGCGACCAGGGCGCCCAGCAGGCCAAGGGCGCTGGCCCGCAGAGGGTCCGGCCGCTGCCGGAATGCCCAGAGGGCGAGCCCGCCGAGCAGGGCGAGACTCGCCACCAGGCCGGCCGTGCCGTATCCGAACCTCAGGAACAATCCCGGCAGCGACGCATTGGTCAGGAAGGCCCCGCGGTCCGCGTCCTGCGAGATCACGTCGAGCCAGAGCCGGTAGATGCCGGGTCCATACAGCACCGCCGGAACGAGGCTCAGCACGGCCGCACAGGCCCCGGCGGCGAAACTGGCCCGCAGATGCCCGGCCAGAAGCAGCAGCCCCGGCCAGACCAGGAAGTTCGGCTTGACCGCGACCACGACGCCGATCAGCAGCCCGGCCGCCAGCGGCCGGTCGCGCTCCAGCAGCAGCCATGCGCCGGCCGCCGCGAGCGCCAGGGGCACGTAGATCTGCCCCAGCACCAGCGTGTCCCAGAAGCCCGCCGCCGCAAAGGCCGCCAGCGCCGGTATCAGCGGGGCTTCCGGCCGGTAACGGCGGACCAGCAGGATGACGAGGGCCGCGTATGCCACAACCGTGACCGCCCACCAGAGCCGGAAGGCTTCCGCCGGGTCAAGGTAAGAGAGCGGCTGGAACAGAAGCAGCGAGACCGGCGGGTTGAGGTTCTGGTTCCAGCTCTCGAACCCGGGCATCTCGACCCGGAAAGTCAGCCCTGGATAGATCCCGTAGGGGTCGAGCCCCTCGGTCGCGGCGCGCCCGGCCCCCATGAAGGAACCGAAGTCCCACAGCAGGTGGCCCGGCAGCGACCGCTGGAGCTGCCACACGATCAGCGCTGCCAGGCCGGCCGCCAGGAGGGCCGCCAGGAGGGCCGGGAGAACGGAATGGGCCGGCCCGTCCATTCTCCCGCGCGGCGATGTCATGAGCTGCTCCGTACCGTCTCGATTTCCTCGGTGCCGGGCTCGCGCTCCTCCGGCGACAGCAGGCGCATGAGGGCATGGCCGGCCCCGCAGTCCACGGCGTCGACCGGAAGCCCGTCGGGCCATCCGGCGCAGCCGCGGTTGAAGGCGATGATGTAGATGCGGGTGGCGCCGCTCCTCTTCATCACGCCGTCGACCCGATCGACGAGTGCCGTCAACTGTTCCGCGGTCTCGGCCCGGGCGACCGGGTTGACGGCCAGGTCCAGCAGCGCCTCGTCGGCCGGGGTGAAGACCAGGGGATTCTGGCCTTCCCGGGCGAAGATGTTCACGACGACGGAATTCCGCTGCAGGGCGGCATAGGCTGCCGTGTGCTCGTGGGCGGGGTGCACGCTCCGGGTCGTGAACCAGTCGCCCAGTTCGAACGGGGCCGCCTCCGCCGGGACCAGGATCGCGCCGGGGGGCAGCCGGTCCAGGGACTGCCTCACGGCGGAGAAGCCGCGATCCTGGCGGACCCAGTCCTGCGCCATCAATGCGCCGCGTCCGCCTACCACCAGGACAAGCCCAAGGGCGAAGATCACGGCCATCCGGGGAGCGGGGCGGGCGGGTGCCAGGGCCGCCACCAGGAGCAGCGCGGCGGGAAGCGCTATCCGCGAGTCCAGGAAGAAGGATCCCATGGCCGAGTAGGGGAGGGTCATGACCATCAGGGCATAGATCGCCGCCACTCCGCCCAGCCCCCGATGCAGGGTGACGCGCCGGCTCGCCAGCAGGACCAGGATGGCGGCGCAGGCCGCCGCCAGTGTCGCGGTATCCAGGATCGTGTTGCCGGTGGACAGCAGCCGCGTGAAGGGCGACAGCTTCTGCCACGCGGTGAAGTCGAACCGAAGGTCCAGCGGCAGCCCGTTCGCCGGGCTTGCGGCCAGGTAGAGCGCGAGGGCGGGAACGAAGATGCCGGCCGACGCCGCGAGGCGGCGTGCGGCCGGCCGTACCGCCCGGGGACGCCCCTTCCAGACATGGCCCAGCTCAAGCGCCGCGATGCCGACGGCGAAGAGGCCGAAGGCCACCATGTGCGCCAGTAGCAGCACGAGCGCGAAGACGGCGCCTGCCGCAAGCTGGCCGACGCGTGACAGGCGTCCCAGATACAGCCAGGCCGCCAAGCCCCATAACAGCAGACCCACTCCCAGCATGTAGTTCAGGAAGCCCCAGAGCATCACCTCGTTCCAGACAAGGGCCGCTGCCAGCAGGGGCCAGACCGAGGGGCGCCCGGTGGCAGCGGAACTCAGCGCCAGCGTGCCGGTGACGGTCAGGACCAGCAGCAGACAAAGCAGCACCTTGCCCGCCGGTTCGATCCCGAGCACCGGCACGAGGGCCAGCAGCACGAGGTCCGAGAGGACGTTGGGCAGCAGCAGGCTGTCTGCCGTGAAGTTGGCTGAAAAGGCCGGGACCCTGTCCAGGTGGGCGAGGATATGGACCCGCGCCAGGTGGCTCGGATAGTCGAAGATCGGCGGCGTGTCGGTCACCAGCAAGGGCAGTGCCGCAAGGGCGATGAGGACGAAGGCGAACATCGCCAGCGCGCCGCCCGTCGGCCTGAAGATTCCATGCGGGCAGGATCCCGCTTCGTGGGCCTGGTCGGTCACCTGCCCTCCGTGGGCTGCTGGGAAGTCACCGCGCAGGACGGCGTACGGCGCGGGTCGGGTAGATCAAGGGGCCGATGCCGCGAAGGGGGAGTGGGCGGGGCAAAGCCACGGGGAAGCGAGAATGCGCGCGTTCCGATCCTTGATATGCATTGTGAACTCCTTGATGCATCGAAGGTGAAATACAGGCGGGTGGTCGCCGCGATTGGTCTGCGGTGCCGCTCCTTTGGTAATCCAATGCTCGCTTCTTATTATTCAGCGGGATGAAAGGCCGAACGAATCGCCGGGCCTCATCCGCGGAGGGAATCGGCATGCCCTGTCGGCCTGCCGACTGAAAAGACAGTCCGGCCGGAGAAGAAGTTCCAATTTTTTAACAGGATGGCGGAAGTTCGCTAAGGTGAGGCTGGAACGTCGCCGCTCCGATCCGGGGGCCGGTCTGCTCGACCTGTCCCCGGACCGGACCCCGGTTCCTGGCCAGTTCCTGGCCAGTTCCTGGAAGGATGAACCGGAACGGCGCCCGCTGCTACCGGGTGCCGTGTACCACGGCGGCCGGTTTGCCGCCGCCGGAACTGCGCATGGCCAGCAGGCAGGCTGCCGGCCACACCACGACGCCGGCCCACCAGAGGTTCAGGCCGCCCGCGATCAGGGCCATGCCGATCAGACCGGCCTGGACCACGTAATAGATCATCGGCAGCAACGCCATCCGGATCAGGTCGCCCTCCCGGTTGACCAGCCCGACCGTCGCCGACGCCGCCACCACGTTGTGCACGCAGATCATGTTGCCGGCGGCGCCTCCCACGGCCTGCAGGGTCACGACGAGCGCGGCACCTGCCGACGCCAGCCCGATATTGATCGCCGTGGAGAACTGGAACAGCGAGAACATCATGTTGCTGACCGTGTTCGACCCGGCGATGAAGGCACCGAGCGCGCCCACGATCGGCGAGACCAGGGGCCAGAACTCGCCCGACACGGCCGACACGCCGCCGGCCAGCACCAGCGGCATGCTGGCATGCTCCGCCGACGCGGAGTTGATGAAGACCTGCACCATCGGCACGGCGAGCAGCAGCGCCGGTGCCGCCTTGATCATGGTGCCGCCCGACAGCGACCAGACGGCGCGGTAGCTGCCGTCCTTGCCCATGCCGTGGAAGAGATAGGTGAACAGCGACACCAGGACGAACACCGTCCCCGGCAGGTAGAGCGGCTGCGACGAGGCGGAGATGCCGGACCCGAACAGGTCGGTCAGGCTCAGCGTCATCGCGGGCGAGGTGAGGAACGCCTTGAGCGGATCGATCACGCGCGTCGCGATCAGCAGCGCGGCCACCAGCAGGTAAGGCGTCCAGGCCTTCAGCAGCGACATGGGCTGCTCATGCTCGACCGTCTCCTGGGACTGCTCCAGGGTCCCGATCCAGCGCTCCTCCCAGTTCTCCCGCGGCCCGAAATCGAAGACCTCGCGCGGCAGGAACAGCCCGCGCCGGGCGGCGGGTATGACGATCCCCAACCCGATCATGGCGCCGATCAGCGACGGGAATTCCGGCCCGAACGCGGCCGCGACCAGGTAGTAGGGCAGGGTGAAGGCGATGCCGGCGAACAGCGCGAACTTCCAGGCGGCGAAACCTTCCGCGAAGGAACGCCTCGGCCCGAAGAACCGGGTGATCATCGAGATCATGATCAACGGGATCAGGAAGCCGACCAGCGCATGGACCATCGCGACATTGACCGCGATATGGACCAGGTAATCGCCGAAGGCCATCGGCGCGATCGTGCTGTTGACGATCTCCTGGTTGGCCAGGCCGGTGTTGACGCCCAGCAGGATCGGCGTCCCGACCGCGCCGAACGAGACCGGCGTGCTCTGGATGATCAGGGCCGCCAGCACCGCCGCCATGGCCGGAAAGCCGATGGCGACCAGCAGCGGTGCCGCGATCGCCGCCGGCGTGCCGAAGCCCGAGGCGCCCTCCACCAGGGACCCGAACAGCCAGGCGATCAGGATCGCCTGCACGCGGCGGTCGGGCGAGATCGAGGTGAAGCCCTGCCGGATCCGGGCGATGGCCCCGCTCTCCTCGAGCGTGTACAGCAGCAGGATGGCTCCGAACACGATGTAGAGGACGTTGATCGCCGTCACCAGCCCGTTGACCGAGGCGCCCATGACCTTCTCGATCGGGGTGCCCCACAGGGTCAGGGCGATCAGGGCGGTGGCGGCATAGGCGACCGCCATGGTCAGCTTGGCCGACCGGCGAAGCGCCACCAGCAGGACGAACACGATGCAGATCGGCATCAATGCTAAAAGAAATTGCAGACTTTGAGGCATGTAGGCTCCGGTGTTTCCTCGGCTTCTTCATTGTTCTGGCGGCCGGGATCCTGCATGGGTCCCTGGCAAGCCAGTTCAGCCGCCGCATGGGAAACGCGGCCGGGGCAGGGATGGGCAATAAATGACCCGTATGAACTTCATAATGTTTGTTATGGAAATTACCTTCTTCGGCATCCCGTCACTCGGTCTCGGACCCGAAGTCGGCCGCCGTCAGATCAGCGGCTCCAGGATATCCAGCCCGCGGTTCCGGTCGATCACATAGACCAGCTCCCGGTCATCGACGAAGACATCGTTGCTCTGGGCGCAGGGCTGGCCCTTCGGGGGCTCCGGGATGAACCAGCCGGTCTCCCGGGGAGCCGTGGGGTCCGCGATGTCCAGCATCCGCAGGCCGCCGGAGAACCAGGTGCAGTAGAGCCGGTCGCCGGTCACCCGCTCCTGGAACTGGTGCGCGCCGAAGCGGGCGCCGGCGCGGGCGAAGGGCGAATCCAGCTCGCTGAGGTGGAACATGCCGATCGGCCGGATGTCGGCGCGGTCCTCCACGTCGAAGAACCACAATCCGCCATGGAGCTGGCCATGGGTATGGTCGTGCTCCTCGTCCACCGCGGCCGCGACCTGGCGGCCCTGCCAGCGCACCGGCACCGGGGCCACGGTGTGGGTCGGTTCCGGGAACGGCGGGTGGTAATCGTACGATCCGACCGTGCGCAGGTCGGTGATGTCGGAAGCGTCGATCACCCGCAGGCCGGCATACCAGACCGACGCCCACAGTTCGTCGCCGAAGCGGAGCGCGTGGTGCAACCGGTTGCGCTGGCCGGTCCAGTGAGGCGTCTCCCCGCCGGCGACGTGCTGGCCGGGCATCCACCAGCGCGAGACCTCGGCCGGCCGGGCCGGGTCGGCGATGTCGTAGACCACCAGGATGTTGCCGACATAGCCTGTCATCTCGGTCGAGATATAGGCATAGCGGTCGTCCATGTCGAAGCGGTGGACTCCGACCCCATGGGTCCGGACATGGGCGATCTCGCGCGGGCGGGACCGGTCGGCGATGTCGTACAGCTTGAATCCGCCGTCCCGGTAGCCGTGCTCCAGCACGTGGCGCAGGCGGGGCAGCAGGTCTTCGGGGATCTTCAATGCCAGGGCCAGCTCGGCGTCGGACGGCGGGCGGCCGAGCCGGGCGGCCAGGTCGGACGTCGCCTCCGCCAGCCTGGCTCCGCGCCGCAGGGCGTGGCGGTCGTTCTGCTCGACGTTGGTGATCATCAGGTCGCCGACGACCCGGACCTTGTGGGTGTGGGAATCCTCGTTCGGCAGCTCGATGGCGGAGGCGATGCGGGGATTGGCCGGGTCCCGCACGTCCACGATGGTGGTTCCGAAAGGCGGTTTCATGTGGCCGACGAAGGCATGGCCGCCGGACACCGTCACCTGGCCCCCGCCGGGCAGGTCGAGGTGGCCGACCAGGCGGAGGTTCTTCGCGAGGGGCATGTCGGTCATCGGGGCTGGTCTCCGGTCAGGGCCGCCGGGTTTTCGCGCTCGGCCCGCCTATGGCGTTCCTGCTGCCGGCTGCGCAGCCAGGGCAGCAGCACCGAGAGCACCACGAAGGCCCACAGCACGTTGCCGATGGTGGAGGAGAACAGGATCGTCAGGTCGCCCTGCCCGATCCGCAGCGAGCGCAGCAGATATTGCTCGAACAGCGGTCCCAGGATGATGCCGATCAGGATCGCCGTGACATGGTAGTTGGTCTTGCGGGCGATATAGCCGATCACCCCGAAGACCAGGGCCAGGCCCATGTCGAACACGTATTCGCGGTTGGCGAAGGCGCCGACGATGGTCAGCGACAGGATCAGCGGCACCAGGATCCTGGTCGGGATCAACACCACCTGGCTCATGTAGCGGGCCAGCGGCAGGATCGTGAAGAGCATCACGATGTAGGACAGCGTCATCGAGAAGAAGATGCCGTAGGCGATCTCCGGCGATTCGATGAACAGCCGGGGACCGAGCACGATGCCGTGGTACTGCAGGACCACCATCATCACCGCGGCGGTGCTGCCTCCCGGCACGCCGATCGCCATCAGCGGAACCAGCGTGCCCGACGTGACGCCGTTGTTGGCGGCTTCGGGCGCCACCACGCCGGGGGCGAAGCCCTTGCCGAACTCGTCGGGCGTCTTGGAGAACATCCGCGCCTGCTGGTAGGCCACGAACGACGCGATGCTGGCGCCGGCGCCCGGCACGACGCCGATCAGCAGCCCGACGAAGCTGGTCCAGATCGTCAGCCACCAGTATTTGAGGCTGAGCCGCAGGCCCTCCAGCGTGTCCGCCCAGTGCGCGCGGGAGTCCACGACGGCGGAGCGCGGCACGATGGTCGACCGCTCCATCATGCTGAAGGCTTCCGAAATCGCGAACAGGCCGATCAGGGCCGGCACCAGCGGCACGCCGTCATAAAGTTCCAGGAAGCCGAACGCCGCGCGCGGGGTGCCGTAGATGTGGTCGGTCCCGATCGCCCCGATCATCAGGCCGAAGAAGCCGGCGATGATCCCCTTCAAGGGATCGTCGGCGGCGATGGCGGCGATCAGCACCAGGCCGAACACCATCACGGCCACCATCTCGACGCTGCGCAGGTACATGCCGACCTGCGCCAGGAACGGCAGCAGGGCGACGGTCGCGATGCTGGTGACCAAGCCGCCGATGGTGGAGGCCACGAAACAGAGCACGAGCGCCTGCTGCGCCTTCCCCTTCAGGGTCATCTGGTAGCCGTCCAGCGTGGTCGCCGCCGCCCCGCCGGTGCCGGGCATGTTCACCAGGATCGCGGGGATGCCGCCGCCCAGATGGGTCGCGCAATAGAGCGACACCATGAAGGCCAGGGCCATGTTGATGTCCATGGCCAGCGTCAGCGGCAGCAGGATGATCAGGGTGTTCTGGGCGCTGAAGCCGGGGATCGCGCCGACCAGGATGCCGAGCAGCACCGCCGGCACCACGATCCAGGTGAGCATGACCGCATCGACCGCGAGCGAGAGGAGAAGTGCGCTGTCCCATCCCATGCTCAGACCCCTCCGCCGAGCAGCGGGACCAGGAAGCGTTCGACCGGGCCCGGCGGGAAGCGCGCCCCCAGCAGCATGATGAAGACCAGGAACACCGCCGCCGCGACGCCGCCGGCGACGGCGAACAGGGTGGCCGGCTCCCGCAGTCCGAGGATCCACATGGCCGCGAGCATGACCAGGAACAGGCCGAGCGTCGTTCCGAGCCACGGTATCGTGACGATGAACAGGATCAGGACGCCGATCAGGGCCAGCCGCTGGCCCTGCGCCGACGTCCATCGGCCAAGGTCGCCGAAACCGAGCGATCCGGTGCCGTTGCGCAGGCGCAGGACGATGCGGGCGACCTGCACCGCGATCAGGGCCAGCAGCACGACGCCGACCACCGTCCCGTTCGCCCGCGCCTCCCACACCAGGTTGGACGAGGAGATCAGGTAGTAGAGGGTGAAGCCGGCGGCGAGAACCGGGATGATCAGGTCGGCGCCGAGCTGCGCGTTCCGGCGCTGCCGCAGCGATTGCGCCACTTTCTGGCTCATGACGTTGCTCCTTGGCCCCCGGGGCTATCGCTGCGCGCTGAGCACCGGTTCGTAGCGCTTCGCCAGGTCGAGCATCGCCAGGGCGTATTCGGTGCAGACTTGGCGGTCGCCGTATTTCAGGGATTCGACCGGGGATCCCGTCTTGACGAAGGCGTCGCGGAACGCGTCCGAGGCGTGGGCCTCCCGCGACGTGCGCTCCAGCAGGGCGAAATCCTCAGGGTTGGCATCGGCCCAACTGGAATGCACCGCCCAGGCCCGCGACGAATAGAGGTCCGGGATCGAGGTGCCGAAGGCCCCGTTGACCGTCGGCGCGTTGTCGGTGATTCCGGCGAAGATGTTCTCGCGGTTGAAGACGCCGAGCACCCTGAACTGGCTGGACAGCGACAGCACGCCCGTGATGGGCAGCGCACCCACGTCGGCCTCGCCGTTCATGACGGCGACATAGGTCGGGTTGCCACCGCCATAGGGGATCAGGTTGTAGGTCGAGCCGGTCGCCTCGCCCAGGGCCAGCATGCCGATCGAGGCCGGGTGCGGAATCCGGCTGACCGCCACGTTCACCGGGTTCTTCTTGGCCGCCTCGACCACCGACTTCAGGTCCTTGTAGGGGGAGTCGTTCCGCACGAAGATGCAGCTGTCGTCGATGTCGGTCCGGCTGAAATAGACGAAGTCCTCGGGGAACCTGTAGTCGGGCTTCTGGACCGCGTACATGATCATCTCCGGCCCCATGTTGCCGAACAGCAGGTTGTAGCCATCGGCCTCGCGCTGCTTGACGAACAGCTCGTAGCCGATCTGCCCCGCGGCGCCGGGATGGAAGGTGTACTCGAACTGCTGGTTGAGCAGCTTCGACCAGGCGTCGTCGAAGGCGCGGGCCAGCCTTTCGGCGCCGCCGCCCTGCCCCGTCGGGATGATCACGCGGAAGTTCCGCTGGGGATAGGACTGCGCGGCGGCGCGCGACACGGGCAGTCCGGGCACGAGCCCGGCCAGCAGTCCGGCGGCGGCCATGCCGCCGCACAGCGCCCGGCGGGTGATGCGCGTTGAGTGGTCCATGGTTTTCCCTCCCAGGTTATTTTTCGTCGGGCCGCCCTCATTGGGACAGCCCTTGCCAAGGCGGCCCTTCGGGCCGGTGCCGGTCACCCGCGGTAGACGGGAGCCGGCTGCTCGAAGAAGGAGCTCAGGATGTGGTAGACGATCGCGTAGTTCTTCTGCTGGAAGCTGGCATGGGCGATGCCCGGCATCACTGCGAACTGCTTGTCGGGGTTGGGCAGCAGCGCGAAGAACTTGAGCAGGTCGTCGAAGCCGGCGATCCCGTCATATTCGCCGCGCATCACCAGGGTCGGCATCGTGATGCGGGCCGGGTCGACCAGCGGCAGGTTCTCGCACATGTCGATATAGGTCCCGACCGGCATGGAATCGTCCAAGGCCAGGATCGCGTCGGCGAAGGCGTCCACCACCGTCTCGTTGGCGGTGCCGGGGTGGTCGCGGGTGAAGATCGAATGGACGAAGGCCCGGTCGATCGGCCGCCGCTTCCCGGACTTGAACTGGGGCAGCTTCTTGCGCCGCTCGGCCAGCGTCGGGCTTCCCTCCCCGGTCCACACCATGGCGTCGAGGGCCAGGCGCGCCACGCGGTCGGGATGGCGCTCGGCGAACAGCGCGGCGCGCAGGGCACCCGACGATATGCCGTAGACCAGCAGCGGGCCGCAGCCGCGTTCGGCCTCGATATAGGCGGACGCCGCGGCGAGGTCGTCGGCGCCGTCCGAGATGTTCGACGTGACGCCCCGGTGCTTGTCCGACCGGCCGTAGCCCTCCATGTCGACGCACCAGGTATCGAACCCGCGCCGGGCGAAGAAGTCCATGACCGAGGAGTCGTCCCGGCCGGGAACCTGGAGATCGAAGGTCGGGGTCGAGGCCATGGACGAGCCGTGGACGAACAGGATCGTGCCCCGCTTCCCGGAGCGGGCGACCGCGGGCTTTTCCCAGAGGAACAGCCGCACGTCGCCCTTGGTGGTCCAGTGTTCCCTGCCGCTGGGTGAAACGCCGCCGGGCGATGTTTCGTGGGAGGCTTGAGCTTGCGTCATCGGATCCTTTCCCGTCTGGCGGTGCAAGTCACGATCACGGATCGGCGGTGCGGCGGCCCCATCGTCGAGCCCTCAGTCGTTGAGCCATTAAATGGCCAATCCGCGATAGGTTCACATTGGGCGGCAATGGTGCAGCATTGTCAAGCCGGTGTTTTGCCTTCCCAGACTATTGCTGCGATGCGATAACCAATTGCAGATTGGTCAAGACAGGCTTCAGATGCCGAGCCGGCGCAGCTGCGCTTCCGGGTAGCGCGGACCGGAGGCGGCGCCCGGCGGAAAAGCCTTCGCCAGCGCGGCGAGATCGGCATCCTCCAGGCGGACCTCCGATGCCGCCACGTTCTGTTCCAGCCAGGAACGGCGCTTGGTTCCCGGGATCGGCACGATGTCGGGACCGCGGGACAGCACCCAGGCCAGGGCCACCTGCGCGGGCGCCAGACGCAGCGTCCCGGCGATGCGGTCCAGGACGTCCAGCAGGGCGAGATTGGATTCGAAATTGCCTTCCTGGAAACGGGGATGGGCGTGGCGCCGGTCGGCCGGGATCAGATCGTCGCGCCGGCGGAAGGCTCCGGTCAGGAAGCCCCGGCCGAGGGGGCTATACGGCACCAGGCCGATCCCCAGTTCCCGCAGCACCGGCAGGATGCGATCCTCGACGTCCCGGCTCCACAGCGAGTATTCCATCTGGAGCGCGGAGAGGGGGTGCGTCGCGTGGGCCCTGCGGATGGTCTCCGGCCCCGCCTCGCACAGGCCGAGGAAACGGACCTTGCCCTGCTCGACCAAACTGGCCATGGCGCCGACCGTCTCCTCGATCGGCACGTCGGGATCGACCCGATGCTGGTAGAAGAGGTCGATCACGTCGACGCCCAGACGGCGGAGGCTCGCCTCGCAGGCCTTGAAGACATGGTCGGGGCGGCCGTTCACCCCTCCCCTTTCGCCGTTGGGGCCCCGGATGTTGCCGAACTTGGTCGCCAGGACCAGGCCGTCGCGCCGCCCGGCGATCGCGCCGGCGATCAATTGCTCGTTGCGGCCGTCGGCGTAGGCGTCCGACGTGTCGAAGAAGGTGACGCCGAGATCGATCGCGCGGTGGATGGTGGCGGTGGATTCCACATCGTCGGGAACTCCGTAGTCGCCCGTCATGCCCGAACAGCCAAGTCCGATCGCGGAAACGCGGAGACCGGCGCTTCCCAGGCTGCGATGCTCCATTGTCCTTCCTCCCTGTTCGCTTGTTCAGCGTTGTCGTTCAGCCCCCCGCGTAAGCCGCGATGCCCTGCACCAGGTAGACGAGGCCGACGCCGAGCACGATGCGCTGGGTCCAGCTGCGGAACTGGACGTCGGTCAGGCGTTCCAGCGCCGCCCGGCTGAGGCTGGTTCCCGCCATGGCCAGCGCCACTGAGATCACCAGGACCGGCCAGTCGAGGGACTCCCCGGCCCCGCCGATGATCTGCCCGAAATACACGAGCTTGAGCAGATGGGTCGCGACCTGGCACGCCGCCTTGGTCGCCACGACCGCCCGGCGGTCGAGCGGGCAACGCACGAAGAAAACGTCGAGCAGCGGGCCGGAAACACCGGACAGGAGCTGGAAGGCGGTCCCGACGAAGCCGCACAGCTCGGCTCCGCCCGTCCGGTCGGCGCGCGGCGCCAGCCGGTCCGGCACGGTCCAGGCCAGGAACGGCGTCAGCCCGAGCGTCACCAGCACCAGCGCCGGATCGGGCACGAAGCGCACCAGCGAGAAGGCGGCGAAAGCCAGCAGGGAGCCGATCAGGTAGCGCAGCAGGATCGGCCAGGCGATGTAGCCGCGCCACAGGAAGGCGCGCCAGCCGTTGGATGCCGTCTGGGTCACGCCGTGAAGCACCATGGCGGCGGGGACCGGCAGCAGGAGCAGCAGCGCCCCCATGTAGATCATGCCGCCGGCCATCCCGAAGATCCCGGACAGGAAGGAGGTCGCGAGCACGATCGCGGCGATGACGAGGATCGTGCCGGCGCTCACGGGGTTTCCCTGGAGCCGTTTTCGGGCAGGCCGGGGCCGGAAGTCTCGATGCTGGGGGTTCGGCGGAACATGGTCCGCAGCTTAACGCCGGAGGCCGATCCCCACCAAGAAGAATCGGCTTAATACGCATGCCAAAAGTTCACCATTCAGCCACCCGAGGAGACAGGGCGCGGCCCCCTCAGGAGCTTGTCGGGCCCATCAGGTTGGACCGCACCATGAGCAGATGGTCGAGCAATTCCAGACGGGCGGCCTGGGCATCCCGGTCGGTCAGGGCCTCCACGATGCGCCGGTGCTGCTCCTGATAGGTCCGGCGCCGCTCCGGCGTCAGGGAGCGGCGCTTCAGCCTGAGCCATTCCGGCTGGTTGCGGGTCTCGTTCATCGTCCGGTAGAGGTCGATCAGCAGGCTGTTCTTGGACGCGGTCACGATCGAGACGTGGAGCTGGCCGTCCCAATGCTCGAAATCCCCGATATCCTCCGCCGTTTCCGACCGCGCGAGACACTCCCGGATGCGCTGGAAATCCTCGGCGTTGGCGCGGACCGCCGCCAGTTCGACCGCCGCGGGCTCGATCACCAGGCGGACCTCCATGATCTCCGCGGGGCTGGCGCCATGGATGCGCCGGACAAGGCTGTCGGTCGGGGCGGGCTCTTCGGCACCGGCGTCGGGTTGCGGCGGAGCGACGAACGACCCCCTCCCCACATGGCGGATGATGCTGCCCTTGTCCTGAAGCAGCTTCAGGCTCTTGCGCAGCGTGTTGCGCGACACGCCGAACTGCTTCTCCAGGTCGCGCTCGGCGGGGAGCTTGAAGCCCGCGCTCCAGACGCCCTCCGCGATGTTGCTTTCGATCAGCTGGACCAGGGCGCTGGCTCCCATCGCAGCCTTCGTGCGGATATTCTGGGTGCGAATGTCTTGCGTGCTCATCGGCCGTTCCCGCAGTCCGCGATGGTGAACCAAACAGCGCCCATTTCTAACCGGCAAACGGGTCGTCGGCAATAACCAGAAAAGCCCTAACCACCGGGAGAATCACATGTGGCGGCAGGCGGATCGCATGCGCCTCGCTCCCGCCACGCTGATCCAATGTTGCGCAATCCAGGGCAGCCGGTGATAATGGCCCCGATATTGGCACCATAATGGATCAGGAGAGCTCGATGAAATTCGCCACGTTCCAGATGGATGGCCGCACCGCGGTCGGCCTGGTCGAACCGGAGAATGGCAGGATCTGGCCGCTGGAAGCCCTCCTGGGCGAGCCCGTGGACGACATGGTCGACCTGATCCGGCGCTACGACCAGGTGAAGGAGCGCATCCGCCCGGCCGGCAGGGCCGTCGATCTCGCGTCGGTGAGGATCATGGCGCCGATCCCGCGCCCCGCGCGGAACGTCATGTGCGTGGGCAAGAACTATCACGACCATGCGCACGAGTTCGCCCGCAGCGGGTTCGACAGCAGCGCCAGGGGCAAGGCGGACGCGGTGCCCGAGTTCCCGATCATCTTTACCAAGGTTCCGGAGTCCGTGATCGCCGACGGCGAGCCGATCCGGTACCCCGACGGCATCAGCGACAGCATCGACTACGAAGCCGAGGTGACGGTGATCATCGGCAAGGGCGGCCGCGGCATCACCAGGGAGCAGGCTTACCGGCACGTCTGGGGCTACACCATCATCAACGACGTGACGGCCCGCGACATCCAGGGCCGTCACAAGCAGTGGTTCCTGGGCAAGTCCTTCGACACCTTCTGCCCCATGGGACCCTGGGTCGTCACGGCCGACGAGATCGATCCGGCATCCCTCGCCGTGCGCTGCTGGGTGAACGACGAGCTGCGGCAGGACGCCAACACCCGGGACCTGATCTTCGACATCCCGACGTTGATCGAAACCATCTCCGCCGGCATCACCCTCGTGCCCGGCGACGTCATCGCGACCGGAACGCCGGCCGGCGTCGGCATCGGCTTCGACCCGCCGAAATACCTGAAGCGCGGCGACCGCGTCGCCATCGAGGTCGAGGGCATCGGCCGCCTCGCCAATACCCTGGGATGAACCGCCTCCGGGCGACGACAAGGACGGAACATGATCAAGACTGACGGAATCGGCTGGCGGAGCCTGCTTTTCGTTCCGGGAACGCGGCCGGACCGGTTCGGCAAGGCGGCGGCCAGCGGTGCCGACGCGGTCTGCGTCGATCTCGAGGACGCGGTGCCGCCAAGCCGGAAGGACGAGGCCCGCGGCGAGGCCCTGGGCTTCCTCGCCGGTCCCGGCGGCACCGCATGCGACCGGGTGGTCCGCATCAACAGCGTTCGCACCGAACCCGGGCTGCGCGATCTGCTGGCCGTGATCGAGGCTCGACCGGAACAGGGAACGATCGCCGTTCCCAAGATCGAGTCCGCGGAAGAGGTCTGCTGGATCGACCAGCTGCTGGCCGCCGCCGGGTCCGGCCTCCGGGTCGTGGCTCAGATCGAAACCCTGCGCGGGGTCGAGCACGCGACCGCCATCGCCGGCGCCTCGCCGCGCCTTTCCGGCATAATGTTCGGCGGCCTGGACCTGGCGGCGGAACTGGGCGCGCCGGCGTCATGGGACGCCCTGCTCCACGGCCGGTCGCGCGTGATACACGCGGCGGCGCTCGCGGGAATCCCGGCGATCGACATGCCCTTCGTGGATGTCGGCGACCCGGACGGTTGCGGGCGGGAGGCACACCGCGCCCTGGGGCTGGGATTCTCGGCCAAGATGGTGATCCATCCGACCCAGGTGGACGTGGTCAACACGATCTTCTCGCCGACCGAGGAGGAGATCGGCCAGGCCCGCCGCGTCATCGCGGCCCTGGAGGAGGCCAGCGGAACCGCCGCGGGAGGCGTCGTCCTGCTCGACGGCCGGATGGTCGAACGGCCGGTCGTGCTCGCCATGCAGCGCATACTGGCCCGCGCGGGGGTCAGGGCATCCTGAGCGCGGGGACCTTGGGGGCGGCATCGCCATTGGTCGACCATATGCCAAACGATTGGTCGTCCGGTCCCAAAAAGCAGGCAGACTTGTTTGTCCGTCCGCCGCACTCCTGAGCAAGCGCCCGGCGGACGCTTTTGGCACGCCCTTTGCTGTTTTCCCCGACGATACGGTTTTTCTTCGGCGGAAATGACAGGGGGAGCGGGCGATGGGGGGAAGCGGGTTCGCTGACGATCGGGATGGTGCCCGATGACGGGGGCGGGGGCGATCCGCGCCTGCGAACTTTTGGTCGAAGGGATCGGCAGGGCCGTCTCGTGGGTGTCGCTGGCGCTGGTCCTGGTGATGGCCGGCAACGTGCTGCTGCGCTACGGCTTCAGCACCGGATCGGTCGCCATGCAGGAGCTGGAATGGCACCTGATGTCGCCCCTGGCGCTGCTCGGCATGTCCTACGCGATCCAGCACGAGGGGCATGTCAGGGTCGATGTCCTCTACGGCCGGATGCCGGCGCTCGCGCAGAGGATCATCGAGGCGCTCAGCTTCCTGCTCGTGGCGGTCGTCGCGGCGCTGCTGGTCAAGCTGTCGATCCCCTATGTCATGCTGGCCTACAGGCTGGGCGAAGGATCGGCCAACCCGGGCGGCCTGCCCTGGCGCTTCCTGTTGAAGAGCTTCATCCCGCTGGGCTTCGCGCTGCTCTTCATCCAGAGCCTGGCGGGCATGGCGCGGGCCGTCGCCCTGCCCCGCCCGCGGTCCCTGCCCCACTCCGCCGCCATGGCGGGCCACGGGACGCCGGCATGACGCCGAACGAGATCCTGGCGCTCGCGACCCTCGGCTCGTTCTTCGTGCTGCTGCTGGTCGGCGTGCCCGTCGCCTTGACGCTGGCGGTCACGGGCTTCTTCTTCGGTTACCTCGGCTTCGGGATGACCCTGTTCAACCTGCTGCCGGCCCGCATCTTCGGCGTGGTTTCCAACTACACGCTGATCGCGATCCCGCTGTTCGTCTTCATGGGCGTGATGCTGGAGAAATCCCGCATCGCCGAGGAACTGATGGACGTGATCGGCCATCTCGCCGGCAGCGTGCGGGGCGGCATGGGGGTCGGGATCATCCTGGTCGGGGTGCTGATGGGCGCCACGACCGGGATCGTCGGCGCCACCGTCGTCACGCTGGGCCTGCTCACCCTCCCGGCCTTGCTCCGGCGCGGCTATGACCGGGGCATCGCGTGCGGCGCCATCTGCGCGTCCGGCACGCTGGGCCAGATCATTCCGCCCAGCCTCGTCCTGATCCTGCTGTCCGACATCCTGGGGGAATCCGTCGGCACGCTGTTCGCGGCGGCCGTCATCCCCGGGCTGCTGCTGGCCGGCATCTACTGCCTCTACATCTTCGGCCTCGGCATGCTGCGGCCGGACAAGGTGCCCGCGGTCCCGGCCGACGAGCGCGCCGCGATGGAGCGGCGCACGCTGCTGGTCAAGGTCCTCAAGGTCGGGCTACCGCCGGTGGCGCTGGTGGTCGCCGTGCTCGGCTCCATCATCGGGGGCGTCGCGGCCCCGACGGAAGCGGCGTCCATGGGGGCGCTCGGCAGCATCGTGGTCGCGGCGACGGCCCGGCGGCTGACCTGGGACGTCCTGCGCGAGACCGTCCGGTCCACCACCAGGACGACCGCCGCGATGATCTTCATCCTGGTCTGCTCCCAGGTGTTCGCGCTGGCGTTCCGCGGGCTGCAGGGCGAGGCGCTGGTCCACGACCTGTTCGCCTTCCTGCCGGGCGGCGTGCCGGCCGAGGTGGTCTTCATGCTGGTGATCATCTTCCTGCTGGGGTTCTTCATCGAGTGGATCGAGATCTCCTACATCGTCGTCCCGATGTTCATGCCGATCCTGGTCCAGGGCGGCGTCGACCTGGTCTGGGCGGCGACGCTGATCGCGGTGGTGATGCAGACCTCGTTCCTGACCCCGCCCTTCGGCTGGGCGCTGTTCTTCCTGCGCGGCGTGGCGCCGCCCCAGGTCAGCACCATGGACATCTACCGGGGCGTGGTCCCGTTCATCGGCATGCAGGTTCTCGCGGTCGCCCTGGTCTTCGTCTGGCCCGGCCTGGCGCTGTGGCTGCCGGCCGCGATCGGCTGGTGACCGCGTCAGGCCCCGGAAACCAGGAATCCCGGAAAACAAGAATATCGAACAGTGGAGTGTCCTATGAAACGTCGCGACTTCATGAAGGCCGGCGCCGTCGGCGCCACGGCGGGGCTGGTATCGGCTCCCTCGGTGGTCCGGGCGCAGGAAAGCTTCGCCTGGAAAATGACCAACGCCTACGGGCCGGGCGCCCCGATGACCACCGTCGGCCCCGGCAGCCCGACGCGCTTCGCCGAGCTGGTCGCCGGCATGTCCAAGGGCCGGCTGACCTTCCAGCATTTCGCGGCCGGCGAGCTGATCCCGGCCTTCGAGGGTTTCGACGCCGTCGTGGCGGGCACGGTCGAGGCGAACGCGGCCAACTCCTATTTCTGGTCGGGACGGTCCTTCGCCGCCCAGTATTTCACCAACGTCCCGTTCGGCATGAGCTTCCCCGGGCACATGGCCTGGCTCTACCATGGCGGCGGGATGCAGCTGTGGGAGGAGGTCTACCAGCCGTTCGGACTGGTGGCGTTCCCGTTCAACAATACCGGCACCCAGATGACGGGGTGGTTCCGCAAGGAGCTGGGCACGGTCGAGGATCTGAAGGGCATGAAGATGCGGATCCCCGGGCTGTCGGGCAAGGTCTACGCGGCCCTGGGCGTCGATGTCCGGCTGCTCTCCGGGCCGGAGATCTTCCCCGCCCTGGAACGCGGCGTGATCGACGCGGCCGAGTTCGTCGGCCCCTATTCCGATCGGCGGCTGGGGCTGCACAAGGCGGCGAAGAACTATTACACGACCGGCTGGCACGAACCCAACAATGCCGGCGAGCTGCTGATCAACAAGGCGATGTGGGACAGCCTGCCCGACGACCTGAAGACCATGGTGCGGACCGCCGCCATGACCTGCCTGCTGGAAAGCTATACCTGGTGCGAGTCCGTCAACGGCGAGGCGCTGGTCGACCTGGTCGAGAACGAAGGCGTGACCGCGCGGCCGCTGCCGACCGCGATCGTCGACCGGCTCCGCGAGGCGACGGCGGACACGCTGGAGACCGAGGCCGCCAAGGATCCGCTGGTCAGGAAGGTCCATGACCATTACATGGCCTTCAAGGCGAAGCACGACCGCTGGACGGGCATCGCCAGGATCGCCTGAGCACGCTGCAAAGACAGGATGACATGACAAGCGAACGGTCGTTCAGGATCACCCCCAACGATGACGTCACCTTCTACCCGCGGGTCTTCGGCCGGCGCGGGGTGGTCGCCTCCCACCACTACCTGTCGGCCGGCGCCGGCCTGGACGCCCTGAAGGCGGGCGGCAACGCGGTGGATGCCGCCGTCGCCGCGACCTTCGTCGAGGGCGTGCTGAACCCGAACATGCACACCATCGGCGGCGAATGCCCGATCCTGATCGCGCCGGCGGACGGCAGCGGGATCATCTGCATCAACGGCAACGCCACGGCCCCGGCCGCTGCGACCCCCGAAGCCTTTCGGGCGCTCGGGCACGAGGCGATCCCGTCCGAGGGCGTCCTGGCGGCCGGGGTGCCGGGCGCCTTCGGCGCGCTGATCGTGGCGGCCCTGCGCTACGGCAGGCTGAGCTTCGCGGACCTGGTCCGGCCGGCGCTGGAGCTGGCGCGCGACGGCTTCCCGGTCCATGCCGGACTGCTGCGCCAGCACAAGTTCGGCATCGTCCCGAACGCGGAGAGATTCCTGAACCACTGGCCTTCGACCGGCGACGTCTACATGCCGGGAGGAGTCCCGCCGGCCGAGGGCGCCCTCCTGACCAACCCGGCGCTGGCCGGCATGTTCGACCACCTGGCGGCGGTCGAGGCCGCGGCCGGGGGATCGCGCGAACACGGACTTCAGGCGGTGTTCGACGGCTTCTACCGGGGCGACGTCGCCCGCGAGATCGTCGCCTTCTCCAAGGAGCAGGGCGGACTGTTGGAGCGGTCGGATTTCGACGCCTTCGAGATCCCGCTGGAGCAGCCGGTCTCCATCGAGTTCGCCGGCACCCGCATCTACAAATGCTCGGCCTGGAACCAGGGCACCGCCCTCCTCCAGAGCCTGTCCATCCTGAAGGCGCGCGACGTGGCCGCCATGGGGCACAACAGCGCCGACTACGTGCATACCGTCACGGAGGCGATGAAGCTCGCCTTCGCCGACCGGGAACAATATTACGGCGACACCCGCCACGTGAACATCCCGGTCGACGAGCTGCTGGACGACGCCTATGGCCGCCTCCGCGCCGGCCTGATCGATCCCGCCGCGGCGAACGCGGAGCTGCGCCCGGGCGACCCGACCCGGCCCGCGGCCCTGCTAGACCCCGCCGAGCGGTTCGGCGGCGCGTCCTGGGGAGCGGGGACCGTGCATGTCGACGCGGCGGACGCGGCGGGGAACCTGTGCTCCTTCACGCCGAGCGGCGCCTGGATCAAGTCGTCGCCGGTGATGCCGGCGCTGGGCTTCCCGCTGGGGAACCGGATCTCCAACTTCCACCTGGGGCCGGCACACCATCCCAACGTGGTGGCGCCGGGCAAGCGGCCCCGCACCACCATCAGCCCGACGATCGTGACCCGGAACGACGAGCCCTGGATCGCCTGCGGCAGCATGGGCGGCGACCAGCAGGACCAGTGGCAGCTCCAGTTCCTGCTGAACCGCCTGCTGTTCGACATGCCGATCCAGCAGGCGATCGAAGCCCCGAAATTCTCCAGCGAGCATTTCCCCGGCTTCTTCGCGCCGCACAGTTTCTTCACGAACCGCCTGCGCGCCGAGGAGACCCTGGGCGCGGCCGTGCTGGAGGAATTGGCCCGGCGCGGCCATGAGGTTTCGGTCGGCCCGGCCTGGTCGGAGGGTTTCATGCTCGCGACCGAGCGCCACTCCGCGGCATCCGGCCCCGCCGGGACCCTGGAAGCCGGCTGCGATCCGCGCGGCGCCAAGTCCGAGGTGTTCCCCGCGGCGGCGGTCGCCTGGTAACGAAGCCTGCGGCGGCGGGCGGACACGCCCGGCTCCTCCGGCCTGCGGCCGGTTTCCGGTTCTTATTGTTTAGGGAACATGAACCGATCTTCCGTCGGTTTCGGTGCCGTGAACAAAAAATAATCGGAAAATGAGGAGGGGAAGGAACGTGGAAGGAAAGCCGCCGCTGGTATACCGGGACAAGGTCGTTCCGTTCGTCCTGCTGGTCACGTGCTTTGCCGCCTGGGGCGTGGCGGCGAACATGACCGACCCGTTGGTCAAGGTCTTCAGCAAGATCTTCACCATGAGCACGCTGCAAGGGGCGCTGGTCCAGTTCAGCTACTATGGAGCCTATTTCTGCCTGGCTCTTCCGGCCGCCTTCATCAACAGAAGATACTCCTACAAGGCAGGGGTTCTGACCGGTCTCGGCCTGGCGGCGGTCGGCGCCTTCATGTTCTATCCGGCCAGTCAGGCGATGGTCTACGGCTATTTCCTGGCGGCCCTGTTCCTCCTGGCGGCGGGACTCTCCATCCTGGAAACGTCGGCCAACCCCTTCGCCATAGCCATGGGGCCGGAGGCGAACGCGACCCAGCGGCTGAACCTGGCGCAGGCCTTCAATCCGGTCGGCACCAATCTCGGCGTCTTCCTGGCAACGGTGCTGATCCTGCCCAACCTGAACCCGGCGACCGGCCCCGAACGGGCGGCCATGGCGCCTGATCAGCTCCGGGCGGTCCAGGCGGGAGAGCTCGATGCGGTGATGACGCCCTATGTCGGCATGGCGTTCGTGCTTCTGGTCATCTGGGTCTGCATCGCCCTGGTCCGGATGCCCACGTCGCCGGAGGAGGAGACGGACGATGCCCGGGATGTCAATCTCCGCGCGACCGTCGGGCGGCTGTTCCGGAATCAGCACTATCGCTATGGGGTCATCGCCCAGTTCTTCAACGTCGCGGCGCAGACCTGCGTCTGGACCTTCACGATCCAATATGTCCAGGAGGCGCTTGCCGTCGATGAGGCCGAGGCGGGAACCTACCTGCAATACAGCTTGATCCTGTTCCTTGTCTCGCGGTTCGTCATGACCTGGATCATGGGGTTCGTGCGTCCCTCGGCGTTGCTGACCGCGACCGCGCTTCTTGGTTCCCTGCTCTGCGCCTACATGATCGTCAGCCCGGATGTCTCGGGCGTGTGGGCGCTGGTCGGGATTTCCGCCTGCCTGTCGCTGATGTTCCCTACCATCTACGGCGTCGCCCTGCATGGGCTGGGCGAGGATACCAAGATCGGCGCGGCGGGGCTCGTCATGGCGATCCTGGGAGGGGCGCTGATGCCCATGGTGCAGGGTGCGCTGATCGACGGCTACGGCGCCGCGGTCTCCTACGTGACGCCGGCGATCTGCTTCCTGGTGGTCGCGGCATACGGCGTGTTCGACCTGAAGCAGAAGTCCCGCCTTGCCGTCACGCCCCACGCGGCGTGACCGGCATCGGGCATCGGGGAAATCGCAGCCGGCGGAGCGCGCCATGCATGGTCCGCACGCCGGCTTGGCATATTGTGCACTGCGATATGCCGGCCGGGGCGACCATATGTCTGTCCAGGCAACCCTGAAACAGAGTTTTGATCATGACCAGCTATCTGGTTCTCTACACGACGAAATGGAGCAAGCTCCTGGCTCGGACCGGCGGGAGCAAGCGTACCTTCCGCCTGTTTCGCTTCGGTCTCCAGCCCCACGAGATCGCGGCGATGAACGCCAGGTAAGTTGGCGGGAGCAGTAAACCACGGAATAGGCCTGAAGTCCATAGTCCGGATCGTATTCTTATGATTCGAGCGCTTCAACGTCCTGCCGCGACCAGCCGTTCCACCCGCCGGGGCCGAAGCGCGCTACCATGGGGTATCGGCCGGGCGTCCGCCGAGCAGGCCGCGATCGGGTTGGAGAGCACGACATGTCGACCATGGCCCCAGAAATCCAGGAATGGGCACTTGCCGCCGGGCTGGAGGGCCTGCCCCAGGCGGAACTGGTGACCGGCTACTGCGAGCGGCTCGTCGCCGCCGGCCTTCCCGTCTGGCGCGCCTCGGTGGGCGCCGATACCTTGCACCCGCTGAACGACGCCCAGGGGCATCGCTGGATCGCCGGCAGGGGCCTGCATGTCGAATTCTTCCCGCGCCTCACCCTGCGCGAACAGAACGACGAATGGCGGTACAGCACCTGGAAATGGATGCTGGACAGCGGCGCCGTCGAGAACCGCTGGAGCCTGTCGCGCGGGGAAGGCGCCGACCGGTTCCCGCTGCTGGCCAGCCTCGCGGCATCGGGCGGAACGGATTACTGGACAATGATCGTCCGCTACGGCGAGAAGGCTTGCCTGGGCGAGACGCGCGGCCTCGCGACGTCCTGGGCGACCCGCGAGCCGGGCGGGTTCAGGGAGAGCGACCTGGCCCTGATCAGGGCGACGCTTCCGGCATTCACCCTCGCCTTCAAGGCCACCATGACCATCGACACGGCTCGCACCGTGGTTTCCACATATCTGGGCAGGAACGTCGCCGAGCGTATCCTTCGCGGCGACATCGAGCGCGGCAAGGTCATGGCGGTCCGCAAGGTCCTGTGGTTCAGCGACCTTGTCGGCTTCACCCGGCTGGCCGACACGCTGCCCCACGAACAGCTGATCGACCTGCTCAACGCCTATGCCGATTGCCTCGTCGGCGTGGTGCATGACCATGGCGGCCAGGTCCTGAAGTTCCTCGGCGACGGCATTCTGGCCGCCATTCCCGGGGAGGGCCGCGTCGCCTGCGGGCGCGCGCTGGACGCCGCCGCCGCGGCCCGGGCGGCCGTCGCCGATCTCAACCGGGCGCGGACGGCGGCCGGGCTGCCGACGACGGGATTTACCCTGGCGCTCCACGAGGGCGAGGTGCTGTACGGCAATGTCGGCAGCCGGGACAGGCTCGACTTCACGGTGGTCGGCCCGTCGGTCAACGAGGCGAGCCGGATCCAGGCGCTGTGCCGGTCGCTCGACCAGCCGATCCTGGTCTCGGAAAGCTTCGCCAGGGCCTGCGGACCCGGCCGGGCGCGTCTGGTATCGGTCGGCCGCTACGCCCTGCGGGGGGTGGAGCGGCCCCAGGAACTCTTCACGCCGGATCTCGGCGACGACGGACAATCCCCGGGGTGAACCGCCGTTATCCACAGATTCGGGGGATATGTCTGTGGGTTCCCGGCTTTCCGCCGCCGGATCGTTGACGTTTCGTTCCAACCAAGGGCCGGTATCCCCCCTGCCCCGCCGCGAGGCGGGAACGGCGCGCGCCTAGATCCCCCCGAGAAACCGGCGGATCGCCGCGACCAGGCCTTCCGGGTTCTCCCGATGCGGCACGTGGCCGGTCTCCGGAAGGATGTGGGCGGTTCCGCGCCCCGCGGCGATGCGCCTGGGGTGTTCGCCGGACCCGTATTCATCCCCGTCGCCATGGACGGCGAGCACGGGGCAGCGGACCGCCGGCAGGACCCCGTCCAGGTTCCAGTCAGCGAACCCGGGCGCGAGCCACGTCCCGATCCAGGCGTCCACGACCCATTCGGCCTTGCCGCCGTGGTATCTCGCCAGCCTCGCGAGGTTGGCGGGGTCCTGGAACCCCCGCCGGGCGGCGCGTATCCCGGCGAGCGTCCTGTCCTCGACGAAAGCCTGGGCCGCGATCGTCACGAGCGCGCGGCACCGCGTCGGGAACCGGGCCGCCGTTTCGACGGCCATGCCACCGCCGACGCTGTGTCCGCAAGCGACGAAGTCCGTCGCCCCGACCTGCTCGCACAGCGCCGGGACCACCTGCCGCGCCTCCCTGGAGATGAAGTCGGATTCCAGCCGTCCCGGATGAGGGTCCGAGCGACCGAAGCCGAGGCGGTCGTAGGCGACCACGCGCCGGCCCGTCGCCGAGGCGAGCAGGCGGGGAAAATCGCGCCACAGGTCGACGCACCCCAGGGAATCGTGGAACAGCAGGATCGGCGCCGGCCGGTCGGCCTCCGGGCCTTCCGGCGTCCAGATCTTGGCGAAGAGGCTCCCGTCCCCGATCCGGATCCGGCGTTCGGCCTCCACGACGTCGCAGGACGGGGTTTCTGGTGCGGTCATGTCTGATTCTTCTTCCAGGTTGGCGGACGCCGTCATCGTCCCATGGCGCCGGGGCGCGGGGCCCCGCCTGCGATTGTAGGAGATTCCGGCGTGATGGGAAAACGCCGCGCCGTTCCGGAAAAGGTGAAACCGAGTCGTTGTGATATCCTGGTATGCAGCCTCGGCGCCGCGGTGCCGGCGACCGTTCGGCCTTCCTCGCAAACCAGGTTCAGCCATCACCTACATCCATCACCTAAAGGGGGCAGAGACATGGGCATGATCACCACCAGGGACGGCACGGGGATCTTCTACAAGGACTGGGGCTCCGGACAGCCGATCGTCTTCCACCACGGCTGGCCGCTGAGCTCGGACGACTGGGACGCGCAGATGCTCTACTTCCTCGACCAGGGCTATCGCGTCGTCGCCCATGACCGGCGCGGGCACGGCCGGTCGAGCCAGGTCTGGGAAGGCCATGACATGGACAACTACGCCGCCGACGTCGCGGAACTCGTGGCGCATCTCGACCTGCGCGACGCGATCCATGTCGGCCATTCGACCGGCGGCGGCGAGGCTGCCCGCTATACCGCCCTGCACGGCCAGGGCCGCGTCGCGAAGCTCGTGCTGATCGGCGCCGTGCCGCCGATCATGGTGAAGACGCCGGCTAATCCGGGCGGCCTGCCGATCGAGGTGTTCGACGGGTTCCGGCAGCAGCTGGCCGCCAACCGGGCGCAGTTCTACCTCGACATCGCGGGCGGCCCCTTCTACGGCTTCAACCGGCCGGATGCGAAACCGTCCCAGGGCGTGATCGAGAACTGGTGGCGGCAGGGCATGATGGGCGGCGCCAAGGCGCATTACGACGGCATCAAGGCCTTCTCGGAGACGGACTTCACCGAGGACCTCAAGGCCATCGACGTGCCGACGCTGGTGATGCATGGCGACGACGACCAGATCGTGCCGATCGCCGATTCCGCGTTGCTTTCGGCGAAGCTGCTGAGGAACGGCACGCTGAAGGTCTACGAGAAGCTTTCGCACGGCATGTGCACGACGAACGCCGACATCATCAACCCCGACCTTCTCGCGTTCATCCAGGCATGAGGCGGCGGACGGCCCCGTGCCGGGGCCGTCCTTCCGATGCGTACCGCCGGCCCGGTGCCGCCCCCCCGGGGGTATGTCAACGAACGACAGCGGATGTCATCAATCGTGCGCATCGGCTCGCGGTCGGACAGGCCATTCTCTGAAAGGCAGGCGGGCGGAAAGCCGGCGGATGGTCAATCAGGGTCATCCCCGGCCGCCCCGGGTCATCCTCCGCCCGGGACGGCGCCCGGCTTGGGCAAGCCGATCCATATCGGGCACCGTGTGATTCGTCTGTCAAAGACCCCGCGCGAACGCAAGCGGCACTGTAGCGGAAGCGTAGTAGGATTTCCATCCCAATGAAGCGCCCGTCGAGCGGGACTCCCCGTCGAGCCTGATCAGGGAACCGGGGGTCCCGGGTCCTGTTGTCCCTGGTAGCATCACAGGGAGAGGCTCGATGATCCGCTGGCGGACGGTTCTACAGGTCACGGCCTTCGCGCTGTCGGTTTCCGCGGCGGGTTCAGGCGGAGCGGTTGCCCAGCAGCCGGAACAGCCGTCGTGCGCCGGAGTCATGACGGAGCAGCTGAGACGTTTCAGCGAGCAATGCTTGTCCGACCTCGCGACTTTCGTCGCGTCACAGCCCGAGATGGCGGCGAAGGTCTACATCGAGAAGGACAAGTCCTATGTGACCCTGACCCGCACCCAGGATGGCCTTCTCGCCGAGGCAGTCAGCAAGTTCAATCATCCTCTCATGAAGGCGGACACTCCCGACATTCTCAAACGCCTCGGGTGGGCGGCTCCGGAGAACGAATCCGACAACTGGAAGAAGGACATCGACAGCGCCGGCCTGGCCGACGGCAGCGCGGCGCGAGAACTGGGCAAGGCGCTGGAAGCTTACGGCGCGCAGCAGGGAGAGGCGATCTCCCTGACGGTCGGACCGAAACTCTCCGACCAGCCTACAAGCGGATAGCGCGATTTCCGTCCGGGCCGACCCGTTCCCGCGGCCTGCCGTTCCACTCGTCGCGACGCGTCGGGCCGTGACCCAACGCATCGACCAGCCTGTTCCGGCCGGGTCAAGCTGATCGGGCACCGCCGAACCTGTGAAGACGCCATGCCTCAACCCCTCTTCCGGATCGGACCGGCCAGGACGGCCGCCGACTTCGAGACCGCGGCCCGCCTGTTCGAGCGATACGCATCCTCCCTGGAGATCGACCTTGCCTACCAGGGTTTCGCCGAGGAACTGGCGACCCTCCCGGGCAATTACGCGCCGCCGGCCGGCGAACTGCTCCTGGCGCACGGCACCGGGGGAGAACCGCTGGGCTGCGTGGCGCTCCGGCCCATGGCGCCCGCCGGCTGCCCTGAGGGCGGCTGCTGCGAGATGAAGCGGCTCTACGTCCTGCCGCAGGGGCGCGGCCTCGGCCTTGGCCGGGCGCTGGTGGACGCCATCGTCGCGGAGGCGGTGCGGATCGGATACCGCGAGATGCGGCTGGACACGCTGCCGACCCTGACCGAGGCGATCGCGCTGTACCGGAAGGCGGGATTCACGCCGATCGCCGCCTACTACGACACGCCTGTGCCGGGGACGATCTTCCTGGGACGGTCGCTCGCCGGCTGACCCGGAGCCTGCCGCCCCCCCTCCGGAGCGTGTCGACAAACGACAGCGGATGTCATGATGCGTCCGCATCGGCGTTGCGGACGGGAGGGTTACCGTGCGAAAAAACCGGCGGACGGTCAACCAAGGTCATCCCCAAGGTAAGGAGACACGCATAAATAACTGGATCAGTTGTGAGGTATGTGGCGCGGCGCGATGGTGTAGTTCCATTCCGGATGAAAGCCATCGCGCTCAATGTTGAGGGTGGCCATTTCAGCGGCGGTGACCTTGACACCCTTCTGGTAAGTGTTGGTGTCCAGTTCGCACTCGACCGTCAGGCCGGTCGTTGTGGTGGTAGCGGCGATCAGTTCGATCACGGCCAGGCGGCTGGTCAAGGGATAGCCACGCCAATTTTGCGTGATATGACAGAAAAGGCGATGCTCGATCCTGTTCCACTTCGAGGTTCCGGGCGGGAAGTGGCACACCGAGATCGTCAGCCCGGTCTGGTCGGCCAGGTCCTGAAGCTCACGCTTCCACAGCCGCACGCGAGCTCCATTGGAGCCGCCGCAGTCGGCCGTGATCATCAGCCGGGAGGCCGCGGGATAGAGGTCGCGACCTTTGTTGTCGAACCAGGAGCGGATGGCGTTGACCGCGAACTCGGCGGTGTCGCTGGTCACGCCGAGGCTGACCCAGCCGCTGTTGTCGGCCAGATCGTAGACGCCGTAGGGCACGACCTTGCCGAGGTCCTTGTTCTCGAAGTCATGAACTTCGGTCCGCCGTGGCTGGCCTTCGGGGCGGTACTCGGTGCCCTTGCTGGTGTAGTTGCCAACCAGCTCCTTCTTCTTAGTGTCGACCGAGATTACCGGCTGATCCTCGGCCTGAAAGGCCAGGACCCGGGCATTGATGTGCTCGAACTGAGCGTCACGGTCGGCATGCTGGCGTCCATCATTGGCCTTGCGATTGGCCCGGCGGCCATAGCCGAGCTGGTGCAACAGCTTGCGCACCGTATTCGGGCTGACCGCATGACCCATCTTCTGCAGTGCTTTGGCCAGCTTGACGTGGCTCTTGGAGACCCACAGCAGCGGTCTCATCGGGTCTCCGAGCGTGACCGGCTCGACCAGGCGACGCAGGTCCTCCAGCAGCGTTGGATCCTTGGCTGGCAGGCGCCGCCGCCCGCTCCCGGCCCGGCGGACACGCCCGCCGGGCGGCGCTGGCTGATCAAGATCCTTCAGCCCTCGCTCGACGGTGCCGCGCGCCAGACCGGTTGCCCGCGACACGGCCACCACCCCACCGCGTCCCGCAGACCTTGCCTCAGCCGCCGCAAACAGGCGTCGTCCGCGCTCGTCCAACTGGTCCCGGATCGCCTCGTACCGCTCTCGTATCGCACGCTCATCAATCATGCCGCCCGATATGGCAATCACCAGCGAAGATCATAGCCTACACCGGAAACATCACACTAATATGTCTTAATTATTCCTGCGCGTCTCCTAACTCCCTTGTGGGGAATTCCCCGCTGGAGGTCATTCCGGGTCATCCTCCGCCAAGTCATACCCGGTCATCCCGACCGATCCTGGTTTCCGGCCCGCCTAACGGCTTTGGCGAACCTGTCAGCACCGGGAAAACCATGATTCGGTTGTCAAAGACCCCGCGCGAGCGCGGGCAGCACAGTAGCAGAAGCGCGCTAGGATTTCCATCCCAACGAGATGCCCGTCGAGCGGGACCATGGAACCGGGGGTCGCACGCCGGAGTCATGACGGAGGAGCCGAGAAGCTTCAGCGAGAAATGCCTGTCCGACCTTGCGACCGTCGCCGCGTCGCAGCCCGAGACGGCGGCCGGAGTTGCCCGCCCGTTCCCGGGGAATGCCCCCGGGGCTTACTGGTCCCGCGGCTGCGCCCGCCCGCTGATGCTCTGGGAAGCCTCTTTGGCAACCTTGGCCGTCGCCTCGGCAATCCTGATCCTGCTGTTCAGCATCACGTGCATTTCCTGATTCAGCAAGGCGCTTTGCGCTGCCACGAGGTCCTGCGGGGTTCGTGCGCGCAGGATGCTGTTCATGCCGTCGATGTTGCATTGCATGGCCTGGCGCGTGTAGTCGGCCCATTCGCGCATCACCATCTGGAAACCGTCGGCCAGCATGACGCCGGTCTGCATCATGACCCCCAGGTTCTGCTGGGTGCGGCCCGCCACCTGCTTGAATGCCTTGTCCTGCATCGCCGGCATCCGGCCGAGTTGGCCGGCCATCGTCGATTCGACCGCCCGGCCGCCTGCCTGATGGACCGCATCGGCGGCATCGCGGGCCGGTTCATCCGAGCGCTCCATGGTGCCGCGCAGTTCCTGGGCGGCGTTCTGGAGGTTCTGTCCGGCGGCCTCGGCATTCTTCCGGATCTCGGCGCGGCCGGTGGCTTCGACGACTTTCCGGACCGGTTGGGCAGCCGGCTGGGTATCCGGGTTGGACGCGTCGTGAGCGCTTTTCGCCATCTCGGCGCCGGCATCGCGAACGGTCTTGCCGGCATCGGCAGTCTTCACTACGGCTGACATGGATTGTTCCTCGGTTTGAAGTCTCTGCATCGCAAGCCCTTGAAGGGGAATGCGGGAGACAGGCGGCGCCGACCGCCGGACATCGGATCGACGACCCGATGTCCGGCAAGACGAAATGCACCGCCCGGGTTCAGCATCCCGGTTTAGGAAGCCTTGGAACCGGCCGGCTTACGGTCGATTTCCTCAACGGTCACATCCTGACGGCGAACAGTGCCGCTGACAGTGACGTCACGCTCGCCCGAGTGCTTGCTCAGCGCCACTTCCTCGACCACATGGGCCTGCTTGGTGACGACCGGCTTTTCCGAAACCTCGGTCATTTCGATCGTGCCCTCCTGGAACGCCTTGGCGGCTTCTTCCGGCTTCAGGACCCGATCGACCTTGGTATGCTCGACCTCGACGTTTTCCTCATGGAGGGTCACGGTCTCCTGGACTTCGCGCTCGCTGACCTCGGTCTTCAGGCGCTTTCCGCCGGTCGTGCGGGAGACGCCGACTTCCAGTTCCTCCTCGATCACCTGGGCGCTTCCGGTCGCCTCGTCGGTCCGATTGCCAAGCTTCTCCAACAGCGCTTCCGGCGTCAGGGCCTTGAAGCTGCGCATCGTGCTCAAGGCATCGTCGGCCTTGTCGTCGTCGGCTTCCGCCACGACCAGGGCGCCGCCCTTCTGCATCGCATTGCCGTAGCTGTCGGCCTTGTCCTTTTCATAACCGGCTTCGACCAGCCGGCTGGAGATCTTGGAAACGGCGACGTCCTGCAGGATCTCGACCGCACTCTTCTGGAAGCCGGCCTTGGTCAGTTCGCCAAGAACCTTGTTCGCAATGCTGCTGTTCTCGAAAAGGCCAATGATGGAAGTGGTCATGCTAAATTCCTTGATGATCTGTGCTTGGGAAACTGGGTTATCAGCGCCCATCTCGCAACTGCAATGTAGTATGCTGCGGTGCGATAACATAGTAAAATATCTGTTCAGCCCAAAGTTTATTTATTGCTTACAAAAAAGTATGGCGTTGGATTTCTATGAGTTTCCTGTACATCGGAATTAATAGAAGAGAATTCACTGCATTCACTATATCAATCATGCGGCTCAGAAGGCGCTATTATTTCTCCTTCCGCATCGCAGAGCTGGACAGCATGACTCCGCGTGCCTCAAGACCTCTTCCGGATCGAACCGGCCAGGGCGGCCGCCGACTTCGAGGCCACGGCCCGCCTGTTCGGGCGATACGCATCCTCCCTCGGGATCGACCTCGCCTACCGGGGCTTCGCCGAGGAATTGGCGACCCTCCCGGGCAACTACGCGGCGCCGCGGGAGAACCGCTGGGCTGCGTGGCGCTCCGGCCCATGGCACCCGCCGGCGGCCCTGAGGGCGGCTGCTGCGAGATGAAGCGGCTCTACGTCCTGCCGCGGGGGCGCAACCTCGGTCTTGGCCGGGCGCTGGTGGACGCCATCGTCGCGGAGGCGGTGCGGATCGGATACCGCGAGACGAGGCTGGACACGCTGCCGAACCTGACCGAGGCGATCGCGCTCTACGAAAAGACGGGGTTCACGCCCGTCGCCCCCTATTACGACACGCCGGTGCCGGGCACGATCTTTTTTGGGGCGGTTGCTTACGGGCTGACCCGGCCTGCCGGCCATTGGGGCGGCGACGGGACGCCGGTCCGGTGTTGACACCCCCGGGCTATATCAGCAAACGACAGCGGGTGTCATGATTCGTCTACCTCGGCGTCGCGGGTTGGCGGGGCACCGTGCGAAAAGCCGGAGGATGGTCAGTCAAGGTCATCCCGGGCCGTTCCAAGGTCACTCCCTTGAGGGGAGTTTCCCTCTGGAGGTCATTCCGGGTCATCCTCCGCCAGAACACCTCTCGGTCATCCGGATCGGCCATGAACATCGATCCGCACAGGCGGCTGTGTGATTCAATTGTCAAAGATCCCGCGCACGAGGGTGCGAGCGGCACAATAGCAGAAGCAGGATAAGATTACTATCCTAGCAATAATTCCGATAATCGGGACACACCCACCCATTGGCATTCTCCATTCGCCCGACATGCGCCTGCATCGGCGTATCGGAACCGGGCACTACAGGCGAGCTTTCATCCCGGCCCATCATCACCTGCTCATTTTGTCCATATCAGGTCAGCGATTCTGAACTGAGCGGCTGGCTGATGGCGACGGATATCTGGGAAATACTCGACGCGGTACCAATCCTTGGTCTTGGGATCACGAGTAACCATCACTGCGGAACCATAGCGGGAATGTTCTGTCCGAACCTTATCGGAGTTGCCACTGGAATTGAGACGGCCAGTCTCCTCATCGTCCTTAACCTCAACCAGGCCGATCCTGTCTAGTGGTCCTGCACAGTGATTTTGATGAGTTCTGCGGAGCGGAGTGGCGTAGGTCGGCCTTCGCCCGTCAGGGCGAACGCCGACACCCCGCATCAACGCTCCGGCCACGCTGTCGGCGTCGGCCGAGGCCGACCTACGGCAAACCGATCAAGTGCAGGCTTCCTAGGCATACATCCCCGTGCCGTAGCTACAAAAACCGCTTTCCCGTCCATGTTATCGTAGCTACGATAACCGGGATGAACACCTGGGACGAAGCCAAACGCGTGGCGAACCTTGCCAAGCATGGGCTGGACTTCGCCGCTGCCGAAGGGTTCGACTGGGATACCGCGCTGACCGCCGTGGACGAGCGCCGGGATTACGGCGAGGGCCGCTTCATATCCATCGGCTATATCGGGCCCCGCCTGCACGTGATGGCATGGACGCCGCGCGGTGACGACACGCGCATCATCGGATCGGGGAAGGCCAATGACCGGGAAGAACGCCGCTACCACGCCGCCCAAGCCTGACCATGTCAGCCAGGAGGATTGGGACGCCGTCGATGTGCCGGAGCTGACGGACGAATGGTTCGCCAAGGCGCGGCGGGGCGGCCGACCGAAGGCAGCGGCGCCCAAGGAGTTGACGACGCTTCGCCTCGACCCCGACGTGCTGGCACATTTCCGCGCGACGGGTCCGGGGTGGCAGACCAGGATCAATGAGGCGCTGCGCAAGGCAGCCGGCCTGCGCCCCTGACCGGTCTTCGGGCCGCGCAGGACGGGCTGGCCGCGATTACGGCGCGGAGCGGCCTGCCGATGCCGCTGGACCGGGGCCGGGCGCAACATGGATTGCATTGCCACATCGCCACATCGCCACGGAGCGCCGGCCGGCAAGCCCTCCTGGTCCGCGGCTCCCGCCCGGCGGGCCGGCGACTCCCGCGGTCCCGGTGCCCGGACAAGGAGCCTTGCCCCCCTTCCCGCCGCCTTCTATGATCGCGCCGAATTGGGGACGGAACGTTCCGGGACCAGGGGTTCGACGACGAGTTCCGCCGGCCTCGCGCGGTTCCGTCCGCAGCCCCCGACGATTACAGGCCGCCCGCGACCCGGGCGGCTGCGCAGAGGACCCGATGCCCCATCTCCGTTCCAGGACTTCCACCCACGGCCGCAACATGGCGGGAGCGCGCGGCCTGTGGCGCGCGACCGGCATGAAGGACGGCGATTTCGGCAAGCCGATCGTCGCGATCGCCAACTCCTTCACCCAGTTCGTGCCCGGCCACGTCCATCTGAAGGACCTGGGCCAGCTGGTCGCGCGGGAGATCGAGGCGGCGGGCGCCGTCGCGAAGGAGTTCAACACCATCGCGGTGGACGACGGCATCGCCATGGGCCATTCCGGCATGCTCTACAGCCTGCCCTCGCGCGAGATCATCGCCGACAGCGTCGAGTACATGGTCAACGCGCACTGCGCCGACGCGCTGGTCTGCATCTCCAACTGCGACAAGATCACGCCGGGCATGCTGATGGCGGCCCTGCGGCTGAACATCCCCACCGTCTTCGTCTCCGGCGGCCCGATGGAGGCCGGCAAGGTCAAGCTGCACAACAAGACCCGGGCGGTCGATCTGGTCGACGCCATGGTCGCGGCGGCCGATCCCAGCCTGGACGACGCCGAGGTGCTGGAGATGGAGCGGTCCGCCTGCCCGACCTGCGGGTCGTGCTCGGGCATGTTCACCGCCAACTCCATGAACTGCCTGACCGAGGCGCTGGGGCTGGCGCTGCCGGGCAACGGCTCCGTGCTGGCGACCCATGCCGACCGCAAGGGCCTGTTTCTCCAGGCGGCCCGGACGGTGGTCGAGATCGCGCGCCGCTACTATGAGCAGGACGACGCCAGCGTCCTGCCCCGCTCGGTCGCGAGCTTCGAGGCGTTCGAGAACGCGATGATGCTCGACATCGCCATGGGCGGCTCGACCAACACCGTGCTGCACCTGCTGGCCGCCGCCCACGAGGCGGAGGTGGACTTCACGATGAAGGACATCGACCGGCTGTCCCGCCGCATCCCGCAGCTCTGCAAGGTCGCCCCCTCGGTCCCCGATGTCCACATGGAGGACGTCCACCGCGCCGGCGGCATCATGGCGATCCTGGGCGAGCTGGACCGGGCCGGCCACCTGCACCGCGACCTTCCCGTGGTCCACGCCCCGACCCTGGGCGCCGCGCTCGACCGCTGGGACGTCAAGCGCACCGACGACCATGACGTCCTGCGCTTCTACTCCGCGGCTCCCGGCGGCATCCCGACGGTGGTCGCCTTCAGCCAGGAGCGGCGCTATCAGACGATCGACGTGGACCGGGCCGGCGGCGTGATCCGCGACGCCGAGCACGCCTTCAGCAAGGACGGCGGCCTGGCGGTCCTCTACGGCAACCTGGCGGAGGACGGCTGCATCGTGAAGACGGCCGGGGTCGATGCCTCGATCCTCAAGTTCTCCGGCCCGGCGCGCATCTTCGAGAGCCAGGACGCGGCGGTCGAGGCGATCCTGAACGGCGGCATCCAGGCCGGCGACGTGGTGCTGATCCGCTACGAGGGACCGCGCGGCGGGCCCGGCATGCAGGAGATGCTGTACCCGACCAGCTACCTGAAGTCCAAGGGCCTGGGCAAGGCGTGCGCCCTGATCACCGACGGGCGGTTCTCCGGGGGCACTTCCGGCCTGTCGATCGGCCATGTCTCGCCGGAAGCGGCCGAGGGCGGGGCGATCGGGCTGGTCGAGGAAGGCGACCTGATCGAGATCGACATCCCGAACCGCTCGATCCGCGTCGCCCTGACCGACCAGGAACTGGCCTCCCGCCGCGCCGCCATGGAGGTGCTGGGCGCCGACGCCTGGAAGCCGCGCGACCGCCACCGGCCCGTTTCCGTCGCATTGCAGGCCTATGCCGCGCTGACCACCAGCGCCGCCCGCGGCGCCGTCAGGGACGTGTCGGCGGCGACGCGAGCGCCTCGGCCGTAGGTTCCGCATTCCCGGACCGCCCCGCCGGACCGCCGTGTCCGGCGGGGCGGGCGGTTCCGGCGTCCAGGTGAACGGAAGACCGGTGCCCCATCTGGCGCCATGGTTCGATGGCGCATCGCTCCCGCATCGGTCGAGTGATGCATGGGGACCAGATTGTTCGCGGCGGCGCCGCGACAGCGGCGATCCGTCGAGCGATACAGCATAGCCACGAGAACCTGGGCGGGAGGCCCTGAAGGGCCTCCCGCCTGCGACCACGGCTGCCGGGCGTGGATGAACGGGTTCCCGACGGTTCAACCTCGATCCATTCCACGGAACAGGGGACCCGAAGACTCATCAAGTGTCCGAAAGGCCACCCCGGGGCCATGGGCGATCACCAGATCGAGTGATCGCGCTTCCCGACATACTCTATTTGAGATGATCCAAAGGCAATTATGAAACATACGCTTCAATTTGTTGTAAGCAGACTAGAAAAGAGCGAAAACCAGCATGGTCAATGCAAAGTTTGAAAAGAAACATAAGAAACGAAACGAATGAAGGAGATGCAAAATGCATGTTCTTGTCGCCTCTTTCATCCTGGCATTCGCAGTCTTTGTTCCTCCCTCGATGGCTCAGCAACAACAGCAGGACAGGCAACCGAATATCCTCGTGATATGGGGCGACGATATCGGCTGGTACAATATCAGCGCGTTCAACTTGGGCGTGATGGGGTACAAGACGCCCAACATCGACCGGATCGCCCGTGAAGGTGCGCTGTTCACCGACTGGTACGGACAGCAGAGCTGCACGGCCGGGCGCGCGGCGTTCATCACGGGGCAAGCGCCGGTTCGCACGGGGTTGACCAAGGTCGGCCTCCCCGGTGCGGAGATCGGGCTGAGGATGGAAGATCCAACGCTTGCCGGGCTGCTCAAGAGCCGCGGCTACATGACCGCCCAGTACGGCAAGAACCACCTGGGCGACCGTGACGAACACATGCCGACGAACCACGGTTTCGACGAGTTCTTCGGCAATCTCTACCACCTCAACGCCGAGGAGGAACCGGAGAACGAGGACTATCCCAAGGATCCGGCTTTCAAGAAACAATACGGGCCGCGCGGCGTCATCAGGGCGACCGCGGGCGGCACCATCGAGGATACCGGCCCGCTGACGCGCAAGCGGATGGAAACCGTGGACGAGGAAGTGACGGCTGGCGCCCTGGACTTCCTGGATCGGGCGACCACGGCGGGCAAGCCCTTTTTCCTCTGGTGGAATTCCACGCGGATGCACGTCTTTACCCGTCTGAAGCCTGAATCCCGTGGCAGGACGGGGATCGGCATCTATCCGGACGGCATGGTCGAGCATGACGGGCACGTCGGGCAGTTGCTGAAGAAGCTCGACGATCTGGGCATCGCCGACAACACCATCGTGATGTATTCGACCGACAACGGCGCCGAGGTCATGAGCTGGCCTGACGGCGGCACGACGCCGTTCCGCGGCGAGAAGAACACCCAGTGGGAAGGCGGCTATCGCGTACCGACCCTGATCCGGTGGCCCGGCGTGATCGAGCCCGGCACCATCCACAACGATGTCTTTTCCCACGAGGACATGCTGCCCACGCTTGTGGCGGCTGCCGGCAATCCGAACATCAAGGAAGAACTGCTGAGGGGGTATTCGGCGATCGGGCGCGATTACAAGGTGCATCTCGACGGCTACAACCTGCTGCCCTACTTGCGGGGCGAGGTCCGGGAAGCGCCGCGCAAGGAGTTCCTGTACTGGACCGACGGCGGGGATCTGGCGGCGCTTCGCTACGATCAGTGGAAGTTGCACTTCCTGGAACAGCGAGCCGAGGGTTTCGATGTGTGGCAGGAACCGTTCGTCCAGCTCCGCGTACCGAAGCTGTTCACGCTGCGCGGCGACCCGTTCGAGCGGGCCGATGAGGAGGGCATGGACTATGTCCGCTGGAGGTTCGAGCGCATCTTCGCGCTGGTGCCGGCCCAGGCCTACGTCGCGAACTGGCTCCAGAGCTTCAAGGAATTCCCGCCCCGGCAGAAGGCGGCGAGCTTCAGCATCGATCAGGTCATGGCCCGATTGGTCACCAACACATCCGGAAACTGATCTTGCCGCCGGTGGGCGGCTCCGGCCGTCCATCGAGCTGGATCGATCCGTTCCACGGGAGAGAAACGGCTATGCGTGCCGAGACGCGTGATTCATCCGGCCTTCGGCTGATCGCGGTGGTCGCGATCCTGTGCCTGTTTCAGGTTGGCCATGCCTCGGCCGACCCTCTTCCATCCTGGAGGGATGGCGCCGGCAAGTCGGCGATCCTCGAGTTCGTTGCCGCCGTCACCGCCGAGGGCGGACCGGATTTCGTGGCGCCGGCCGAGCGGGTCGCGGTGTTCGACAATGACGGGACGCTGTGGGTGGAGCAGCCCTACTATGCCCAACTTCAGTTCGCCCTTGACCGCGTCGGCATCCTGGCCCCGGAGCATCCGGAGTGGAAAACGGATCAACCCTTCAAGGCTGTTCTTGAGAACGATACCGCGGCCCTCCTGGCGGCTGGAGAGAGGGGACTGCTCGATCTCCTCATGGCGACGCATGCCGGAAACACCACCGACGAGTTCGCCGCTCTCGTGGCCGATTGGATTTCACGGGCGCGGCACGGGCGCTTCGATCGGCGCTTCACCGAACTGGTCTATCAGCCGATGCTGGAGGTGCTGAGGCTGCTCGAGGAGAACGGCTTCCAGAGCTTCATCGTTTCCGGAGGCGGCATCGAGTTCATGAGGCCCTGGGTCGAGCATGTCTATGGTCTGCCCCGCGAGCGTGTCATCGGGTCGAGTATCGTCACGGAATTCCGCGTGCGGGACGGCAAGCCTGTCCTGGTGCGGCTGCCGCAGGTGGACTTCATCGACGACAAGGCGGGCAAGCCGGTGGCCATCCAGAAGTTCATCGGCCGCCGGCCGATCGCCGTGTTCGGGAATTCCGACGGCGATCTCCAGATGCTGCAATGGGGCACGTCGGGAGATGGCCGCCGGCTCGGCGTGATCATCCGCCATGACGACGCCGGACGGGAATACAGCTACGATCGCGACAGCCATGTGGGTCGCCTCGACAAGGCGCTGGATGCCGCGGGTCCGGCGAACTGGCTGGTCGTCTCCATGCGGCGCGACTGGGAGCGCGTGTTTCCATGGGAGTAAGCAAGGCGATCCGGCACGCGGCCGTCGCTCTTGGCTCGATCCTCGCCAGTGCCGCAGCGCAGGCTGATCGGCTCTGCGACGGCTACGGCGGCCTGCCGCCCGGTCCGGACTCCCTGGCGGGAATGGTCCGCATCGAAGGTGGCGCCTTCACCATGGGTGACGACGATGAACGGCCGGAGGAGCGCAGGGCGCATCCGGTGACCGTATCGAGTTTCTGGATCGACCGGCATGAAGTGACGAACGCGCAGTTCCGGCGGTTCGTCGCCGCGACCGGCTACGTCACGATGGCGGAGCGGGGGCTCGATCCGAAGGACAGCCCGGGGATCCCGGCGGAGCTTCTGGAGCCCGGATCGATCGTGTTCCACAGCCCGGAAGACTTGCGCGATCTGGCGGATGTCAGGCAGTGGTGGCGCTATGCGCGCGGGGCGAACTGGCGCGCGCCCTTGGGGCCGGGAAGCGAGATCGTCGGCAAGAACAATCATCCCGTCATACATGTCGCCTATCAGGATGCCTTGGCCTATGCGCACTGGTTGGGCCACGACCTGCCGACTGAGGCGGAGTGGGAATTCGCGGCCCGCGGCGGGCTCGACGGCGCCACCTACAGCTGGGGGGACCGGTACTTCGACCCGGCGTCGGGATGGAAAGCCAATACGTGGCAGGGCCTGTTCCCGGTCAAGGACAGTGCGGACGACGGCTATCACGGTACCGCGCCCGTCGGATGCTTCGGTCCCAACGGGTACGGCTTGTTCGACATGGCCGGCAATGTCTGGGAGTATACGAAGGACTGGTATGTCCCGGGCCATCCGGCCGACGCGGCGACCGATCCGGGCGGCCCGAGCGAGTCCGCTGCGGCACGGCATGCCGGAGCGGCCGGTCCTTCGGTGGTCATCAAAGGCGGATCATGGCTGTGCGCGCAGAATTTCTGCGCCCGCTACCGGCCGAGCGCCCGCCAGCCGCAGGAGTTGAGCCTGGGGGCAAGCCATCTGGGCTTCCGCACCGTGCACCACGCCCCGGATCGCCCCTGAAGTCCGAGGCTGCGCGATCCGGAGGCGTTCGGGCCGGGTGGCCCCGGGCGGAAGGCGCCTTCAGAAACGCATGACCAATCCCACCAGCGGACCGTACTGGCTGACATCGACATCGACCCGATCCGCCGAATAGCGGATGGAAAGATAGCGGAACCCCGCATTGGCGCTGATCCGCTCGGAGATCGCGTATTCCACGCCGGCGAAGATCTGCCAGGTGAACTCCGATCCGATCCCGAACCCGCCGATTTCGGCGATTCCGCTCACCGTCCACGTCTCGGACAAGGGCAGCCGCCCGCGCACGCCGATCACCGGATCCCACCAGCTGACGTCGAGATCGGCCCCGGCCGTCGCTCCCTCCAGGGCGCTGCTCGTCGCCGTCACGTCGGTGCTCATCCACACGTACCTGACGCCGGCGAAAGGCTCGATCAGCCTGCCCCGGTCCACATAGGCATGGTATCCGAACGCCGTCGTGGTGAGCAGCATCTTCGTATCGACATCGACCGACACCGACGGGTTGCCGCGGACCGAGCCGTCGTTGCCCAGTTTCGAATAGACGGTGTCGTTGAGCAGCGCGAAGCGTCCGTAAGTGATTTCCCCGGCCCCCATCACGCCGAAATCCAGGGATTCGAGAAGGTCTCCCCGGCTGATCGAGGTCTCGACGGTCCGCCCGCCGGCCGCCGAAGAGAACTCGCCGTCGATCCTCGGCAGCCAGACATACAGGGCCGCGGAGCCGCCGAACTCCTCCGCCCGGGCGCCGCCGGTTCCCGACAGGAGGGCGGCGGCCGCGGCGGTCGCTATGGCAAGGACACGTGCCGAACTTAAGGCGGCTGATCGCATTGGCTTCTCCCGTCGGGCTCCGATTGCACGGGGCGCTGCCGTCGCGTCCATTCTTACATGTCCACGCGGTCGATGGCCCAGTCCACCAGCGGAATGTTCGGCAGCTCCCTTCCGTCATCGACGCCGATCTCGGTCCGGATGATCGTGTTCAGCCTGGCATTCATCGCGAGGATGAGATCCTTGTTCGCCGCCCTGTCCCTGGCGAGATTGTCGGTCTCGGAAGGATCCCGTTCCAGGTCGAACAGCTCGACATCGTTGTGGTCGTAGAGCTGGTCGACGGTGGTCGGCTCGTTGTGCTCGGTCGGCGCGAAATAGCGGCTGAACTTGTAGCGGCCGTCGAAGACGGTGCGCAGGCTGCCCCGTTTCTTCAAGTCGGGCAGGTATCGCTGGCGGGCCAGTTCGATGAGCACGTTCTTGCCGGCGGCCCTGGCCGCGGCGTTGCGCTCCATGATGCCCGCGTCGTTGAGGGCGAGGCCGCTGTAGGTGAACAGGACGGCATCCCGGACGGCGTGGACTCCAGCCGAAGCCGGACCGGCCAGGAGAGGCGAAAGATCCTTGCCCGGCAGGTCGCGCCCGGCCAGTTCCCCCACGCCTCCGGACGGAACGCCGGCCATGGAAAGCAGCGTCGGCACCATGTCGATGTGCGACGACAGCGCGCGGCAGTCCTGCCCGCCGCCGACGTCGGGGTGGATCAGGTAGAACGGCAGGTGGATGGCCTCCTGGTAGGCGAAGGGACCCTTTCCGCGCATCCCGTGCGCGCCCGCCGCCTCGCCATGGTCGGTGGTGTAGATGACGATCGTGCGGTCCGCCAGACCAAGATCGTCAAGCTCGCCGAGCACCCGCGCGAGCTGGGCATCCACGCCGCGCGTGCAGTTGACGTAGTAGTCGTTGAACCGGTGCCAGCGCTCCTCTTCCATGGGCACCTCGCCCAGGATATGGCGCCAGGCTTTCATGAACTCCCCATGGGCCTTCGGACGGCCCGGCGCGTCGAGCGGCTCCCTGAGGCTCGCCGGCAGCGGCTGATCCCAGCTTTTCCTGTAGAGGGGGTGGTCGGGCGCCCGCGCCGCCCGCATCATCAGGCCGCCGGGGTCCTGGACCCGCTCGCCCGGCAGGTCGGTATTGAAATACATGACGTCGTGGGGGTTGACCAGGCTGACGAACAGGCACCACGGCTTTCCGTCGTCCGACAGCGGGCGGCCGTTGCGGCGCAGCCAGGTCACCGCGCTCCCGGAAATCAGGTGGTCGAACTGGTATCCGCCGAGCGTGTGCCCGATGATGTCGCCGGGGCCGTTGTAGTCGGCGAAGCCGTACCGCTCCATTTCGCCGGTGAAAAGAAGGTCCGGATCCTTGCTGTCGAATTCCTTGTTGAGATGCCATTTGCCCTTGTAGGCGGTGTAGTACCCGGCCTTGCGCAGCATATGGCCGATGGTCTGGACGCCAGGCGGAAACCCTTTGATCCAGGGCACGTCGCAATTCTCGAACATGCCGTTGTTCGGGGTCGTGAGACCGGTCATGAGAACGCTGCGCGACGAGGTGCACATGGTCGCCGGGCAGTAATGGGCGTGGAACGTGACTCCCTTGCGCCGCAGCGTTTCCTGTCCGGGCAGGCTCAGCCCGGCCGGCCACGAGGAACGGTACCGCTCCTGGTCCGAAAACAGGAAGAGCATGTTCGGCCGGCTCCCGGCGGGGCCCCGCGCCGGGCGCGGCGCTTCGTCGGCCAGCGCGACCCGCGCCGGCCCCAACCCCGAGGAAGCCGCCGCGGCACCCGCCGCCAAGCCGAAGAAGCCGCGCCTGGAAACCGGGACGGCGCTTGCCGGGGCCGAGGCGTCTGGATGTCGCGTCACGTCGTTCCCTCCGTCGTATCGGCGTCGTCGGCCGATCTTCGTTTGGAAACAATCATATCCAGGCGCCGACTCTGCCGGCTGTGCGGAATTGGCACGTCGTTCGACCGGCCGGAGCCGTCGGCATCCCGGCTTCCGGTCTTCCGTTTCCACAAGGTATCGCTGGGTTTCTCTCCGAACAGCCTGCGGTACTCGACGGCGAAGCGGCCGAGCTGGAAGAATCCCCAGGATACGGCTATGTCGGTCACGGTGCGGTCGGCCGGATCGGCGGCGGACAGGGCGCGCCTGACATGGTGCAGCCGCGCGACGCGCATGTAGGCCTTCGGCGTCACGCCGTACAGTTCCAGGAAGCCCTGGTCGAGGGTTCGCCAGTTGACGTCCAGCAGCTCGCACAGTCGCCTGATGCTCACCGGCTGGTCCGTCACGGCCCGCAAGTAGGCCGCCGCGTCCCGGGCCAGGTGATGGCGGTGCGGAAGGACGACGCGCTGCGGATCCATCACAGCCGAAGCCAGCAGTTCCGACAGGATCTTGTCGGTCGCCAGGGCCGCGATCCGCGGTGACGCGAGGTAACACGACTGCTCATGCAGGACCGCGAGCATGGCCTTCAGCCGCTGCACGAGGACGAGGCCCTGATCGATGCCGGACAGGGCCAGCATGTAGGCCGCGCCGGGTGCCAGCTCCCGTCCCCACATGGCGTTCGCGTGGCGCTGAAAGACCGTCCGATCGATAGTCAGCACCAGGGCCGCCGTCGGCATCACCGAGGCGAACTCGAACTCCACCGCGGACTGGACCAGCGGAATGCGGGCGGGCGCCACCGGACGTCCGCGGAACCGGACCGGGGCGGGATCGCCGTCGACCAAGCCGATACAGACGCTTTCCGGGGCTCCCTCTCCCCGGATCAGCACTCCCGTCGACCAGTGGCTCGCGTCCAGCCTCAGCCCTTCGGTCTCCACGAAGAGGTGCTGCCCGCTTCCGGGGCCGGGCGAGATCTGGAAGCATTCCTGCGTCCAATCGCGCAGCACCCTGTCCATCATCGACTGCGCGTCGTCGAACCGTGCCCGGCCCGTCCGGCCGGCAAGGATCTTCGCATCACCGGGCGTTCTTCGCATCTTCCGGCCTCAAGAAAGATGTCCAGGCCCAAGGATGCATCCAGACGCTTCCCCTGCACACGATCCTTTCGGCGAATAGACCGTGTCCCGCCCCGTGACGCAGGGGAGCCCGGTGCGAAGCCGGTGCTCCGATCCCGCGTGGCATGATGATCAAAGGATGAGGTATGGGAGGTCCCCAGCTTCTTCCCTTTCGTGTCTAGGCTGATCCGGTGGACCGCCCGACCGGGAGGAGAGCCGCCAGCAGGAACGGCAGGAAGAAGGCCTTCTGGTCGATATCCACCGGGATTTCCGGGATCATCTCCAGCGGAATCAGCGACAGGAAAAATATCACCGCCGTGACTCCGGTAATGACAATGAACTGCGAAAAGGACAGGTGATCCCGCCGCATGGATGTTTCCCAATTCGTCCAGGTATTTGATTGTGGATCGCTTCAGCAATTCGACATCGGACGAGGCTTGCGGTTCCATGATGCTTTTATGACGCCAAATACTTGGCGTGAAGAAGTAAATAAACTGCGGAGGCACCGGCGCGGATGGGTGCGCCGATCCGGCATGAAGGTATCGGGGAACCGACCGGGCCGACCATGGTTGCCAAGGCACAGGCATTCCCAAGAGGTCGAAGCGACCGGCAGCCGATGGAGCACGAACTGCGTTATCCCGCCATCGCCATGATCATCCTCGCACCGGTGCAGGCCTTCGCCGCGGATCTGACGGCGACGGCGGCCGAGGCCGGCCGGTTCGACCATTTCATGACCCTCGTGAGGGGCGCCGGGCTGGAAGGCGAGCTGAACGCCCCGGGACCCCGGACCGTGTTCATGCCGACGGACGCGGCCTTCGCCCGGCTTCCTCCCCAGAGCTTCCGCGACCTCATGGCGGCCGGACCGGAGGCGTTGCGCCGGATCGTCAGGCATCACGTCGTCGAAGGCGCGGCGCTGCCCTCAGACGATCTTCCGCGCACGCTGCATACCGCGGACGGCGGGGTCCTGCGCGTGACGTGGCAACGCGGTGACTTGACCCTGTTCAGCGATCCCCGCCCCATCGCGGGTGAAGCCGCCCGCGTGGTCCTGGGCGACCTGGAGGCCGGAAACGCCGTGGTCCACGGGGTGGACGCGGTGATGCTCCCGATGGCCGCCCTCGACGTGGATCCTCCGGCGCCGGACGCCGCCGGAACCGGGCAGGCGACGGCCGAGCCGGAGGTGACGGTCTTCGAGCCCGAGGTGACGGTGATCGAGCCGGGAGCCACGGCGATCCAGCCGGCCGAGACCACGGGGGGCGGGAGCGTTTCCCCGGACGAGGGGAGCGCGGAGACGGAGTTCCTGACCGAGCTGCCGTCGCGCCCCGAACCGGTAAGCCGGCAGGAGGCACCGTCCGAACCGCCGCCGCGGGAGGTCGCCGCGGCCGACGCCGCCCGGCTCACGGTGGACCGGCTCAAGGACATGGCCGTGACGAGCAGCGACGGACAAAGCGAAGGCGTCGTCGAGCATGTCGTGTTCTCCCCCGAAACCGGGGAGATCAGGCTGATCCTCGCGCGGTTCCCGGGTTTCTTCGGCCTGTTCGGCAAGACGGTCGCGATCCCCTGGGAGCGGGTGCGGGTCGCCGTGGGGAAGCCGCTCCTGATCGCCGACCTGAGTGCCGACGAGATCGGGTCCGCCGAAGAGGCGAGCCTGGACTCCCTCGGCTTGAATTGACGGCGCATGGGAAGCGGGAGCCAAGGCGGGTCGGGAATGCGCGCGATCCTGAACGGAAGCCTATTCTGGCTGTGCGCGGCGGGCGCCCTGGGAACTGCCGGGTGCTCCCTGGCGCCGGACGCCGTCGTGCCGGTCACGGTGGCCGCCCTGCCGGCCGAGTTCGAGCAGGCGGACGTCGCCGCCGCCTACCGTCCGCTGGGCTGGTGGGAGACCTTCGACGATCCGGCGCTGGACGCGCTGGTGCGGCAGGCGGTCGACCGGAACCTGGACCTGGCGCAGGCGGTCGCCCGGGTCGAGCAGGCCCGCGCGCAGGCCCGGATCGCCGGCGCTCCCCTGTCGCCGGAGGTCGGCGCCAGCGTCGGCGCGAGCCGGCGGGATCAGCCGGCAAGCGGCTTCGGGTCGGGTGAATTCGACGGCGGCGGCCTAGGCTCTGACGGGGAGGTGCCGGCCTCCGTAACCGGCGGCCCCGAGGAGCGCACCCGGAGCGAACGCTTCTCGGCGAGCCTGGACCTGTCCTACGAACTGGACTTCTGGGGGCGGGTGCGCAACGCCGAGAACGCGGCGGAGGCGCGCCTGGGCGCCACGGTCGGCGACCTCCAGACCGTGGTTCTCTCCGTCATCGCCGAGACGATACGGGCCTATTTCGACATTCTGGCCACCCGGCGCCGCCTGGACCTCGTCCGTCCCGACGTCGACCTGCTGCGCGAGCGGGCGGCACTGACCGAGCGGCGATACCTGCGCGGCCTGGTGGACAGTTTCGAATTCTACGCGATCCAGGGCGAACTGCGCGGCGCGCAGGCCGAGATCCCCCGGCTCGAAAGCCGGCTCTACGCCGCCAGGGCGCGGCTGGCCACCCTGCTGGGGCGGTATCCGGGCGAGCTCGGGGACGTCGTGGGCGCCCGGTCGGACCGCGCGCCGCTTTCGCCGCCGGACCCGATCCCGGCCGGCCTTCCGTCGGCCCTGCTGATCCAGCGGCCGGACGTGCGGGCGGCCTGGCTTCGGCTGGAAGCCCAGCGTTACGAGGTGGGGGCCGCGCGGGCGGCCCTGTTCCCGCGCTTCACCATCTCGGCCGGCGCGGGCCTGCGGGCCGGCACGGCCGGCGGCCTGTTCGACCTGTCGAACTGGTTCACCAGCCTGACCGCCGGACTGACCGCGCCGATCTTCCAGGGCGGCCGGCTCCGGGGCGAGGTGGACGCGGCGGAGGCGGCCCTGGCCGAGGCGGCGGGCAACTACGCCTCGTCCGTGCTGACGGCGGTCCGCGAGGTGGAGACCGCGCTGAAGGACCACGAGACCACGGCCGAGCGCTACCGGCTGCTGGCGCGGGAACTGGAGACCGCCCGCTCCCGCGCGGACCTGCAACTGCGCCGCTACACGCAGGGGATCGGCGATTATCTGGGTTTCCTCGATTCCCGCCGGAACGTGGTGGCCGCCCGCGAAGCCGTGCTCCAGGCGGAACGCGACCTAGTCGAGGCGCGGCTGGCCGTCCACCGGTCGCTCGGCGGGGTCTGGATCGAGGAGGATCTGAGCGACCGCATCAAGGCTCTGGTGGCGGCCGCGACGGGGGAAAGCCGGACGGAAAGGGACCGCGATGCCTGAGGCGAGAGATCCCGAGGCGAGAAGCCGGCGCGGCAAGGCGCGCGCCCAGGCCCGCGATGCCGGGGAGAAGCGCCCGGCCGGCGGCGCGCCCGAGCCGGACACGCCGGCCGCCGGGGGCGGTGTCCGGACCGGCTGGATGACGGTCCTGCGCCTTCCCCGGTTCCTGCGGACCGAGGGCAAGCCGGTGAACCGGCACGGCCCCCGGCTGCTGACCGTGACCTCGGCGCCCGACACGCCCGGCGGGGATCGGTGGGGATCGGCGGAGGGCGGCCGGGACGATGGATCGGGGGACGGCCGGCACACGCCCTGGAAATGGTGGCTGCTGGCCGCCGCGATCCTGCTGGCGGGCATCGGCGCCGCGACCCTGATCTATCTCCTGCGCTCCCGGCCGGAGCCGCAACCCCCGCCGCCCGAAGCCCCTTATGTGGAGACGGTCAAGGCGCGCCCCGGCCGGTCGGCGATCACCATCACGGGCAGCGGAATCGTGATGCCGCGGGCGGAGGTGGGGCTGTCCGCCCAGGTCGGCGGAAGGGTCGACCATGTCCATCCCGAGCTGGTCAGCGGCGGCGAGTTCGATCGCGGCGAGGTGCTGGTCCGGCTGGAGGACGCCGACTACCGCAACCAGGCGCAGCGGGCCCAGGCGACGGTGGCCCGGCGCCAGGTCGAGTTGCGGCAGGCCCAGGAGGAGGCGCGGATCGCCCGGCAGGAGTACCGCCTGCTGCGCGACCGCCTTGGCTCCGAAGGGGGGACGGCGGGCGGCGCCCCCGACGTCAGCCCGCTGACCCTCGGGCGCCCGCAGCTCCAGGCCGCGCAGGCCGCGCTCCAGGCCGCCCGGGCCGAGCTTGCGGATGCCGAGCTGGCCCTGGCCCGGACCACGGTCGAGGCGCCGTTCGACGGCTATGTGCGGAGCGAGGACGTGGATGTCGGCCAGTTCGTCCAGCCGGCCCAGGAACTCGCCCGGATCTACAGCGCCGGCGAGGTCGAGGTGACGGTGCCGCTGCTGAGCGACAAGGCGTCGCTGATACCGAACCTCTGGGAGATGCCGGCCGGAGACCCTGGCGGCGCTGGGGGCGGCGGCGGACGGGTCCCGGCGCTCGTCGCCATCGACTATGGCGGCCTTCGGTTCGGCTGGGACGGCTATGTGGACCGTACGAGGGCCTTCATAGACGAGCGGACGCGGACGATCGACGTGGTGGTGCGGGTGCCCGATCCGCGCCGGCCGGGCCGGCCGATCGGTACCGATGGGTCTGAACCGCTGGTCAGCCCGCCGCCCCTGCTGGTCGGCAGCTATGCGACGGTCGAGATCGAGGGGCGGCCACCCGAACGGTACCTGACCATACCGGCGTCCGCTCTGCGCCGCGGCGATTCCGTCTGGGCGCTGGCCCGTGCGGACCAGCCCGACCGCGCCAGACTCAGGATCGTCGAGGTCGACGTGATTCTCCGCGACGGCGATACCGTCCAGGTAAAGGCGGACCGGCTGCCCGACGGCGTGCTGTTGGTGACCAGCACCGTCGAGGCGCCCACGGACGGCATGCTGGTGCGCACGAGCGCCGAAGCCGACTCCGCGCCCCGGGACGATGCTCCCGGAACCGGAACAGATACCGGAACCGCCGAATGAACTCGCTGATCCAGCGCATGGCCGGCAACGGCGTCGCGGCGAACCTGCTGATGCTGCTGATCCTGTTCGCCGGCGGCCTGAGCGCGCTCAACATCACCCAGAAGCCCTTTCCGGAATTCACCCTCGGCCGCATCCAGGTGAGCGTCGAATACCGCGGCGCCTCGCCGGAGGAGGTCGAGCGCTCCATCGTCCGGCCGATCGAGGAGCAGATCGAGTCCGTCGAGGGCGTGCGCGAGGTCACGGCCACCGCGTCGGAGGGCCTCGGCATCGTCACCGCCGAACTCCAGCAAGGCGTCGACGTCAATCAGAAGCTCGACGCCGTCAAGTCGCGCATCGACCGCATCACCAACTTCCCCGATCGGGCGGAGGAGCCGGAGGTCCGTGAGCTGACCAGCCGCCGCCGGGTGATCGAGCTGGTGATCCACGGCGACGTGCCCGAGCGCACCCTGAAGGAGCTGGCCTACCGGGTGGAGGACGACCTGGCGGCGGAGGAGGCGATCTCGTTCGTGCAGACCGCCGGGGTGCGCGACTACGAGATCTCCATCGAGGTCCCCAAGGACGTCCTGCGCACCTATGGCCTGTCGCTGCCGGAGATCGCGGGGATCATCGCGGCCAACAGCCTCGACCGGCCGGCCGGCGACATCGAGACGGAGGGGAGCCGCATCCTGCTGCGCGTCGAGGGGGAGAACCTGACCCGGCGCGACTTCGCGGACATCATCCTGATCGCCGGCCCCGACGGCGGGCAGATCCGCCTGGGCGACATCGCCCGGATCGACGACGGCTTCCGCGACACCGGCCTGACCACCCGCTACGACGGGAAGCCCGCCGCGATCGTGGAAGTCTTCCGCACCGGCGACGAGCAGGTGCTCGCCATCGCCGAGGCGGTGGACGCGTACCTGGATGAGCTGCGGCCGACGCTGCCGGCGGGGGTCGATGCCGCGATCTGGCAGAGCGAGGCCGAGCAGCTGCGGAGCCGGCTGGACCTGCTGATCGAGAACGCCCTGATCGGCGCGGTGCTGGTGATGCTGGCGCTGGCCGTCTTCCTGCACCTGAAGGTCGCGTTCTGGGTCGGCTTCGGCATCGTCGTCGCCTTCGTCGGCACCTTCGCGGTGATGTCCCTGCTGGGCGTCTCGGTCAACCAGATGAGCCTGTTCGGCTTCATCCTCGCCGTGGGCATCGTGGTGGACGACGCGATCGTGGTCGGCGAGAGCATCCATTCCGGCACCGAGCAGGGGCACGAAGGCGTCGAGGCCGCCGTCCGCAGTACGCAGCGCGTCGCGGTCCCGGTCCTGTTCGCCGTCGCCACCACCGTGATCGCCTTCACCCCGCTGCTGTTCCTGCCCGGCACCGCCGGCAAGTTCCTGGCCGACATCCCGATCGTCGTGATCGCGGTGCTGTGCCTGTCCCTGGTCGAGAGCCTGTTCATCCTGCCCCACCACCTGTCGGGCCTGAAGGCGGGGGACCAGCCGAAGAGCGCCCCGATGCGCGCGATCCGGCGCGGCAAGGACGGGATCGACCGGGCGTTCAAGCGCTTCGTGGACGGGCCGCTGGACCGGGCGGTGCGCTTCTCCGCCGCGCATTACGGCATCGTCATGGCCGGCGCCGCCGCGGTGCTGATCATCGTCTCCAGCCTGTTCCTCGGCGGCTATCTCCGCTTCGTCTTCTTCCCCGAGATCCAGGGCCGCATCGTCACCGCGCAGTTCGGCATGCCGGTCGGCACCACCGAGGACGTGACGCTGAGGATCGCCGAGCGCCTGGCCGAGACAGGCCGGCGCGCGGCGGCCGGGCTGGAGGGCGACGGCGGCGGTTCGGAGCCACTGGTCGAGGGCGTCTATCTGACGGTCGGGCGCACCCCCGCGGACGGGGGACCGGGGGGCGCCTCGGCCCGCCAGCCGATCGTGCCCGAGAACGGCGCAGTCCGCTTCAGGCTGAGCGATCCCGGCACCCGCGAGATCACGGCCCGGCAGTTCGAGGAAGCCTGGCGCGACGCCACCGGGCCGCTGCCCACGACCGACTATGTCAGCTTCTCGTCGAGCACGGTCGATGTCGGCAATCCGGTATCGGTCGAGCTGTCCCACTCGGACCCGGAGACCCTGGACCGCATCGTGGAGCGGGTAAAGGGCGAACTGGGGCGCCTGGGCGGCGTCAACGACATCTACGATACCGACGAGGAAGGCCAGCGGGAGCTGGAGTTCCGCCTGGAGGACCAGGCCCGCACCTTTGGCCTGACGCTGGAGGACCTGGCAGAACAGGTCCGCGCTGCCTTCTTCGGGGTCGAGGCGGTGCGCGTGCAGCGCGGCCGCGAGGAGGTGCGAGTCTATGTCCGCCTGCCCGAGCGGGAACGCGACAGCCTCTCCACCCTGGACGATTACCGCATCCGCGCCTCCGGGAGCGACGGGCAGGAGCTGTCGATCCCCCTGCGGCAGGCTGCCTCGATCAGCTACGGCACCGGCCCCAGCAGCATCGAGCGGCGGAACGGCCGGCGGATCACCACGGTGAACGCCGACGTGCAGCAGGGCGTCACCACCGGGCAGGAGGTCACGGCCCGGCTGCGCACCGATATCCTGCCCGACATCCAGTCCGAGTTTCCCCGGCTGCGCTATGCCTTCGGCGGCGAGCAGCGCGAGCAGGGCCGCACCCTGCCCGCCCTGTTCACCAACTTCGCCATCGCGCTGTTCTCGATCTACGCGCTGCTGGCGGTCAGCTTCCGCTCCTATACCCAGCCGCTGATCATCCTGGCCGTGGTGCCGTTCGGACTGGTCGGGGCGGCGCTGGGACATCTGGCGCTGGGGCTGGACGTGACGTTCCTGAGCCTGTTCGGCCTCGTCGGGCTGTCCGGCGTGATCATCAACGACGCGCTGATCCTGATCGATTTCGTCAATGCCCGCCGGCTGAAGGGCGAGGAAATGTTCGACGCCGTGGTCGCCGCAGCCAAGAACCGGTTCCGCCCGATCATGCTGACCAGCCTGACAACGGCGCTGGGCGTCGCCCCGATCATCGTCAGCCAGAGCGTCCAGGCACAGTTCCTGGTGCCGCTGGCCGCCAGCATCGCCTTCGGCATCCTGTTCGCCACGGTCCTTCAGATGCTTCTGGTCCCTGCCCTCGCCATGCTCCAGTTCGACGCGGCGCGCGGCGCGGCGAAGCGCTTCCTCGGGCATGACGTGCAGGTGGTCCGCGGATCGCCCGGCGCCGCCGGCGAGCAGGCCGCCGCCGGCGGGGAGGACGGCAAGGATGACGGCGCCGGGAAGGAGGAGGAAGGGACCCGGCGACGCGGGCGGGGCCGGAACCGGCGTTGAAGCCTTGCGGCGGGACCGTCGCGAACTTGCGCCGGTTTTTCCGTGTCAAACCTCCCGGACTTCCGCGTGTCCTGCGGCCCGCGCCGCTTTCACGAATTTCCGGTCGATGGTGGCGAAGCCCTCGCAGTGGGTGGATTTCCCGAGATGCAGCGCATCGGCGAAATCCATTCCCCGTTCCGCATGGTCGAGCGCTTCTGCGACCGTTTCCGCATCCTCGACGGTGACCGTCGGCAGACCGCCGAAGGCCCGCAACGCCCGCGCGACGTCGGCGGGGCGATAACCATAGGCGCTGCGCAGCACCCATTCGACTTCGAGCATCACGGTCACGGCGGCGAAGACGCCCCCTCCGTCGACAAGCGCCCGGGCACGGGCGGATTGCTCCGGGTGGTCGCCGGTCAGGTACCGGACGATCACATTGGCATCAATCGCGATCATGACGGCGACGGGCCTCGGACAGCACGCCGGCCTCCATGTCTTCCAGGGATTTCGGCTCGCCGCCAAAGGGCAGGAGGCCGAACACCTCATCTGGCCGCGTCGCCGCGAAAGCCGGGGCACGCTTCAGCAGGACGCCGTCCGGTGTTTCCTCGACGATCAGCCGGGTGCCCACATCCCATTCCCGCCGCTGGCGGATGGCTTTCGGGAGGATGACTTGTCCTTTGGTCGAGACGGTGGTGATCAGCTTTTCAGCTTGCTGACTCCATTCGGGCAACTCCGACGGAAGGTTCCGGTTCCGAAAAGCCGGGACGGCAAAGCCGATCCGCTGTCCGGGCGCGCAGCGGGATCCCCGGAGACGATCCGGGGATCCCGCGCGAAGCCACCGTTTTTCGGACGCCGGTTACCGCCGCGCTACTGGGCCGCGCGGATCTTCTCCAACTGCGCGTTGATGTCCCGCACCAGCGCCTCGTCGGTCTCCTTGGTGAATTTCTCGATGACCGGCTTCAGCTTCTCGGCCATGCGGGCCCTCTCTTCGTCCGACACCTCGGTCACGGTCATGCCGCCCGCCTTCAGCTCTTCCAGGGCCGCCGCGTTCATGTCGCGGGACACCTTGCGTTGGTAGGGCTTCACCTCCTCGGCCGCGTCGAGCAGCAGCTTCCGCTCGTCTTCCGTCAGCTTGTCCCAGAACTTCCCGCTGCTCAGGACGATCAGCGGATTGTAGGTGTGGTTGGTGGTGGAGACGTGCTTCTGCACCTCGTTGAACTTGGAGGAGAGGATCGAGGCGAGCGGGTTCTCCTGCCCGTCCACGGTCCCCGTTTCCAGCGCCGTGTAAAGCTCCGGCAGGGGCAGCGGCACGGCGTTGGCGCCCATGGCGTTGAACGCCTCGATGTAGAGCGGGACCTGGATCACCCGGATCTTGAGGCCCTGGATGTCCTCCCACTTGGACACCGGATGCCGGTCGTTGGTCAGGTTCCGGAAGCCGTGCTCCCAGTAGGTCAGGCCGACGATCCCCTTGGCCTGCAGCTTGTCGATCAGCGCCTTGCCGGCCGGCCCGTCCAGGATCGCGTCGCTCTCCTGGGCGTTGCGGAACAGGAAGGGGAAGTCGAACACGGAGAATTCCTTGACCAGGCCGACCAGCAGGGACGGCCCCATCATGGCCATCTCGACCGTGCCGCCCTGCAGCGCGGAGACGGTCTGGACGTCGCCGCCCAGGACGCCGCCCGGGAAGAGCTTGATCCTGATCTTGCCGCCGCTCTTCTCCTTGACGATCTCGGCGAACTTCTCGGCCCCGGCGCCCCAGTGGTTGTCGATGTTCTGCACGAAGGCGAACTTGACGGTGCGCTCGCGGATGTCGGCGGCGTTGCCCGTGCCGGCGGTCAGCAGGGCTCCGGTCGCGAGCAGTCCCGCGCACAGGCTTCTCAGCGTGTTCCTCATCTCTCACCCGGTTTGTTCTGAAAGGGGTGACGGCTCCGAAAGGGGCTTGCGCCCGGGCCGTCAGTAGGTCGTGCGGCCGCCGCTCAGGTCGAAGACCGCGGCGGTCGTGAAGGAGTTCTCCTCCGAGAGCAGCCAGGCCACCATGGCGGCGATCTCGGTCAGCTCGACGAAGCGGTCGCGCGGGATGCGGACGCGCATGTACTCGATGAATTCCGCTGTCAGCTGGTCCAGGATCGGCGTCTTGGCGGTCGTCGGCGTGATGCAGTTGACGGCGATGCCGGTCTTGGCCAGCTCCTTGCCGAGCGACTTGGTCAGGCCGATGATGCCCGCCTTCGCCGCGCTGTAGGCGGCGAGGTTCGGGTTGCCTTCCTTGCCGGCGACCGAGGCGATGTTGACGATCCGGCCGTAATCGTTCTCCTGCATGATCGGCACGACCGACCGGCAGCAGTTGAAGGTGCCGGTCAGGTTCACCTCGACCACGACGCGCCACTCCTCGGCGGAGTAGTCGGCCAGCGGCTTGACCGGGCCGGTGACGCCGGCGCCGTTCACCAGGCCGTCGATGCGCCCGAACGCCTCGCGGGTACGCTTGGCCGCCGCCTCGACCGAGGCGGCGTCGGCGACGTCCACGGCGCAGGCGATCGTGCCGTTCGCCAGGGCATGGGCGCTCGCCTCGGCCTCCTCGGCGAGCCGGTCCCACAGGGCGACCCTGGCGCCCGACTGCACGAGGCGGTCGGCGATGGCGTAGCCGATGCCGCGGGCACCTCCGGTGACGACCATGTTCCTGCCGGCCAGATCGATCTTGTTCATCGTTTCGCTCCCAGTTTCTTTCGCGGGTTCATCTTCCGGCCTGCCCGGGGCCGGAAGGCCATGCGGTCAGGAGGCCGCGACCTTCTGCTGCTGCACGCCGAGGCCCTGGATCTCGACGCGCATGGTGTCGCCGTGCTTCAGGTAGCGCGGCGGCTTCATGCCCAGCCCGACGCCCGGCGGCGTGCCGGTGGTGATGACGTCGCCCGGCATCAGGGTCATGAACTGCGAGATGTAGGACACCAGGAAGGGGACCTTGAAGACCATGGTCCGGGTGGAGCCGTCCTGGACCACCTCGCCGTTGACGGCCAGCGTCATGGCGAGATCGTCGACGTTCTCCACCTCGTCCCGGGTCACCATCCAGGGCCCCAGCGGGCCGAAGGTCGGGCAGCCCTTGCCCTTGGTCCACTGGCCGCCGCGCTCCAGCTGGTAGGAGCGCTCGGACACGTCGTTGCAGACGCAATAGCCGGCGACATGGTCAAGCGCGTCGGCCTCGGGGATGTAGGTGCCCCGCTTGCCGATCACGATGGCCAGCTCGACTTCCCAGTCGGTCTTCTCCGAGCCCGGCGGGATGAGGACGGTGTCGTCCGGCCCGACGATGCAGGACGGCGCCTTGTTGAACAGGACGGGTTCCTCCGGCACGGGCATGCCGCTCTCGGCCGCGTGGTCGGCGTAGTTCAGGCCGACGGCGATGAAGTTGCCGACGCCGGTGACGCAGGAGCCGAGCCGCGTGCCTTCGGGCACCGCGGGAAGCCGCGCGGGATCGACCGCGCGCAGGCGATCCAGGCTTTCCGGGGCGAGGGCCTTGCCGTCGATGTCCGCCACGACCGACGACAGGTCGCGCAGGCGGCCGTCGGCGTCGATCAGGCCGGGCTTCTCCTCGCCCGGGGCACCAAAGCGTACCAGCTTCAAAGCGTAACCTCCTGGGATCACGGACGCCGAAAGGCGTCGCGTTTTTGAATATCCTTCGTTAACGTACTGTTCGCATGGACTTTGCATGCAGTCAACGTTTTTCGATGAACAGCCGGATTTTCGAAAATCCGGTGGCGAAGCGTGGGAGGGAAGCCATGAAGGACCGTGACGAGCCCCGCACCCTGGCGGGCGACGCCTACGCGGCGATCCACCGGGCGATCCGGGCGGGTTCGCTCAAGCCGGGCCAGCGCCTGCGTTTCGCCGAGCTGCAGGGACTGTGCCGGATGAGCGTCAGCCCCGTGCGCGAAGCGCTGGCGCGCCTCACCGCGGAAGGCTTCACCGTCTCGGACGACCACCGCGGCTTCCGGGTGGCGCCCTTGTCCCGGGCCGAGCTCCGGGACATCGTCGGCAATCGCAAGCTGCTCGAAGGAGAGGCCCTGCGCCTGTCGATCCTGCACGGCGACGCCGAGTGGGAGAGCCGTGTCCTGGCGACCCACCACCTGATGTCCCGCGTCCCGCGGGAGCGCGACGACATGCCGTCGGCCGTCCGGGAGGAGTGGGACCGGAAGCACGCGGCTTTCCACAAGGCCCTCGTCTCGGCCTGCGGCTCCCCGATCCTGATGGACCTGTGCGACAAGCTCTTCGGCAAGGCCGACCGGTACCGCAGAATGTCGATCAGCATTCCCGGCCAGACCCGCGACGCCGCCCGGGAGCACAAGGAGATCATGGAGCTGGCGATCGCCCGGAAATCCGAGGAGGCGGTCGAAGCGCTCCGCCGCCACTACCAGAACACGGCGGACGCCGTCGAGAAGCTGTTCGACGCCGACGCGGATTTCACGCCGGCCCCGTGATCCCGCACCCGCCGGGGCCGGCATCCCGCTGGCCGGAAATCAGGTCAATGCCGCCCTTCAGCGCGAAGGCCGCATGACCAGGCTGAAGTTCGCGGAGGTGACCAACCTGTCGCCGGCCGGGTGCCTCCGAGCGGATCTTCGGACCCGGACACCCTGCGCACGAACATCCTGCGCGCTGCGCGCTCGCGGACTTCAGCGGCTGGTCACTCTGGCGGCGTCGATGCCACCGACGGAGTCTTGAACGGCTGTAGTCCCGGTTCGGGCAGGGTCTCCGTCCCGGCGATCTTCATCGGCAGGCCTCCCCGCGGGGTATTCTCCGACAAGCGGGAGGGATGATGCGCAATCCACCTTGCCAGCCGGGATGATTGCTTTATGATAACGTTACCAAAGGCGGCGCGGGGATGCCGCGCCGGGTTTCGGCAGGGAGGAACGATGATTTCGGAAACGGATATCCGCTCCTACGCGGAAAACGGCTTCCTCGTGGTCCAGAATGTGCTGTCCGCGCAGGAGGTCGCGGCCTTGCGCGCGGTGACGGACGAGTTCATCGCCCGCTCGCGCGAGGTCAGCAGTCATGATGCCGTCTATGACCTGGAACCGGGCCACAGCGCGGCCGAGCCGCGGGTACGCCGGATCAAGACCCCGCATCTGCAGCATGCGGTCTATGACGGCATCGCCCGCCATCCCCGCATCCTCGAGATCCTGCGGAAGCTGGTCAGCCCGGCGATCCGCTTCGACACGTCCAAGCTCAACGTGAAGGCGGCGAATTACGGCGCCGCGGTCGAATGGCACCAGGACTGGGCCTTCTATCCCCACACCAACGACGATCTGGCCGCGGTCGGCGTCATGATGGACGACTGCGAGGTGGAGAACGGGCCTCTCCTGTGCATTCCAGGAAGCCACCGCGGGCCGGTGCTCGACCATCATTCGGACGGCGAGTTCTGCGGCGCCATCGATCCGTCGGCGGCGGACATCGATTTCGGCGCGGCGGTCCCGCTGACCGGCCCGGCGGGAAGCATCAGCATCCATCATGTCCGTACGATCCACGGATCGGCCACGAACGTCTCGTCCAAGCCGCGCCGCCTGCTGCTCTTCCAGTACCGCGCCGCCGACGCCTGGCCGCTGGTCGGTTCCCAGCAGCCGTCCTGGGGGGAATGGCAGGCGTTGATGCTGTGCGGCGACGACCCCCTGCTGACCCCCCGGTCGACCGCCGTGCCGGTCCGCCTGCCGCTGCCGCCGTCGCGTCATCAGGGCTCCATCTACGAGAATCAGCGGACCTTGAAGAACGCCTATTTCGCCAGGTCCAAGGCGGCCGTCTGATACGGTTTCCGGATGATCAGCATGATCATCCGGAAACCGAAAACCCGACAGATCAATGCCATAGGCATTGATTGAAAGGGTCATACCGAAACCGTTGCAACGGTTTCGGTATGACCGGCGGTTCATCGTCGACCCTCCCGGCGATCGGGCGACAGGCGGTGGAGCCCCGGCGCCGGGGATCGGGAGCTGCCGGGCCGCGGGGCCCGGCAGTCCGCCTCACCCCATCAGGCTCGGAAGGAACGTCGCGATGCCGGGAAACAGCATGACAAGCAGCAGCGCCGCGATCTGGAGCAGGATGAAGGGCAGCAGGCTGCTGAAGATCGTGTGCAGCTCGATCTCCGGCGGCGCGACGCTCTTCAGGTAGAAGGCCGCCGGGCCGAAGGGCGGGGTCAGGTACGACACCTGCATGTTCATGCAGAACAGCACGCCGAACCACACCGGATCGTAGCCCAGCGCCTTGATCACCGGCACGAAGATCGGCATGGTCAGCAGGCAGATGCCGATCCAGTCCATGACGAAACCCAGCACCAGCAGGATCCCCATCATCACCAGCAGGATGCCGAACGGCGGGAGCGGAAGGTCTCCGATCGTCTCGCGCAGGTAGGTCGTGCCGCCCATGATGTTGTAGATGCCGATGAAGGCGTTGGCGCCCAGGGTGAGCCAGATGATCACACCGACCGTGATCATCGTCCGCATGGCCGATTCCCGAAGCATCCTGAAGTTCAGCTCGCCCCGGGCCGCCGCGGCGATGATGGCGCCCAGCGCCCCCACGCCCGCGGACTCGGTGACCGAGGCGATGCCGCCATAGATGCTGCCCAGCACCCAGATCACCACCAGGATCGGCAGGACCAGGCCTTTCAGCAGCTTCATCTTCTGCCCGAACGGGATATCCAATTCCTCGCGCGGCGGGCGCGGGGCCAGCGCCGGGTTCAGGATGCAGCGGATCATGACATAGGCGATGTAGAACGCCGCGAGCAGCAGTCCCGGCAGCGCCGAGGCGAGGAACAGTTCGCTGATCGACACGCCGGCCGTCAGCCCGTAAACGATCAGGACGACCGACGGGGGTATCATGGTGCCGAGCGACCCCCCGGCGCAGATGATCCCGATGGCGAGCTTCCTGTCGTAGCCCAGGCGCATCATCTGGGGCAGCGCGATCAGGCCCAGCAGGACGATCTCCCCGCCGATGATTCCGGTCATGGCCGCCATGACCACCGCGACCAGGGTGGTCTGCACCGCGACCCCGCCCGGCAGGTTCCCGGCGAACAGGCGCATGGCGTCGTACAGGTCCCTGGCCACTCCCGACCGCTCCAGGATGCAGGCCATCAGGACGAACAGGGGAATCGCGACGAAGACGTATTCGTTGACGAAGCCATAGACGCGGCTCGCGACGAGCGGCAGCCCGGCGGGACCCAGCCAGGCCAGCGTGCAGCCGATGGCGAGGCTCATCGTGATCCATGCCAGCGGCACGCCGGCGATCATCAGGCCGATCATGATGGCGACGATGAGAAGGGAAATGGTTCCGATATCCACTAGATCGGCCCGCCTTCGCCGGGAGTGCCCTTGCCGGCCGGCGCCGCCGCGCCGCGACCGGTGAGTTCCCGGGCCACGAGGATCAGCAATTGAAGCAGCACGAGGACCGCCGCCACGGTGATCAGGGGCTTGATGATGGCCGGCGTCGGGGCATCCCAGGCACCGCCGGTGCGCTCGCCGATGGTGACGGCGCGCAGGCCGGACTTCCACGACGCCGCGACCAGGCCGGTCATGGCGAAGATGCCGACCAGATGGCCGAAGAGCTTCATAGCCCGTTTGACCCGCGGCGGAACGACGTCCTGGAGGCTGGTGACCGCGATGTGCGCCTCGGACTTGGTGACGGCGCCGCCGGACAGCAGGTACCCGACGGCGCACAGCAGGATGGTGAGGTCGAAGGACCAGGATGTCGGGGAATTGAGGATGTACCGCATCAGCACCTCGTAGGCGATGACCGGCACCGAAAGCATATAGAACCACGCCACGGCCCCACCGAGGAGGTCGTTCAGCCGTTCGATCCAGCGCATGGAGATCTCCCTGGAAGGGGAGCCCGGCCGTCGGGCCGGGCGGTCGGTACGGTCAGTCCTGGAGCAGGCCGATCCCCTTCATGAACTTCACCTGCGCGGCGTAGGCCTTTTCCGCCAGCGGATCGCCCTGTGCGTAGTCGCGCCACGCCTCGACTGCGATCGCTCGGAACTTGTCCCGCTCCGCCTGCGGCCAGTCCACCACGTCGATCCCCGCCGCGAGGTCGCGGGCGACGAGCTGGCGGTCGTTGATGTCGTTGCGCATGCGCAGGTCGTCGATCATCGCCCGGTACCAGACGTCGAGGATCGTCTTGTGCGAGGCGCTGAGCGCGTCGTAGGCGGCCTTGTTGACCGTGAAATGGATCAGCGGCATGGAATGGATGCCTGGATAGACCGGGTGCTGGGCGATCTTGTTGAAGCCCAGGCTGTCGTTCATCGTGTAGGTCGAGAAATCGGCCGCGTCGACCACGCCCTTGTCGATCCCGGAGAAGGTCTCCGCCGCCGGCAGCACGACGACCGACGCGCCCGCCCGCTTGAAGACCTCCGACGCCAGCCCTTCCGGTGCCCGGACCTTCTTTCCCTTGAAGTCCTCGACGCTCCGGATCGGCACCTTGGCCACGAAGGCTTCGCGGGCGATCGGGCTGCAGCCGATCACCTGGACGGTGCCGTCGGTGAACTTGTCGTAGGCTTCCTGAAGCAGTTCGCGGCCGCCGCCGTGATAGCAGAACATGCTGATCTGCTCGGGACGGTCATACCCGGCGATCAGGTCGCCGAGGATGGAGAACGCCTTGTTGCGTCCGGTGAAATAGGTGGTGGCGGTGATGTCGCCCTGCAGGATGCCCTGTCCGATGGCGTCCATGGTCTCGTTGTAGGGGACGACCGATCCGACGGGCGTCAGCTCGATCGTCAGCTTGCCGTCGGTCATCTCCGCCAGCCGGGGCAGCCAGTATTTCTCGATATCCGTATAGAAGGACTCGCCGGCGGTCATCGACGTCTGGACACGCCAGGTCTCGGCCTGGGCGGAGATCGTCGTGGCCGCCAGGGCCATGACGGACGCCAGCCCCGCGACGGCAAGCATGGAACACCTTGTTCTCGGCATTTTCCCCTCCCGTTATTTGTTTGTCCGTTATTCGTTGCTTGCCGGCTTTGGCCGGCGCAGTTCCTCCCGCTGCTTTCCCTGCCCGACCGGATCGGGCCTGACTGATCGGGCCTGTCTGGCGGCCCGGGTCAGGGACGACCGTGCCGTCTCGCTCGTTTCATCCTCAAAGATAACAATGGTAACGTCAACAATGAATATGCTGGAATGGTGTCAGCGGGAACCGCGCGGAGCCGGCCCGCAGGAGCTACGCAGGACCACCTGCGAGGGGAGGATTACCTGCTGCGGGGCCGCGGCCTGGGCGGTCAGCCGGCGCAGCATCAGGTCGGCGGCCAGTTGGCCGATTTCGTTGAAGTCGCGGACGATGCACGTGATCTCGGGGGTACAGACCAGGGCCATGTCGTCGGTGTCGATGCCGATGACCGACAGTTCGGCCGGAATGGCCCGGCCGAGGGCGCGCGATGCCAGGATGACGCCGCGCAGCAGGCGGTTGCCGTCGGCGATGATGGCGGTCGGCGGGGTCGGCCCCTCGAGCAGCGTCAGGGCCGGGACGCTGCCGGCGGCGGTCGCCGCCGAAACCTGCACGACCGTCGCGCAGGATTCGGCGATGCCGGCCTCGGCCGCGGCGGTCCTGAAGGCGGTGGACCGCTCGATCACCGGGCGGATGCGCAACTCGGGCACCAGGAGGGCGATGCGTCGATGGCCGAGCTGGACCAGATAGCGCACGACTTCGCGCATCGCCGTGGCATGGTCGCAGATCACCGAATCCACCTCGGCGTTCAGCGGCAAGGTCCGGTCGAGCACCACCACGGGCGTCTTGAAGCGGCGCAGGGTGGTCAGCAGCTCCGGGTCCGCCTCGTCGGACACGTACAGGACGACGCCGTCCACCTGCCTGGTCTGAAGCGACGCCAGCGCCTTCGCTTCGCGCACCGGGTTGAGCGCGCTGCTGGCCAGCAGCATGCCGAAGCCGGCTTCCGCCAGCCGCCGTTCGGCGGCCTGGGCGACGGCGGCGTTCGGATAGTTGGTCAGGTCGGGCACCAGGAAGCCGATCGTGCCGGTCAGGTTGGTCCGCATCGCCCGCGCCGCGAGGTTGGGCAGGTATCCCAGGCTGCGCATCGCTTCCTCCACGCGCAGGCGGGTGTCGGGGTGGACCAGCCCGGATCCGTTCGCCACCCGGGACACAGTGATGTTGGAGACGCCGGCCGCCTTGGCCACGTCCTTCAAAGTCGGGCGGTTCTGCATCCGGAAAAAGTCGCTTCTCGATGATGGGCAGCCGGCAGGAAACGTTCCTGAAGCCGATCCTGCGGATAGCCGGTATTCAACAGCAAGGGTAGAGACGATGCAAATCGAAGCGGTGGATTTCTTCTATGTCAAGATGCCCGACGTGACGACGGAGGGCGACGGCAGCCAGGACGCGCTGCTCGTCAGGGTCGCGGCCGGCGGCCATGTCGGATGGGGCGAATGCGAGGCGGCGCCGCTGGTCTCCATCGCCAGCCTCGTCTGCCCGCGCAGCCACGGCGCCTGCCAGCCGGTCATCGCCTCGGTCCTGGGCCAGACGTTCGACACGCCCGCCGACATCGCCCGCATCGCCCGGCTGGTGAAGCGCAACAGCCTGGACCTGCTGCAGACCGACCACACGCTGTCGGGGATCGAGATCGCCCTGTGGGACCTGCTCGGCAAGCGCCGCCAGGAGCCGGTCTGGCGTCTCCTGGGGTACGACCGCGCCTATGCCAAGAAGCCCTATGCTTCCGTCCTGTTCGGCGACACGCCGGACGAAACCCTGGAGAAGGCCCGCGGCATCCGGGCCCGGAGCTTCCAGGCCGCCAAGTTCGGCTGGGGTCCCTATGGTACCGGATCGGTCGACGCGGACCGCGACCAGGTCCACGCCGCGCGGGAGGGGCTGGGTCCGGACGGCATCCTGCTGATCGATGCCGGAACGGTTTGGGAGGACGACGTCCAGGCCGCCGCCGCCAGGCTTCCGGCCCTCGCCGAAGCGGGAGCGACGTGGCTCGAGGAACCCTTCGTCTCCGGCGCGATCGAGGCCTATGCGGCGCTTGCCCGGCAGTCGCCGGTCCGTCTCGCCGGCGGCGAGGGCTGCCATGACGTTCACATGGCCCGCCACATGATTGATGGCGCCGGCCTCGGCTTCGTCCAGATCGACACGGGGCGTATCGGCGGCATCGGTCCGGCCTTCGAGGTCGCGCGTCACGCCGCGGCCAGGGGCGTGACCTTCGTGAACCACACCTTCACGTCCAACCTGGCGCTCAGCGCGTCGCTCCAGCCGTTCGCGGGACTGGCCGGCCACGAGATCTGCGAATACCCGATCGAAACCAAGCCGGTCGCGCGCGACCTGACGGTGGAACGGCTGGCTCCCGACGCGGACGGGATGATCAGGCTGCCCGAACGGCCCGGCCTGGGCATGACGATCGATTTCGACACCGTGCGCCGCTATCTGGTCGAAGTGCGCATCGAGGTGGACGGGGCGACGCTCTACGAGACGCCACCGGTGCCGGCCGGCTGATCCGCCGGGCGCTTGCCGTCCGGCCAAGCTTATGGTTACGTTATCATCAAGAAGATCATACCGGACGGCGCAGCCCCCAGACGGCTGCGATCGGACCGGGCCGGGAGGAGGACGGGATGAAGATCATCGACGTGACCACGACCGTCGTGAACGCGGAGATGCGGAACTGGGTGTTCGTGAAGATCGCCACCGACCAGGGCCTGCACGGCTGGGGCGAGGCGACCCTGGAATGGAAGACCCGGGCCGTGGTCGGCGCCATCGAGGACCTGAAACCCATTCTGCTGGGCCGCGATCCCCGCGACATCCGGCAGAATGTCCGGGCGCTGGTCAAGCACGGCTTCTGGAAGGTCGGCGCCATCGGCATGACCGCGATCAGCGGCCTGGAACATGCCATGTGGGACATCTTCGGCAAGTCGGCCGGGCTGCCGGTCTGGCGCCTTCTCGGCGGCAAGGTGCGCGACCGGGTGCGCATATACACCCATCTCGGCCTGGGCGACATGCGCGCCGTCTATGGCGCGCTGGAAGCGGACCGGCTCGCGGAGTCGGCCGCCGGCCTCGTCGCGCTGGGCTATACGGCGTTCAAGGTCGTGCTCTCCCCCTATACCCACCATACCGTCACGGGAGAGGGGCTCCGGCTGGTCGAAACGACCATGGCGGCCTTGCGCGGGACGGTCGGCGACGACGTCGAGATCATGCTCGACTTCCATGGCCGGCCGGCATCGGCGAAGGCGGCGCTGCAATATGTGCGGGTGGTCGAGCCGTTCCGGCCGATGTTCGTCGAGGAGCCGATCCAGCCGGGCGACGTCCAGTCCCTGGCCGAGATCAGGCGGGCCGCCGCCTGTCCGATCGCGACCGGAGAGCGCCTGATCGGCCATGACGAGTTCGAGCCGGTCATCGCCGCCCGGGCGGTCGATATCGTCCAGCCCGACCTGAACCATTGCGGCGGCCTGCTCGAAGCGCAGGCCATAGCGGCCGCCGCGTCGGTCGCCGGTATCGGCGTGGCGCCGCACAATCCCAACGGCCCGATCGCCGCCGCGGCGGCCCTGCATTTCGCCGTCGCCACGCCCAACCACGTGATCCAGGAAGTCATGGACAAGTCCGTTCCCTGGTACGACGAGGTGCTGGTGCGGACCCCCGTACGGCGCGAGGGCGCTTGGTGGCTTCTGCCGGACGCCCCGGGCTTGGGCATCGAGGTCGACGAGGCGGCGGCGGCCCGCCATCCCTTCGAGCAGGAAGTCTTCGCATCCCTGGAGGCCGTGATGGACGACGGCACCATCGTCGACTGGTAATCCGGGGCCGCACCTTTCCGCCGCCCCTTTCCGCCGATCGCAAGTCCGTCGCCAGAGGAGTCGCCATGTCCGTCAGCCCAGGGACCGGTCCCGGTACGCTCGCCGGCATCCATCCGATCCTGTACGCCTTCTTCAATGCCGACGGCACGCTCGACCGGGGAGCGATGCGCCGTCAGGTCGACGCCCTGATCGCGATGGGGGCGCACGGCATCGCCGTGCTGGGACTGGCGACGGAGGTCCGCAGCCTGACGCCCGCCGAACGCCGCATGCTGATGGACTGGACCGCCGAGGATGTCGGCGGCAGGGTTCCCCTGGCGGTGACCATCTTCGAGCCCACGGCCGAGGCTCAGATCGCGGCGGCGCGCCATGCCCGCTCGGTCGGGGCGGACTGGCTGATCCTCCAGCCGCCGCCGGGTGCCGGCACGCCCGAGGACGACCTGGTCGATTTCTTCGGCACGGTCGGATCGGCCGTCGAACTGCCGTTCGCCATCCAGAACGCGCCCGAATATCTGGGGGTCGGGCTGACCGCGCCGGGGCTGCGGACCTTGGCGTCGAGATGCCCGCAGTTCCGCCTGCTGAAGGGCGAAGCGTCGGCCGTCGCCATCGCCGCCCTGATCGGGGACACCGGGGATCGGCTCACCGTCTTCAACGGCCGGGGCGGGCTGGAGATCGTCGACAATCTCGCGGCCGGCTGCGCCGGCATCATCCCGGCCCCGGACGTCGCCGATCGCCTGATCGGGATCCATGCCGCCTTCGCGGCCGGCGACGAGCACGGAGCGCGGGAGCGCTATGCCGAGATCCTTCCGGTGATCGTCTTCGTCATGCAGTCGATCGACAGCCTGCTGACCTATGGCAAGCTGCTTGCCGCCCGGCGGCTCGGCCTGCGCGACCCGGTCCAGCGGAACCCGGCGTTGAGGCCGACCGCCTTCGGCCTGTCCTGCCTGGATCGCTGGACCGGCCGGCTCGGCCGGTTCGAGTAACCGGGCGGCGCCAGCCGGACGGCAAGGTCATCGACCGCAGGTCGGAGCGACGCCCCGCCGGCGCTCCGGCCGGGACGTCCCTGGTCAGGATCCGTCCGGCGCGCGGGTTCCGAGAATCGCCAGAAGCGCGCGGTCCCGCTCCTGCTCCAGCTGCCCGATCGTCCGTCCCGCCGCCTCGCGGTCGACGCCGCCCACCACCTGGCGCTTCAGGTCCTCGTCCACCGTGGGCGTGCCCAGGTCGTTCCAGCGATGCATCTGGCTGGGGCCGAGATGGTCCAGGTAATGGGCGATGCCGCCGGCCCCTCCTCCCAGATGGTAGGTCATGAACGGCCCCATGACGGCCCAGCGCAGGCCGGGCCCGGCGGTGATCGCGGCATCCACGTCCTCGACGTCCGCGATGCCCTGCTCGACGATGTACAGCGCTTCCCGCCACAGGGCGGCCGTCAGGCGGTTGGCTATGTGGCCGGTCGCCTCGCGGTTCAGGATCACCGGACGCTTGCCGATCGCCGCGTAGAATTCCGCCGCCCGGCGGCAGGCGTCGGGTTCGCCGACCAGTTCCACCAGCGGCACCAGGTGCGGCGGATTGAACGGGTGGGCGATCACGACGCGGCCCGGATCGGCGCAGTCCCGCACCATCCGGCTGCGCAGCAGCGACGAGGTGCTGGACGCGATCAGCGCTCCCTTCGGTGCGGCCCGGTCGAGCCGGGCCAGCAGGTCGATCTTCAGGTCCAGCCGCTCGGGCGCGTTCTCCTGGACGAAGTCCGCGTCCCGCACCGCCTCCTCCGGCCCGTCCCGGAAGGTCAGCCGGCCCTGTCCGCGCAGGCCCAGCCGGGCCAGCACCGGCCGGATGGCCTCGACCGCGGCCTCCAGGCGGCCGCCGGCGCCGGGCGCCGGGTCGGTCGCCGCCACGTCGAGGCCGCAGCCCAGGAACAGCGCCGTCCAGCTCGCCCCGACGGTGCCGGTCCCGACGACGGCGACACGGCGGATCCCGGTGTCCGATATGTTCATGTCCATGTTCCTGTCTCCCGCTTCCGTCATCCGCGCCCGGCCGCCAGGGGGACCGGCCGCCGCCCCATGCCGAACGCCAGGACGAGCATCACGCCCGCCAGGATCGGACCGATCCACCAGGGCAGGATCGCCAGCGCCCCGACGGCCACGAAGAACGCCGTGTCCAGCACCCGCCGGGCGAAGATCCGCATGCCGCCCAGCAGGCAGGAGGTGGCGACCACCAGGATCAGCCCCGACACGGCGGCCTCGGCGATCTGCATCGCGCCGCCGAAGCCCAGCATTCCGGGATACAGGAAGAACATGAACGGGATCATGTAGGTCACCGCCGCCAGGCGGACCGCCTCGACCGCGACCGGCATCCAGTTCGTCTGCGCGATCCCGGAGGCGACGAAGACGGCGACGCAGACCGGCGGCGTGATCACCGAGATGGTCGCGAAATAGAACACGAACATGTGCGCGACCAGCGGCTCCACCCCGGCGGCGACCAGCGCCGGCGCCAGCACCGCCGCGACCAGCACGTAGGCCGCGGTGGTCGGAATGCCCATCCCCATGACCAGGCAGACGCCCGCGACGATCAGCGCGACCAGGAAGAGCGAGTTGCCCGCGACGGCGACGATCAGCGAGGACAGGGTGACGCCGATTCCGGTCATGTTGATCATCGATACCAGGATCTGCGCCCCGGCCAGCAGAACGCCGATGATCACCAGCCCGCGGCCGGCGTCGCCCAGGCCCTCGACGATGCGGGCGGCGATGTCGCGCGGCCGGTCGACCCCCGCCCGGGTCGCCACGAATCCGGCCAGCAGCCCGACGATTCCGAAGAAGGCCGCGGTCTGGATCGAGCGTCCGGTCAGGATGCCGAAGAAGAGGCCGCCCAGGGCGGCGGCGATCGGCAGCATCCGGCGCGGGGCGAGGATCGACGGCCAGGACGGCAATTCCTCGTCCGGCACGATCCGCAGGCCCCGCTGGACCGCCACCACATGGACGGTGGCGAACACGGCGGCGTAGAAGAAGATCGCGGGCAGCAGGGCGGCGACCGCGATGGTCAGGTAGCTGGTGCCCAGGATCTCGGCCATGACGAAGGCGGCGGCGCCCAGGATCGGCGGCGCGATCTGCCCGCCGGTGGAGGCGACCGCTTCCACCGCGGCCGCGAAGGCCGGCGGATAGCCCAGGCGCTTCATCATCGGGATCGTGAAGTTGCCCGTCGTGGCGACGTTGGCGACGGCGCTGCCGCTGACCATGCCGAACAGGCCGGAGGCGATGGTCGCGATCTTGGCGGCGCCCCCCGGACTGCGGCCGCCGACCCGCATGGCCAGATCGATGAAGGCCTGTCCGCCGCCGGTATGCAGAAGCAGGCTGCCGAACAGGACGAAGGCGGCGATCGTGGTGGCCGCGACGCCCAGCAGCATGCCCCAGATCCCCAGATCGCCCAGGAACAGGGTCTCGGTCACGAAGGCCTGGTCGAAGCCGCGATGACCCAGCCGGCCGGGAATCGCGTCGCCGAACAGGGCATACGCGAGTCCGAGCGTCACCAGTCCCGGGAAGACCCATCCGATCGCGCGGCGCGACAGCTCCAGGATGGTCAGCACGAGCCCCGCCGTCAGCGCCATGTCGAGCGGGGTCGCCCAGGGCAGGGCCGACATGATGTCGGCATAGTTCACCACGATGTAGCCGCACGCGAAGACGGTGACCGCCGCCAGGGCGAGATCGACGGCGATGCCGGCGGGACGCCAGCGGCGCCCCTCCCCCAGCGGATAGACCAGCAGCCCGAGGCAGACGACCAGGGCAAGGAAGATCGCCCGCTGGACCAGGCTCTCGTAGGGGCCGAACGCCGAGGTGTAGAGGATGAACGCGCCCACCGCCACGGCCAGCGCGGTCGCTGCCTTCCGTCTCATCGGGATGCTCCGGTCACGACTTCGGCCTGATCGCGTCGGGGATCTCGACGCCCTTCTCCCGGAAATAGCGGGCCGCTCCGGGGTGAAGCGGAACGGTGCCGTTCTCCATGGTCAGTTCGGTCAGGTCGACGCCCTTCAGGTCGGCCAGGGCGTTGGCCTGCACCGTGGTGTCCTCCATGGCCGCCTTGGTGATCCGGTATGCCGTCTCCTCGTCCATGCCGGGGGAGGCGTGGACCGCCAGGCCGAAGCTCCAGGTCGTGTAGGCCGGAACGCCGTCGGCCGCACCGGCCGGGATCTCGATCACCGAGATGTCGGGGCTTCCTTTCCGCAGGATCTCCGCCTGCTCCCCGGTCAGCGACAGCACCTTGACCGGCGTCAGCGTGGAGATGTCCAGGCTGGACGCGTCCAGCTTGCTGCCGACGCCCGACTTGGCGTAGCCGACCAGGCGATTGTCCTTGATCATGTCGACCACGTCGGTGGTCGAGCCGCGGACAAGGTCGGGGGAGATGCCGAGCGCCTCCAAGACCGCTTCGGTGGTCTGTTCGGTCGCCGAACCCCGGATGCCGGGATTGAACCGCTTGCCCTCCAGTCCGGCCAGGCTGTCCACGCCCGCGTCGGCGCGGACCACGACGTTCTGGGGCGCCACCGAATAGACCCACAGCAGGCGGTTGTCGATCGGCCGGCCCTTGAAGTCCCGTTCGCCGGCATAGGCGTGCTGGCCGACATTGGTGGTGACCAGCCCCAGGTCGATCTGATCGCGCGCGATCCGGCGCAGGTTGTCGACGGTGGCGCCCGTCTCGACGACCGACGCCTCGACCCCCGGCACCTGGTCGTTGATCAGCTTGGCGAGCGACACGAAATAGCCGTACTGGCTGGACGAGGCGGAAGTCGAGCCGATCAGCAGCTTCCCCCCGCCCTGGGCTTGGGCGACGCCGCCCGCCAGCAGCATGGAAGCCGCCACGGCGGATGCGAGCAGGACCTTCTTGAGCAGCATTCTTCTCTCCCTTGGTTCTTTTGGTTGCGCTTACCGGCCGGATGGCGTCAGCCCGTTCCCGACAGCAGGCCCTCCGGGATCTCGACCGTCAGGGTCAGCAGCAGGAACGACAGCGTCTTGCCGTGGCCGTCGAGGTTCAAGCTCTGGTTGACCCCGCCGTCGAGCACGTCGTCGATCACGAAGTTCAAGGCTCCCAGGTTCGGCAGCACGTGGCGGCTGATCCTCCCCGGGCATCGGTGGGCGAACAGGGCGCGTACCCGATCCTCGGTGACCTGCTCGACGAGGGGGGCGAACAGTTCCGGCCTGAAGGCGATGACGCTCGCGTTGAGCCGGTTCCCCTTGTCGCCGGTCCTGGCGTGGGCCACGGCATGCAGCGGGACCGTAACCGTTCCGGAGGACGGTTCGCCCGGCGTCGCGGTCTCAGGCATGGGACGTCTCCAGCATGGTGAAACGGGCTTCGACCGCCGCGCGCGGCAGGTAGGCGGAGGCGGTGTTGATGCGCGGGCGGACCGAGGTCCGCACGCCGCCGCCGCCGGCCGGACCGCAGGTATAGAGGGCCAGGACCTCCTGCGCGCCCCGCTCGGCCGACCGGCGGTCGGGAGCGGCGACCGCCAGCCTGACCCGGACATCGTCGCCGGCGGCCCCGGCATGCCCGTCCAGGCGACGTCCGGCATCGTCGCCGAACACGCTGGTGACGCCGATGATGTCACCGCGCCAGGCGCAGCCCGGCGGTATCCGCCGGGCCAGCACGTCCAGGGCGAGGCGGGCGCGGGCCGCCGCGTTCGGTCCGGCATAGGAGATTTCGCCCTCGCCCAGCCAGCCGCCCTCGTAGCAGACGGTCGCCTTAAGGGTTTCCGGCCGGGGCCGCCCGCGCGCGCCGGCGACGGCCACCCGGTCCGGACCGACCTGCTCGACCGTGACGCCGGTGATGTCCAGCACCACGTCCGGCGTCAGGTAGCCGGCCGGATCGTGGACCTCGTAGAGGATCTGCTCCTTCACCGTCGCCGGGGTCACGCAGCCGCCGGTGCCGGCCGCCTTGGTGATCGTGAAGCCGCCGTCCGCAGTCATCTCGGCGATGGGGAAACCGATATCATGGGCGTCGGGAACGTCCTTGCGGCCGGGATCCGCGAAGTACCCGCCCGACACCTGGGCACCGCACTCGAGCAGGTGCCCCGCCAGCGTGCCGGCGGCGAGCCGGTCCCAGTCGTCCCAGTCCCAGCCGAAATGATGGACCAGCGGCCCCAGCGCCAGCGCCGGATCGGCGACCCTGCCGGTGACGACGATGTCCGCCCCGGCGTCCAGCGCCTCCGCGATGGCGCGGGCGCCGAGATAGAGGTTCGCCGCGACGGGGCGGCCGTCGAGCGGCGGCTCGCAACGCACGCTCTCCAGCAGGGCGACGGTCTCGGCGCTCTCCAGCAGGTCGTCGCCCCGGACCACGGCGATCCGCGCCTGCCCGACCCCCTGGCGCGCGGCGATCTCCGCGATCAGCCGCGCCGCGCCGGCCGGATCGGCCGCCCCGAAATTGCCGATGATGCGGACCCCGTTCCGGACGCAGCGGGCGAGCACCGGCTCCAGCAGAAGTTCAAGCAACGGCTCCCAGCCGGCGCCGCCGCTCCGGCGCGCCAGCTGCGCCAGCGCCAGGGTCCGCTCGCCCAGGGTCTCGAAGATGATCGCCGAGGGGCCGCCTGCCGCGATCAGCGTGTCGACCACCGGGCCCGGGGCGTCGAGCCGATCGCCCGAGAAGCCGGCGCCGCTGCCGATCCTGAACACGTCCGCTTCCAAGGTACCCTCCCACGGGTCGTTCTGATTTGTTGTTTCAGCAAACCGTCTTCCGTGTTAGTTTTCAAATTAATTTATCTGATGAATTGATAAGTTATGAAAAACAATGTCACGCTGCGGCAGCTCGAGGCCTTCCTGGCGATCGCCGCCACCGGCAGCTTCCACGAGGCGGCGGAACAGGTCGGCCTGTCCCAACCGGCGGTGAGCCTGTCGATCCAGCGCCTGGAGGAGGCGGTCGGCGCCCGGTTGCTCGACCGCACCACCCGGACGGTTTCGCTCAGCCCCGAGGGGCGGGAGTTCGAGCAGGTCGCGCGCACGCTGGTCAATGACTGGGCCGCCGCCTTCTCGGGAATCCACGACCTGATCACCAAGCGGCGCGGGCGGGTCGCGGTGGCGACGCTGCCCTCGGTCGCCGCATCGCTGCTGCCGCGGGCCGTGGCGGGCTTCTCCACGGAATATCCCGGCATCGACGTGGTCGTCCGCGACGTCCTGGCCGACGAGGTCCTCGATCTCGTCAAGTCGGGCAAAGCCGACCTCGGCATCTCCGTCGATCCGGGGGAGACCGAGGGCCTGAGCTTCGAGCCGCTGCTGACCGACCGGTTCGTCGCCCTGCTGCCCGGCGGGCACGGGCTCCTGGAACAGCCCCGGCTGGACTGGGCCGACCTGGCCGCCTACCCGGTGATCGCCATGTCCCGCACGACCAGCGTGCGTCAGCATCTGGACAGGCTCCAGGGTCACGGCGTGCGGCGGCTGGACTTCCGGTACGAGGTCGATCACCTGGCCACCGTGGCGGGAATGGTGGCGGCCGGGCTGGGCGTGTCCGCCCTGCCCTCGCTTTGCCTTCCGGTGGTGCTGCGCGGCGGCTTGGCCTGGCGGCCGCTCGGCGGGCCGGTGGTCGACCGGCGCATGGGCGTGATCCGGCGGGCCAGGAGCTCGCTGTCGGTCGCGGCCGGAGCCTTCGGGCAGGCGGTCCGGACGGCCATGGCCGATCCCGCCGGGCTGGGACCCGGCCATCCCGAGATGACGATCCACGAAATCGGATCCTGAACACCCCAGCGGAAGGAAAATGGCACCTTGAACGGAGGAAAGCACGACATGAGGCCGGTCTCGATCATGGTGGCGCCGAACGGCGCCCGGCGGACCAGGGACGACCACCCGGCCCTGCCGATGACCGCCCGCGACCTGGCCGACGCGGCGGCGCGCTGCCTGGCGGCGGGCGCCGCGATGATCCACGTGCATGTCCGGGACGACGCCGGCGGCCACGTCCTCGACGCGTCCCGATACCGCGACGCCTTCGCGGCGATCCGGGACGCGGTCGGCGACGGCCTGGTCCTCCAGGCCACGACCGAGGCGGTGGGACGCTACGCGCCGGAGCAGCAGATGGCCCTGGTCCGCGACCTGCGGCCGGAGGCGGTTTCGATCGCCCTCCGGGAACTCGTTCCCGACGCCGCCTCCGAGCCGGCCGCCGCCGCCTTCCTCGGCTGGCTGGCCGGAGAGCCGATCGCCCCCCAGTTCATCCTCTACTCGCCGGACGAGATCGGCCGGTTCGATGACCTGCGGCGTCGCGGCGTCATGCCCGACCGGTTCCGGGACGTGCTGTTCGTGCTCGGCCGCTATACCGAGAACCAGCAGTCCGATCCGGCGGACCTGCTGCCCTTCGTCGCGGCCAACGTGGAGCGGCATCCGTGGACCGTCTGCGCCTTCGGGCGCAACGAACTCGCCTCCGCGGCGGCGGCGATGGTTCTGGGCGGCGACGTGCGCGTCGGATTCGAGAACAACCTGCACCTGAGGGACGGGACCCTGGCGCCGGACAACGCGGCCCTGGTCGCCCAGGCCGTCCGGGCGGCCGAGGCGGTGGGAGCGGCCTGCATCGACGGTCCCGCCGCGCGGGACCGGCTGCGGCGTCCGCCGTCCTGACGGCGGACGGGGGAACCGGCCGGGCGGACGATCCCCGGGTTCCCGGACCGGGGCCGCCCCAAGGCCGCCGGGCTTCGGGCCGGTTCACTTCAGGATCGTTCTCACCTTGTCGGCGACGCCGTTGCCGATCGCCCTGTGGGCGGCCGCCGTGAGGTGGATGCCGTCGACCCCGTCGGTCGCCGTCAACGTGCCGACGTCAAGGAACCCGGCCCCGGCCGCTTCCGCGACCGCCTCGTAGTAGGCTGGCAGGGCCTTCGACTTCTCGATCCCGCCCGCGAACCGTTCGGCCCGCTCCGGGGGCGCCACCGTGCCGAGCGGAGGCGGACAGAGGATCAGGACCCTGGGTGCGGGATAGGATGTGCCGACCCCGCCCTTGGACTGGTTCACGATGTCGGCCAGCTTGCCCACCCCGAGCGCGATCCGCAACGGCGAGCGGTTGAACATCTTCTTCAGATCGTTGGTGCCGAGCATGATGACGACCAGATCGAGCGGCAGGTGGCTGGCGATCGCGGCCGGCAGATAGGCCGACCCGTCGAGGCCGGCCCCGGAGATCTGCGGCAGCGTCGGGTCGGGCAGGTCGGTCGTGCGCGCGCTCAACCCCTCGTCGATGACCTCGTAGCCCGGCCCGAGCGCCGCCCGGAGCACGCCCGGCCACCGGACGTCCTCGGGGTAGCGGGTGGTCGGGCCGCTTTCGACGGGAACATAGCCCCAGGTGTTGGAATCGCCGTAGACCATGATGCGCTTGGTTGCCCCCTCGGCCGCCTGCGCGGCGCTCCCGCCGAGCAGCATCAGGGCCGTGACCGTCCCGATCAGGCCGCGTTGAAAGGCCGACATGAACCGGCGCCGTGTGATGTGCATGATCCCCCCTTGCCATCAGCATCGAATAGTTGCGGACCGATTATTACAGTCCAATCGCAGGTTTGACCATGTTCCAAATGGCCCGGATCTGCCGAGGGGGCGGCATTACCCGCATCGTAGTAATGGCAGGAAAAACAGCATATACCCAAGGTTGATCAGGCCCATAAACCTTACATTAATAAGTATAATACAACATAAACGGGAAAATTCTCCGAGTAAGACTGGCATGCAAGAACTCTCCGAAGACGACCTGGTCATGGAGCTTCCCGGCGGACATGACGCATTTCCGGCCTCGGTCGCCGCGACTGCCCATGACGCCCTTCGGGAGGCCTGCGAACGGCTTCCCTGCGCCTTCGCGATCCTTGAAGCGGACGCCCGGCCCTCCTTCATGAATTCCGCGTTCCGGACCCTGTTCAATCCATCGGCGCATCCCGGTTCGGGCGCCCCGGACCTGGTGCGCCTCGCCGAAGGCGGCGCCCACTCCCTCAGATCGCTGGACGGCCGGATATGGCCGGTGAGCGCCACGCCTCTGGGTGGTGGACGCATCCTTGCGATGGTGGAGGGCGGATCGGCCTCGGCCGCCCCGGACATGACGGAGCGGCGGGATGCCCTGACCGGGCTGGCGAACCGGGTCGTCCTGAAGGAGCGGATCATCCAGGCGATCGCCGAGCCCGAGGCGGATCGCCAGACCGCGCTGTTCCTGCTTGACCTGGATCGGTTCAAATCCGTCAACGATACCCTCGGTCATGCGATCGGCGACAAGCTGCTGTGCCGGGTGGTCGAGCGTCTGCGCGCGACGGTCCGCCAGGACGATCTGGTCGCGCGACTGGGCGGCGACGAGTTCGCGATCCTCCAGCGCTCGCCCCGGCAACCGGACGCCGCCAAGGCGCTCGCCCGGCGGCTGGTCGACCTGGTCGGCCGGACCTATCTCGTCGACGACCATATCCTGAACATCGGCGTCAGCATCGGCATAGCGCTGCCACCGGCCGACGGTGCCGAGCCGGACCGGCTGCTCAAGAGCGCCGACCTCGCCCTGTACCGCGCCAAGGAGGAGGGCCGGGGCCGTTTCCGCTTCTTCGAGCAGGAAATGGACACCCGTGCCCAGGCCCGCCGCACGCTGGAACTCGACCTCCGCCGCGCCTTCGCGCTCCGCCAGTTCGAGGTCTTCTACCAGGCGCAGATGAGGCTTCACGACAGGGAGATCGTGGGCTTCGAGGCCCTGGCCCGCTGGCGCCACCCGCAGCGCGGCATGGTCTCTCCCGCCGACTTCATACCGGTCGCCGAGGAAATCGGCCTGATCTCCCAGATCGGCGAATGGGTCCTCCTGACCGCCTGCCGCGAAGCGGCGCGCTGGCCCGGTTCCCACCGCATCGCCGTCAACCTGTCGCCCCTGCAGTTCAGCAATCCCGGTCTGGTCGACACGGTATCGGCGGCGCTCGCGACCTCCGGCCTCGCTCCCGAACGCCTGGAACTGGAGATCACCGAGAGCGTCCTGCTGGACAACACCGCCGCGACCCTGGCGATCCTCCACCAGCTCCGCGCCCTCGGCATCCGGATCGCCATGGACGATTTCGGCACCGGCTATTCCAGCCTGGGCTATCTGCGCTCCTTCCCGTTCGACAAGGTCAAGATCGACCAGTCCTTCATCCGCGACATGCCGACCGACGGCGACAGCGCCGCCATCGTGAAGGCGATCATCGGCCTCGGCATGAGCCTTGGCATCTCGACGACCGCGGAGGGCGTCGAAACCGAGGAACAGCTCAGCCGCCTGCGGGCGGAAGGCTGCACAGACATCCAAGGCTACCTTCTCAGCAAACCCGTCCCGGCTTCCGAACTGGCAGCCGTCCTGAACCGCATCCCCAAGTGAACATCGAGCAGATCGTCGAGCCATGTCCGAACAGATCCATCGCCTGGTCTATTTCAGCCGCAACGCCATGCCCGGAACCGACGGCGAGATCGTCGCGGGCGTCCAGCAGATCCTGGCAAGCTCCCGCCGGAACAACGCCCGGGCCGGCGTGACCGGCGCCCTGCTGTTCAACAGCGGATGCTTCGCCCAGGTGCTGGAAGGCCCTTCGCCGGCGGTCACCGAGACCTTCGAGCGCATCCAGTGGGACGAGCGCCACAGCGAAGTGCTGGTGCTGGAATATGCCGCCGTCGCCGCCCGCCTGTTTCCCAACTGGTCGATGTCCTTCGTCGGCGCCGACCGGTCCGATCAGCAATTGTTCGGCGACGTCTCCGCGAAGAGCGGCTTCAACCCAATCCACCTGAAGGCGGACCGGATCTTCGCGACGCTCGACCGCCTGATGCGGGAGGAGGAGAAGCAGGCCGCCTCGCCGGAGCCGGCCGGGAGGTAGGCCCGCCCCCTGTCCGGCCACGCGACGATTGATCCATGTCATTTTAGATGGACGCCTTCTTGTGTCAGGTTTCAATGACACAGGGAGGAGATCAGCGTTGCGTATCCTTCTCATTCACCCGAACTACCATTCCGGCGGCGCCGAGATCGCCGGGAACTGGCCGCCGGCCTGGGCGGCCTACCTCACGGGGGCGCTGAAGGCCGCCGGGTTCCCCGATGTCCGCTTCGTCGACGCCATGACGAACGATCTGTCGGAGGCGGATCTTCGCGTCATCCTGGCGGAGGAGAGGCCCGACATGGTCGGCGTCACCGCGATCACGCCGTCGATCTACAAGGCGGAAAGCGTGCTCAGGCTCGTCAAGGACATGCACCCCGGCGCGGTGACCGTGCTGGGCGGCATCCACGGGACGTTCATGTACCAGCAGGTCCTGGGCGAGGCCCCCTGGATCGACGTGATCGTCCGCGGCGAGGGCGAGGAGGTCCTGATCGACCTTGTCCGCACGATCGACGAGGGCCGGTGGCCGGCGGACCGCCAGGCCATCAAGGGCATCGCCTTCACGGAGGCCGGCCCCGGGGGGACCAGGATCGTCGCGACCCCGGCGGCCGCCACCATCAAGGACCTGGACGCCCTCGCGCCGGACTGGAGCATCCTGGAGTGGGAGAAATACAAATACATTCCCCTCGGCGCCCGCGTGGCCATTCCCAGCATGGCGAGAGGCTGCCCCTTCACCTGTTCCTTCTGTTCGCAGTGGAAGTTCTGGCGGGACTACCGTATCCGCGATCCGAAGAAAGTCGTCGATGAGATCGAGACGCTGTACCGGCGCCACGACGTCCGGTTCTTCATCCTGGCCGACGAGGAACCGACGATCAACCGGAAGAAGTTCGTCGAGTTCTGCCGCGAACTGATCGCGCGCGGCCTGCCCGGCAAGGTCCTTTGGGGAATCAACAC